>OMSW01000256.1 GCA_900290295.1 Burkholderiales bacterium
ATTTTCGCGGTGCGGGTACACGGCATCGGCGCGCCGCGACCCGGGGTGGCCAGCGCCGGCCTGCGTCCAACCGTTGATCGGAGCGGTCGCTGGCTGCTGGAGGTACACCTGTTTGATTTTGCCGATGAGGTATACGGCCACCTGGTACGCGTCGAGTTTCTGCAGAAGCTGCGCGACGAGGAAAAATTCGATTCGATCGAAGAGCTGACAGCAGCCATCCGCTGCGACTCGCAACGCGCCCGCGAAATCTTCGGTGAGTCGCGGCCGCGGGCCCCAAACTAGGACGCGTTCGACCCGAACCCAATTCCCATGGCCAACGCCGACGATTCCCAGCAAGCTGCGCGCTACCCACTGAACCTGCTGGATACGCCGTTTCCGATGCGCGGTGATCTGCCCCGGCGCGAGCCGCAGTGGGTGCAGGCCTGGGAGCAGGCCCGCGTGTACGACGCGATTCGCGCGGCCCGTCGGGGCGCGCCGCGCTTCGTCCTGCACGACGGGCCCCCGTACGCCAATAGCGAAATCCATCTGGGTACGGCCGTCAACAAGATTCTCAAGGACATGGTGGTCAAGTCCAAGTTGCTCGCCGGCTTCGACGCCGCCTACGTGCCGGGCTGGGACTGCCACGGTATGCCCATCGAGATCCACATCGAGCGCAAGTTCGGCAAGCAGCTCGCACGCACGGAGGTGCAGGAAAAGGCCCGCGCGCACGCGGCTGAGCAAATCGCGCTGCAGATGCAAGGTTTCAAGCGCCTGGGCGTCCTGGGCGACTGGGCCGATCCGTATCAGACGATGACCTTCAAGTCCGAGGCCGACGAGATCCGCACCCTCGGACGCATGATGGAGCGCGGTTTCGTGTACCGCGGGCTCAAGCCCGTGAACTGGTGCTTCGACTGCAATTCCGCACTGGCCGAGGCCGAGGTCGAGTATGCCGACAAGACCTCCCCGGCGGTCGACGTGGCCTTTCCGCTGGCGCCCGAGCAATCGGATCGCGTGGCCGCGGTCTTTGGCGTGGCCAGCCTCGACAAGCCCTGCTTCACGGTGATCTGGACCACGACGCCTTGGACCCTGCCTGCCAACCAGGCGCTCAACTTGCACCCGGACCTGGACTATGCCCTGGTCGATTGCGCGGACCGCTACCTCATCCTGGCCCTGGCCCTGGTCCCCGCCTGCCTGCAACGCTATGGCCTGGTCGGCCACGTTGTCGGGTCCGCGCGGGGCGCGGCGCTTGATCGTGTCCGTTTCGTGCACCCGCTGGCGGCGCTGCACCCGGGATACGCGCGCCCGGCGCCGGTGTATCTGGGTACCTATGTCAGTGCCGAGGAGGGAACCGGCATCGTGCACTCGGCCCCGGCCTACGGGGTAGAGGACTTTCTCTCGTGCAAGCACTACGGCCTGGCCAATGACCAGATTCTGAACCCCGTGCAAGGCGACGGATACTACGCTGCCGAGCTGCCCCTGTTTGGCGGTTTGCTGATCTGGGATGCCAACGACAAGATCATCGACGCGTTGCGCGAGGCCGGCAACCTGCTGCATGTGGCCCGCCAGACGCACAGCTACATGCACTGCTGGCGCCACAAGACGCCACTCATCTATCGGGCTGCGCCGCAATGGTTCGTTCGCATGGACGGCGTCACGGCCGACACGCGTGGCGTGATCCAGACCGAGACCGTCGACGAGACCTTGCGCCAGACCGCGCTGCGCGCGATCGAGGCCACCGACTTTTATCCGGCCTGGGGCAAGGCGCGATTGCACGGGATGATTGCCAATCGGCCCGACTGGTGCATCTCGCGCCAGCGCAATTGGGGGGTTCCGCTGCCGTTTTTTCTTCATCGGCACAGCGGGGCCCTGCATCCGCGCACGCTCGAACTGCTCGAGCTCGCCGCGCAGCGCGTTGAGCACGGCGGCATCGAAGCGTGGTCGCGCCTGCGAACGCAGGACGTGCTTGCCCCCGAGGAGGCCGAGCAATATGAAAAAGTCAACGACATCCTCGACGTCTGGTTTGACTCCGGATCGACGCACCGTACCGTGCTGCGCGGCTCGCATGCCGAGAAGCTTTCCTACCCGGCCGACCTGTACCTGGAAGGCTCGGACCAGCATCGCGGCTGGTTTCATTCGTCCCTGCTCATCGGGTCGGCAATCGACGGGCGTGCACCGTACCGCGCGCTCTTGACCCACGGCTTCACGGTCGATGCCCAGGGTCGCAAGATGAGCAAGAGCCTGGGAAACGGCATCGATCCGCAGCAACTCGCATCCAAGACCGGCGCGGAGATCATCCGCCTATGGGTGGCGGCGACCGATTATTCGGGCGAGATGTCGATCGGCGACGAGATACTAAAGCGCGTGGTCGAATCCTACCGGCGCATCCGCAATACGCTGCGCTTCCTGCTGGCCAATACCAGCGACTTCGACATCGAGTCACAGGCCGTCGCGGTCGACGCCCTGCTCGAAATCGACCGCTATGCGTTGGCGCTCGTGGGCCAGTTCCAGGCCGACGCGCGCCAGCACTACGAACGCTTTGAATTTCATCCGGTTGCGGCCAAGCTGCAGACCTTCTGCTCCGAGGATCTGGGCTCGTTTTATCTGGACGTGCTCAAGGACCGGCTTTACACGAATGCGCCCGATTCAACCGGGCGACGCTCGGCGCAGACCGCCTTATGGCATATCACGGCCAGCTTGCTGCGCTTAATGGCGCCCTTTCTGTCCTTCACCGCCGACGAGGCGTACCGGGTCTTCCAGCGCAACGACGCGGCCACGATCTTCACGCAGGTGTTTCACGAGCCGCCACCCATCCCCGGGCACGAGGCGCTGCTGGCCAAGTGGTCGGCGATTCGGGCATTTCGTGCCGAAGCGCTCAAACGCATTGAGGAACTGCGCGAGCAGGGCAAGGTCGGATCCTCGCTGCAGGCCGAGATCGATATCCATGCGCATGGAGAGCGCTACGCGCTGCTCGAGACCCTGGGAGAGGAGCTCAAGTTCGTAACCGTGACCAGCCGCGCCGATCTGCACCGCGCTGCCAGCGCCCAGGACGAACACATCGTGGTGCACGCCAGCAAGCATTCCAAATGCGAGCGCTGCTGGCACTATTGCGAAGACATCGGTGCGGAGCCGGCACACCCCAGCATCTGCGGCCGCTGCGCCGACAATCTCTTCGGCGCCGGCGAAGCGCGCCTTTTCGTGTGATGTCCGGCGCGCGCTCCGCCAGTTTCACCGGCATGCTGCCCTGGCTGGCGCTGGCGGCCGTGGTCGTCATTGCCGACCAGGCCAGCAAGGCCCGCGTTCTGCAGGCACTCGGGTCGGGCGAGTCGATCGCGGTAAGCGACTTCTTCAACCTCGTGCTCGCGTACAACCGCGGCGCTGCCTTTTCCTTTCTCAACAGCGCCAGCGGCTGGCAAGGGCAGCTGTTCACGGCGATCGGCCTGTTGGCCAGCGCTTTCATCATCTGGCTGCTCGTGGGGCACGGGCACCAGCGCCTGTTCGGCTTGGCGCTGGGCTTGATCCTGGGCGGCGCGCTGGGCAACGTCGTCGACCGCATCCGCCTCGGACATGTGATCGACTTTCTGGATTTTCATTGGACGTGGCTCTCGCCGCTGTTTCCCGGCGGCCACTTTCCGGCGTTCAACGTCGCCGACAGCGCCATCTGCTGCGGGGCGGCGCTGTTGATCCTCGATGAATTGCTGCGAGTGCGCCACCGTCACGTCGGCGGCTTCGAAAAATGAGCGAACACGCTTTACCTTGGTTCAGCGGCGGGGAAAATTCCTGATGGAACTATCCAATCGAAAGATCGTCCTGGGCGTTACCGGCGGAATCGCCGCCTACAAATCCTGTGAGCTGGTGCGCCGCTTGCGCGAACAGGGTGCGCATGTGCAGGCCGTCATGACGCACTCGGCGCGCAATTTCCTAGCGCCAGCGAGCCTGCAGGCGCTAACCGGCATGCCGGTATTCGACGATCTCTGGGACACGCGCATGTCCGATGGCATGGCCCACATTGCGCTATCGCGCGACGCCGACGCGATCCTCGTGGCTCCGGCGAGCGCGAATTTTCTTGCCAAGATCGCCAACGGATTGTGCGACGACCTGCTCTCGACGCTGGTGCTGGCGCGGCGCAGCGCGCAGTGCAAGCTGCTGCTGGCGCCGGCGATGAACGTCGAGATGTGGGAGCAGCCGGCGACACAGCGCAACATCGAGCGCCTGCGCGCCGACGGCGCGCTGATCCTGGGTCCGGCCCATGGCGACCAGGCCTGCGGCGAGGTCGGTGCCGGGCGCATGATCGAGCCCGACGAAATCCTTGCGGATCTGGTAGCGGCATTCCAAAGCAAGTGCCTGCGGGGCCGGCGCGTGCTGATCACCGCGGGACCCACCTTCGAGCCACTGGACCCGGTGCGCGGGATCACCAATCGCTCTTCAGGCAAGATGGGCTACGCGCTCGCCCGCGCCGCACGCGAGGCCGGGGCCGATGTCACCCTGGTGAGCGGCCCCACCATGCTGGCGGCGCCGCACGGCGTGCGCCGCGTCGAGGTCGATAGCGCGGCACAGATGCTGGAGCGGGTCCTGGCAGCCGTGGAAACGGCAGACGTCTTCATTGCCGTGGCCGCAGTTGCCGATTGGCGCGCCGCCTCGATCAGTCCGCTCAAGCTGAAAAAGCGCGCCTCGGCCGAGCCGCCCACCTTGCAGCTGGCCAACAATCCGGACATCCTGGCTACGGTGGCCGCCCTGCCTTTGCCCCCGCTGTGCGTGGGCTTTGCCGCCGAGAGCGAGCGCCTGATCGAGCATGCGCGCAGCAAGCTCTCCAGCAAGGGCGTGGCGATGATGGTTGCCAATTCGATCCCCGATGCCCTGGGCAGCGATGAGGCCGAGCTGGTGATCGTCGATGCCACCACGGCGCGCACCCTGCCGCGCGCATCCAAGCTCGAGCAAGGACGCAGGATCGTGGCGGCGATCGCCGATCGGCTAGCAACGCGCGTCGACCCGGGCGAGCCGGGCACATGAACGTGAACCCGAATCCCGAACTGCAGATTCGCATCCTGGACGAGCGCCTGCGTGCCTCGCCACCGGCCTATGCCACCGCCGGGTCTGCGGGAATCGATCTGCGCGCCTGCGTGCCCGAGGCCATGGTCCTGGCGCCCGGCGCCAGCGTGCTGGTGCCGGCGGGCTTTGCCATCCACCTTGCCGATGCCAGCCTGGCCGCGATCGTGCTGCCGCGCTCTGGCCTGGGTCACCGCAACGGGATCGTTCTGGGGAACCTTGTCGGGCTGATCGATTCCGATTACCAGGGACAGATCATGGTGTCCCTGTGGAACCGCAGCAGCGAGGCGTACCGCGTCGAGCCGCTGGAGCGCATAGCCCAGCTGGTGATCGTTCCCGTGCGCCAGGTGCAGCTGCGCCAAGTCGACGCATTTGCCCAAAGCTGCCGGGGCAGCGGCGGCTTCGGCAGTACCGGCACAACGTAAGGGCGGCTCCGCCCGGGCGATCACTCCTGGCGTATCCAGGTCTGCGTACGCCCGAACAGCGATAGACCAAGAAAGCCCCGAACCTCGAGCCGCTTGCCACCATCGATCGGGGTCAACCGGCACGAATACACGCGACCGTTGTCGGGGTCCAGTATCTTGCCGCCGCCGAACTGCTCGCCGTCGCGATGCACACCGGTAATGATGGTCAGACCGACGATCGGCTGGTCGCGGCGATCACCCGGGCAGTCCTTGCAGCGATCTGCGCGTTTGGCCGGGTTGATTACTTGCTCGATGACTCCGACGAACTCGCCTTGGACCTCGCGGATGCGCACGTAGGCCTTGGGCTTGCCATCGTCATCGCTGATCGACTGCCAAAGGCCGGCAGGCGTGAGTTCTTGCGCCCGCAGCGGCAACGCAAGCAGCGCGCCCAGGGCTAGGACGGCGCCCAGCAGCGCGCGCCGGGCGCGCACGCCGGTCGCACTCCGCATCGCCGCAGCAGCTATTCCGACAGTACCGGTTCGCCGCGTTCGGGCTGTGGTGCATCGCCGCTGTCGGCGGGAGGAAAGTCGAGCTTGACCTTATCGTCCTCGTCCACATCGACCTCCACTTTGCCGCCGTTGACCAGGCGGCCAAACAGCAGTTCGTCGGCCAGGGCCTTGCGCACCGTGTCCTGAATGAGGCGAGCCATCGGTCGGGCGCCCATGACCGGGTCAAAGCCCTTGCGGGCAAGGTGCGTGCGCAGCGCATCGCTGAACACGATGTCGACCTTTTTCTCGTGCAGCTGCTCTTCGAGCTGCATGAGGAACTTGTCGACCACGCGCAGGATCACGTCGCGGTCCAGCGCCGCAAAGCTGATCGTCGCGTCGAGGCGGTTGCGGAACTCCGGCGAGAACATGCGGCGAATCTCCGCCATCTCGTCGCCGGCTTCACGGCTGTTGCCAAAGCCGATGGCGCGCTTTTGCAGCATCTCAGCGCCGGCATTGGTCGTCATGATGAGAATGACGTTGCGGAAATCGGCCTTGCGACCGTTGTTGTCGGTGAGCGTGCCGTGGTCCATGACCTGCAGCAAAATATTGAAGATGTCCGGATGCGCTTTCTCAATCTCATCGAGCAGCAGGACCGCGTGCGGCTTCTTGGCAATGGCCTCGGTCAGCAGCCCGCCCTGGTCGAATCCGACGTATCCGGGGGGTGCGCCGATCAGGCGACTGACCGCGTGCCGCTCCATGTATTCCGACATGTCGAAGCGAATGAGCTCGATCCCCAGCGTGAACGCGAGCTGCTTGGCCACCTCGGTCTTGCCGACCCCGGTCGGGCCCGAGAACAGGAAGGCACCGATCGGCTTTTCCGGCTTGCCCAATCCCGAGCGGGCCATCTTGATCGCGGCAGCCAGCGCCTCGATCGCAGGATCCTGGCCAAAGACGACATTCTTGAGATTGCGCTCCAGGTTCTTGAGCTGCGCGCGATCGTCGCTCGAAACGGTTTGCGGCGGGATCCGGGCGATCTTGGAAATGATGTCTTCGACTTCGTTCTTGCCGATCGTCTTTTTGCGCTTGGACACGGGCAGGATGCGCTGCGCCGCGCCGGCCTCGTCGATCACGTCGATCGCCTTGTCCGGCAGATGCCGGTCGTTGATGAACTTGGCCGACAACTCGGCCGCCGCGGTAATCGCTCCCGAGGAATACTTGACGCCGTGGTGCTCTTCAAAGCGCGACTTCAGGCCCTTGAGGATCTCGATCGTCTGCTGCACGGTCGGCTCATTGACATCGATCTTCTGAAAGCGCCGTGACAGGGCGTGATCCTTTTCAAAAATGCCGCGGTACTCGTTATAGGTCGTCGCACCGATGCACTTGAGCTGCCCGGTCGATAGCGCCGGCTTGAGCAGGTTCGATGCGTCGAGCGTCCCGCCCGAGGCCGAACCGGCGCCGATCAGGGTATGGATCTCATCGATGAACAGCACCGCCTGCTGGTTGGACTTGAGCTGCTTGAGCACGGCCTTGAGGCGCTGTTCAAAATCGCCGCGGTACTTGGTGCCGGCCAGCAACGCGCCCATGTCGAGCGAATACACGTTGGCCTTTTCCAGGATCTCGGGCACTTCATTCTTGACGATGCGCCAGGCCAGGCCCTCGGCGATAGCGGTCTTGCCGACGCCCGCCTCACCGACCAGCAGGGGATTGTTCTTGCGGCGCCGGCACAGCACCTGGATGACGCGCTCGACTTCGGGCTCGCGGCCGATGAGCGGGTCGATCTTGCCATCGCGCGCCAGCGCGTTCAGATTCTGCGTGTACTGCTCCAGCGGCGAGACCTGCTCGCGCGCATCGCCCGATTCCTGTTCCGTCTCACCCTGCGGCTTGGTCTTGTCATCGGCGGCGGGCGCCTTGGTGATCCCGTGCGAAATGAAATTGACCACGTCGAGCCGGGTCGCGCCCTGCTGGTGCAGGTAGTACACAGCGTGCGAGTCCTTTTCGCCGAAGATCGCCACCAGCACGTTGGCGCCGGTAACCTCCTTCTTGCCGTTGGAGGTCGACTGCACATGCATGATGGCGCGCTGGATCACCCGCTGAAAGCCAAGGGTCGGCTGGGTGTCGGCCTCCGAATTCTGCGGCAGCACCGGCGTGTTGTCTGCGATGAAGTTCTGCAGGCTCTTGCGCAAATCATCGATGTTGCACGCACAGGCACGCAACACCTCAGTGGCCGAGGGATTGTCCAGCAGCGCCAGCAGTAGATGCTCGACAGTGATGAATTCGTGTCGCGCCTGGCGGGCCTCGACAAAAGCCATGTGCAAGCTCACTTCCAATTCCTGCGCGATCATGCTTCCTCCATCACGCACTGCAGCGGGTGCTGGTGCTCGCGTGAAAAACTGCAAACCTGGTCGACCTTGCTAGCAGCGACATCGCGTGGGTAGACGCCGCAGATTCCACGGCCCTCATGATGCACCTTTAGCATGATCTGAGTCGCCTGTTCCCGACCCTTACCAAAAAATTTCTGCAATACCCCTACTACAAACTCCATCGGGGTGAAATCGTCATTCAAAAGCACGACCTGAAACATCGGCGGCGGCTTCGTTTCCGCAGCCTGCTTCTCGACAACAGTGCCCTCTTCGAACCGTTCGCTCATAACTGTGAAAAAAAGGCACCTCGCATCGCAACCCAGGCCACCTCGGACCGCGAGCCGTTACGAGGTAGATGATAAGTGAAACCGAGCCAACTTCGGGGCCTTCCCTAGCAGCAAATTCGGCATCCCGCAGGTGCAATATTGACCCGGAGCGATCCGGTGCGATCGCCCGGTCGCCGCGGGCGAACCGCCCGGTTTTCCAGCGATCCTGCGTCTTAATTTTGCCCTGGCCCCGATTCGGTGCAGCGCCGAGTCCCAATCCGTCCGCACGCTGGGGCTTGACGGCCCACGAGATTTGCCCGAACAATGCTCATCCTGACGCAGTCGGAGAAACTTCGCAGGAGCAAGGCTGGCCGGCACGCATTTTCGGGTCGGCCACAGGGATAGGGGTCCGGGGAGGAACCGGCAGTTCTAGCCGGGTGCACCGCGACGCCTTGGATGAGCAGCGGAAACGCGGAGAAGAGGACGGATGCATGGCTACAGGTACGGTGAAATGGTTTAACGATGCCAAGGGATATGGATTTATCACGCCGGATGATGGTGGCGAGGACTTGTTCGCACATTTTTCTGCAATCCAGATCGGGGGCTTCAAGACGCTAAAGGAAGGCCAGAAGGTCGCCTTCGAGATCGTGCAAGGCCCTAAGGGCAAGCAGGCGTCCAACATCACTCCGAACGCCTGAAAACCCTGCGCCGCAGCGCGCAGGGAAAAGCCCCGCAGAGCGGGGCTGGTTTCGTTGGCAAAACCGCCTAGCCGGCACGTGCCGGCGCCAGCAATGGCCCTGCGGGCTACATCTGGGCGATCATGGCGTCGCCGAATCCGGAACAGGACAACTGCGTGGCTCCCGGGAGCAGGCGGGCAAAATCGTACGTCACCGTCTTGGCGAGAATCGCCTTCTCCATCGCACCCAAGATGCGGTCGGCAGCCTCCGGCCAACCCATATGGCGCAGCATCATCTCCGCCGATAGGATTTCGGAACCCGGATTGACATAGTCCTTGCCGGCATATTTGGGGGCAGTGCCGTGCGTGGCTTCGAACACCGCCACGGTGTCGGAGAGATTGGCGCCAGGGGCGATCCCGATTCCGCCGACCTGGGCGGCCAGCGCGTCGGAGATATAATCCCCGTTCAAATTCAAGGTTGCAATCACGTCATATTCGGCCGGCCGCAACAAGATCTGTTGCAAAAAAGCATCGGCTATCACGTCTTTTAGTACGAGCTGGCCATGCGGTGCCTGGATTACCTGCCAGGGTCCGCCGTCGAGCAGCTGGGCGCCGAATTCGCGCTGCGCCAGGGCGTAGCCCCAGCGCGCGAACGCACCCTCGGTGAATTTCATGATGTTTCCCTTGTGCACCAAGGTCACCGACTTGCGCTTGTTGTCCAGCGCGTATTGGATCGCCTTGCGCACCAGACGCTCCGTGCCCTCGCGCGAGACCGGCTTGATGCCGATACCGGAGGTGGCTGGAAAGCGGATCTTGGTCACCCCGAGTTCGCGTTGCAGAAAGTCGATCAGTTTGCGCGCCTTCTCCGACTCCGCCTCGTATTCGATTCCCGCGTAAATGTCCTCGGAATTCTCGCGAAAGATGACCATGTCGGTCTTCTCCGGTTCGCGCACCGGGCTGGGAACTCCCTTGAAATAGCGCACCGGACGCAGGCACACGTACAGGTCCAGCTCCTGGCGCATGGCGACGTTGATCGAACGGATACCGCCACCAACGGGGGTTGTCAGCGGGCCCTTGATCGAAACCACATACTCTTTCAGGATGTCCAACGTCTCTTGCGGCAGCCAAACATCGGGGCCATACACGCGGGTCGCCTTCTCCCCGGCGTAGACCTCCATCCAACTGATCTTGCGCTTGCCGCCGTAGGCCTTGGCCACAGCCGCATCCACAACCTTGATCATCACCGGCGTTATGTCGACGCCGGTGCCGTCGCCCTCTATGTACGGAATGATCGGCGTGTCCGGAACGCTCAAGGATCCATCGGCGCGCACGGTGATCTTCTGCCCTTGGGCGGGTACCTTGATATGTTGAACCATGTGTCTCTCAATACTCCCGGCGCTCGCAAAGTGCCCGCAGTGTAGCGCTGCCCACGGCGTGGCCGGCAAGGGCCGATTGCACTAGAGTCGCGACTTGCCCTTTTTCATTGGACTGCCAGGCCTCTCATGCAAGCTCTGCCGCGCTTCCCGAACATCGCTTCTCGCCTGGCGCTTGCGAAGCCCTGGCTTGCCGCCATCGCCTGGGCCGTGCTGCTGGCTTGCCCGGGCGCAAAAGCACAAGACGGATCTGCCCAGCTGCCGATGGTGCAGCTCAGCGCGGGCATCCATCTCATACACGCCGAACTTGCCGACAACGAGGCTGCCAGAATGCGCGGCTTGATGTTTCGTCAGACACTGGCTCCCAACTACGGCATGCTTTTCGTCTTTGACCGGGCAGACAAGCACTGCATGTGGATGCGAAACACCCTGATGCCGCTATCGGTGGCATTCATCGACGCGAGCGGGTCCGTTGTCAATATCGAGGAAATGAAGCCCCAGACCGACGACAGCCACTGTGCGCAGCGCCCGGTCCGATACGCCCTGGAGATGAGCGCCGAGTGGTTCCGGCGCCACGGAGTGCGCGCCGGCGACGTGCTGCAGGGAATACCCAAGGGCCCCGCACCGTGACCGGCTTGGCCCCGAGCGGGGCCGATGCACCGGCCCCAGCCGACAAAAAGCGACTAGCCAAAATTTCGGGCGGCGAAATCCCAATTGGCCAGGTTGTTCAGAAATGCCTCGACGAACTTGGCCCGGGCATTACGGTAGTCGATGTAGTAGGCATGTTCCCAGACATCGATGGTCAGCAGCGCCTTGTCCGCCGTCGTCAGCGGCGTCCCGGCATTGGACGTGTTGACGATATCGACCGTTGCATCGGTCCTTTTCACCAGCCAGGTCCAGCCGGAGCCGAAATTGCCCACGGCGCTCTTGGAAAAGGCCTCCTTGAAAGCCGCGAACGATCCCCACTTGGCGCTGATCGCCTTGGCCAAGGCGCCGGAGGGTTCGCCACCGCCGCCGGGCTTGAGGCTGTTCCAGAAGAAGGTGTGGTTCCAGACCTGCGCGGCATTGTTGAAAATTCCGCCACTGGACTTGCGCACGATCTCCTCGAGGCCCTGTTGCGCGAACTCCGTGCCCTTGATCAGGTTGTTAAGGTTCGTCACGTACGTCTGGTGGTGTTTGCCGTAATGGAACTCGATCGTTTCCTTGGAGATGTATGGCGCCAGCGCATCGGCGGCATAGGGGAGCGGGGGCAGGGTATGTTCCATCGTCGTATTCCTTCATTCGGGCAAGTGGGACGCGGTTCCGTTCGAAGATCGCAGCAGCAGCATCCGGGATGCTTACTGCCGCAACTGCTGCAACGATCGTCGGCTACATCATAAATCGTTTGGCCTCGTGCCCTCCACGAGCAAGTCGGCGCTGCCGCGCGCCAGCTGGGCCTGCACGCGCGCTCCCACAACGAGGGTAGTGGCATCGGTGAGCGGCCGGCCGCGCGGATCGCGCAAGATCGCGAAGCCGCGGTCCAGCACACCCTGCACGTTCA
>OMSW01000037.1 GCA_900290295.1 Burkholderiales bacterium
CGCCGCGACGCTGCGGGCGGGACTATCGGCGGCAGGGCTGGGCCTCGTGATCAATTCCTCGCGGGCAGTCTTGTATGCGAGTGCCGAGGACGACTACGCCGCGGCGGCGGCAACGGCGGCGCGCGCCACCCGCGACCAGATCAATTCCTACCGATCAGCGGATCGTAACGGCCGGGACACTAGCGAGCGCGGTCGGCCGGCGGGCCATTGAAGCGTTCCTCAACGGCCCGCTCAGTCGTCTTCCCGCTTGTGCAGCAATTGGCTCATGCCGTCGAGCGATTCGATGATGGCCTGGGTACGCACCGCGGCGCGGTCACCATCGAAGTAACGCGTGGTGGTTCGTACCCAGGGCGCAGTGGCGGAGTCGCGCCGCAGCGCCCATGCAAAGCACACCGTGCCTACCGGCTTTTCCGCGGTTCCCCCGTCCGGGCCGGCAATCCCGGTCACCGCGACCGCTACCTGCGCGGTGCTGTGTTGCAATGCCCCCAGCGCCATCGCGCGCGCGACGGGCTCGCTGACGGCACCAAAATCGCGCAGGTAGGCCGGAGGCACGCCCAGCATGCGCTGCTTGGCCTCGTTGGAATACACGATCATTCCGCGATCGAACCACGCGCTGGAGCCCGGCACCTGCGTGACCGCGTAGGCGATCCCACCGGCCGTGCAGGACTCGGCCGTCACCAGCACCAGGCGCTGCGCCTGCAGCAGCGCACCCAGGCCTTGTGCCAGGGAGAGCAGGCGCGCGCCGACGTCGTTCACATAAACCTCATCGCGAGCGCGATCACCAGCAGGGTATACAGGGCCGCGACCAGGTCATCGGCCATGACGCCGACCGCGTTCTTCCACCGCCGGTCGATGACGCGAATCGGTGGCGGCTTGGCGATGTCGAAGAAGCGAAACAGCACGAAGGCGACCGCCTGCAGGCGAAAGACGTGGTCGCCCGCCGGCAGCAACACGAGCACCAGCCAGAAGGCAACCATCTCGTCGACCACGATAGTGCTGGGATCGGCTTCACCGAGCATTGCCGCCGTATGCTCCACCGCCCAAGTGCCGACGATGAGCGCCAGCGCGACGACGACCAGGGCCGTGGCCGGGTCGGTGGCGCCCGCCGGGGCCAGCGCCACAAAGATTGCCCACGCCAGCGCCGTACCCCAGGTCCCCGGCCCTGGGCGCAGCAAGCCGCTGCCCAGGCCCAGCGAGACCCAGTGCGCCGGGTGCGAAAGGAAAAATCGCAGGCCGGTCCGCGCGGGCGGTCGGTCCTTCTCCCTACCGTTGTCACCATTGGCGGCCATTACGCTCCCTGGCAGCTCGCATCGAGGGGAAAACCCGGCACGGCTCAGGTTCCCGATGCGAAATGATCAAAGGATTGCAGTGTAGCTTCGATAATCGAGCCGTCGCCATCGAGCAGGCGCAAGCCCTGGCCACTGCCGATGCGCCCAATCCGCGTCAGGCCGACGCCGCCGACCGCCAGCGCCCGGATCGCATCGCGGTCCGCCGGCCGCGCGGTGAAGATCAGTTCGTAATCATCGCCGCCGGCAAGGACGAATTTTTGCTGCAGGGCAACATCGAGCTGCAGAAAGACCTCCGAGCGCGGCACGTCCTGCCACCACAGCTCGGCACTGACGCCCGAACGCTCCAAGATGTGTCCGAGGTCGCCCAGCAGGCCATCGGAGACGTCGATTGCCGATGTTGCCAGGCCGACCAGGGCTAGCCCCAGCGCTACCCGGGGCGTGGGGCGATCCATGCGCTGCAGGCAGGCTTCGCGGTACGGCGCGGGCACGTCGAGCTGGCCGCGACGAATCGCCAGTGCCAGGGCGGCCTCGCCGAAGCGACCCGATACCCAAATATCGTCGCCGGCTGCGGCGCCGGAGCGGCCGCGATAGTGCTCGCGGTCGACTGCGCCGATTGCGGTGATCGAGATTGCGACCGGGCCGCGAGCGCCATTGATCCGCGGGGCACGGGTGGTATCACCGCCGACGAGTGCGCAAGCGTGCTCCTCGGCCAGGGCATACATGCCGCGGGAAAACGCTTCCAGCCAGGCTTCGTCCGCCTGCGGCAGAGCAAGGTCGAGCAGGAAGCAGCGCGGTCGTGCGCCGGCTGCGGCGAGGTCCGACAAATTCACCGCCAGGGCCTTGTGACCCAAGGCTTCCGGGTCCGCACCGCTCAGGAAATGTACGCCTTCGAGCAGCATGTCGGTGGTGATCGCGAGCGTTTGCGCGCCCACATCGATCAGCGCGCAGTCATCGCCCACGCCCTGGCGCTCCCCGCTGGGACGCGAAAAAAATCGCGCTATGAGCGCGAACTCACTGAGCGCGGTCACGCCCGCGGTCATGCCATTCCCCGCTCACCCTGCCGATGTGCAACGCCGCTATGCACCGCCGCCATTCAAGGCTTGCGCCTCGGCGCTGCGCAGCCGGGCCGCCAGCTTGTCGAGAACGCCGTTGACGTAACGAAATCCATCGGTGCCGCCGAAGCTCTTGGCCAGTTCGATCGCCTCGTTGATGGCGACGCGGTACGGGATTTCCGGGCGGTACTTGAGCTCGTAGGCGCCCATGAGCAGCAGCGCATGCTCGATGGGGCTCAGCGCCGCCACCGGCCGATCGACCACGGCGGCAAACTCCTGCCGCAGTTCCTCGGCCGCGCCGATCGTGCCGCCCAGCATTTGCCGAAAGAACGGCACGTCGACCCTGGCGACCTGCTCGGCGGTAAGCAGCTGCGCGGCGATCGCATCGGCCTCGCCGCCCGCCAGCAGCCAGCCGTACAGGCCCTGCAGCGCAAGCGAGCGGGCGAGATGCCGCGCACCGCGCTCGCCCGCGCGCGCGCGGCGCGTGGCGACGATCGGTGCTGGAGCCGGCGCCGCCGAAGCCGGCTCCTGTCCCTCACTGGACATCTTCGCCGCCGTCTTCGTCCAGCGCCCAGAGCAAGTTGGCCATTTCGACGGCGACCCGAGCGGCTTCGGTCCCCTTCTCGTCCACGCGGGCGCGCGCCTGTTCTTCATTCTCGGTTGTCAGGATCGCGTTGATCACCGGTACTCGATGATCGAGCGCCACGCGCGACAGGCCGGCGGCCGACTGCCCGGCGACGATTTCGAAGTGGTAGGTCTCGCCCCGGATCACGCAACCCAGGCCGATCAGGGCATCAAAGTCCCCGTTGGAGGCGAGCGTCGCCAGCGCCAGCGGTACCTCGAGCGCGCCCGGCACGGTGAGCACCGTGATCTCGTCCTCGTCGACCCCGAGATTGGATAGCTCCCGCAGGCAGGCGGCCAGCAGGGCCTCGCCGGCCCAGGAATTAAAACGAGCCTGAACAACACCAATGCGCAGTTCGGCCCCGTCCAGGTCAGGAGCGATCGTGTCCAATGCCATGGTTCTCAGCTTTCCAAGTATCCGGTAGTGACCAGCCCGAAGCCCGTCATCGACGGCATCTTGCGTGGCCTGGCCAAAAGTTTCATGCGTGTAACGCCGAGCTCGCGCAATATCTGCGCGCCTACGCCGTAGGTGCGCAGGGCATGACCTTGGCCGCTGCGACGCTCCGGCGCGAGCCGGTCGGACTGCGCGTTTAGCGCAATGCGTTCGAGCAGGCGTTCACCCGATTCGCCACAGTT
>OMSW01000025.1:0-1064 GCA_900290295.1 Burkholderiales bacterium
CGAGCAGGGCCGGCAGCACCTCATTGGCCTGGCGGTGCATGAAGTCCAGGCCCCAGGCCTCTTGCGCATCGCGCGGTGTTGAGCGGCCGTAGCCCGGGCGCGAGTAGACCAGGCCGCGGGCGCCGCAGGCCTCGCACAGCCGCTGCGGAAAACCCCTCCACATCGAAAGCGAGCCAAGGCCTTCATGCAGGAAGACGATCAGGGGCCGATGCGTCCGTCCGGGCGATATCCACTGATGCTCGATGCGTACACGGCGTCCGGCCCAGTCGATATCGACGAACTGTACGCCGTCGATCATTGTGCCGTCGCCTCGCGCTCGCGGAGCTTGAACCGCTGAATCTTGCCAGTGGCCGTCTTCGGCAGCTCGGCGACGAACTCGATGACGCGAGGATACTTGTAGGGCGCTAGGCGTTCCTTGACAAAGGCCTTGAGATCGTCCTCGCCGACCTGCTGTCCGCTCTTGAGCACGACGAAGGCCTTGGCCCTGGTCAACCCTTGGTCATCTGCGACGCCGATCACCGCCGCTTCCAGCACCGCTGGGTGTTTCACCAGTGTGGCCTCGACTTCGAACGGCGAAACGTAGATGCCGCTGACCTTTATCATGTCGTCGCTACGGCCGGCGTACGTGAAGGTACCGTCGGCATTGCGCACATACTTGTCGCCACTCCTGGTCCAAGGGCCGAGGAAGGTTTCGCGCGACCTCTCGCGATCGCCCCAATACATGAGCGCTGCGCTGGGCCCTTTGATAAAAAGGTCGCCGGTTTCGCCATCGGCCACCGGGGCACCGTCCTCGCCGCGCAGTTCCACCCAATACCCAGGTACCGGCCTGCCGGTCGTTCCGTAACACACCTGCCCCGGGCGGTTGGATAGGAAGATGTGCAGCATCTCGGTGGAACCGATCCCATCGATGATCTCGCAGCCGAAGTGGGCCGTAAATTGCTCCCCCAACTCGGCCGGCAGCGCTTCGCCTGCCGAGGAGCACAGGCGCAACGACACCTCGCCCTTCGCGGGAAGACCGGTCGAGGAGAGCATGCCGGCGTATCCGGTCGGGGCCCCGAAGAACA
>OMSW01000025.1:1074-4903 GCA_900290295.1 Burkholderiales bacterium
AGCGGGAAACTCAAGGCATTGCCCAGACCGTAGGCGAAGAACAGCTTGGCAGCCGAGAAGCAAACGTCACTTTCCGTGATGCCAAGCACGCTCGTGCCGTACAGCTCGGCGGTCCAATACGGGTTGCCGTGGCTGTGGAGCGCGCCCTTGGGACGACCGGTCGAGCCGGAAGAGTAAAGCCAGAAACCGGGGTCGTTGGGGCTGGTGACGGCAGGCGCGGTCAGCGGCGCGTGCCGTTTGAGCAGGGCATCCAGTCCCACCGTTCCCTGCGGCAGCGTGGCACTCGGACGCGAGACGATCACGGACTTCACCTCGTGCCCGTCCTGTAGGGATGCCTTGGTCATCGCGTTCTGCAGCGTCGGTAGCAGCGCGGCCGAAACGAGCACCGCCTGCGCGCGGCTGTGCTGCAACATGTAGGCGTAGTCGTCGGCAGTGAGCAGCGTATTGACTGCCACCGGCACGACGCCGGCATACATGGCACCGAGAAAACTCGCGGGCCAGTCGTTGCAGTCGTGCATCAGCAGCAGCACGCGCTCCTCGCGGCGCACGCCGCAAGCGAGCAGCGCGGCGGCAGCGCGGCGGATGTTCTCGGCCAACTCGCCGTAGCTCGTGCCGCCCTGGTCGTCGATGTAGGCCGTTTTGGACAATCGATGGGCGTTGCGCTCGATAAGATGTTGAGCGAAGTTGAAGTGCGCGCCGAGCGCCGGGATTTGAGGCGGGGTTATCACGGTTTTTCCTGGTTGCCCGGATGTTTCAGGCGGTGGACGATTGCAGGTTTGCCAGCACGGCCGTGCTGGCCTGCACGGCACTGCGCCGGTGGTAGAAATTGAGCGCACGCGGACCGCCTAGCTCTTCGCCGCCGCCGGCGCGGCCGGGCCCGCCGTGCAGCGACTGCGGCATCACGTTGCCATGGCCCGTTTGCTGCTGCGCCACATCGGGCGAGACCACGTGCACCCGGCCGTGGCTGTCGGCCAAGGCAAGCGCCGTCTCGGCAAGCTCGGCCGCGTCGCTGCCGTAGAGCGAGGCCACCAGCGAGCCTTGGCCTCGGCGCACCAGCGCCAGCGCATGGGCAAGATCACGGTACGGTAGCAGCGTTGCCACCGGGCCGAACACCTCGGTTTCGTGTACACGATCGGCCGCATCCGGATCGCGAACGCCGAGCAGCGTCGGCCCTACGCAGCAGGCCACCGCCGGATCAGCATCGACCAGTTCGTGTGCCGCGCCGTCGTGCAGCACCTGCGCCTGTTCCTGCAAAAGAGCCAAGCCCTTGCGCACGGCGGCGAGCTGCGTTCGGCTCACCAGTGCACCCATGCGCACACCCTCGCTGCGCGGGTTGCCTACCGTCACGTCGGCCAGTTGCGCGCCGATCGCTTCGCTGGCCCGCTCGTACAAGGCCTCGGGCACGAAGATCCGGCGGATCGCGGTGCATTTTTGACCGGACTTGACCGTCATCTCGCGCACCACCTCCTTGACCAGTAATTCAAAGGCCAAACTACCGGGCGCCTCGCCGGGCATCAGAAGGGCGGAGTTGATGCTGTCGGCCTCGACATTTGCACGTACTGAGCGCCGGGTTACGGCCGGATGCGAGCGGATTACCGCGGCCGTTTCGGCCGAGCCCGTGAACGCAACAAGGTCGAAGGGCTGCAACGGGTCCAGCAACCCGGCCGAGCTGCCGCAGATGATGGACAGCGAACCCGGCGCCAGCACGTTGGCATCGACGACGTCCTTTACCATGCGTTGCGCAAGCCATGCGGTGGAGGTGGCCGGCTTGACGATCACCGGCACGCCCGAGAGCAGCGCTGGCGCCGCCTTCTCCCACAAGCCCCAGCTCGGAAAATTGAAAGCATTGATCAGCAGGGCCACACCGCGCGCTGGCACCAGCACATGCTGCGACTGGAACAGCGGATCCTTGCCAAGGCGCGCGCTGTCGCCATCGAGCAGGAAGCGACGGTTGCCCAGCGTCGCGCCGAGCCTGGCGTAGGTGCCGAGAGTGAACAGGCCGCCATCAATGTCTACCGCGGAGTCGCTTTTTACGGTGCCGCTGTTGGCCACGGCGATCTCGTAATAGGCGTCGCGGTTGGCTTGCAGCACCTTGCCTGCAGCCGTCAACATCGCGGCGCGCTCGCCGAATGTCAGTGCGCGCAACGCGCGACCTCCTTTTTCACGTGCGAACGCGAAGCCCGAGGCGAGGTCAAGCCCGGCCGAGTCCACGCGCACGAGCTCCTCGCCAAGAACCGGGTCGACGAGCTTGGTTCCCGAGCCGCAGCCGGCTTGCCAACGGCCGCCGCAAAAATTGGACAGGAGTTCGCTCAAGCGCAGATCCCTATCGCGTGAAATCGATGCGCCCTTCCGGCAGCAGGTAGAGCACGAGCGCGCGCCCGTTCGTGACGGTGGGGCGATGAGCGCTGCCCGGCGGGCAGACAAGCCAGCCGGCGGGGCGACCGTCGAAGCACGCGTCACCGTCGATGGGCATGATCAAGTCGATTTCACCGTTGGGATGCGCGTGGTGTGGGCCGGCAATGTCGTGCATGTCCACTACGTCGACCGAGAATCCGTGCAGGTCGGCGGCTGGCTTGAAAATGCGGCCGTAGCGTATGCCGCCGCTTTCCCGATCACACAACCATCCGGCGGCGACACCGTCTTCGCAGGCCCTCTTCAACCCGCTGTAGGTGAGGTCGCCTACGCCGTGCTCGCGGTTGAGCCATGCGTCCAGGCTGGCGTCGAGGGGGCGGCCGGCGAGCTGGGTCGTCAATTGCACGATCTTTTCGCGAAATTCCGTAGGTGACATTGCAGGGAACTCCGTTTGATTCGTACGGCTTGCGAATCCGGTGAGGATGAATTATTGTGCTTTTATGAACAATAAATCTAGCGAAATCCAATGTCAAGCAATATAATGCATTCGTCGCGGTTGACTGCTAGGGTGTCCGGAGCGATGTCCGAGTATGCCAGTGCCGAGAATCGCGCTCATGTTCGCGCCCAAAGGGAGCAGAAAAATCCCTTTCTCGTGGCACTCGGCGATCGCGTGCGTGCGCTGCGCTCGCGCCGCGGACTAACTCGAAAGTCAGTAGCGCTCGCGGCCGACGTGTCCGAGCGGCATTTGGCCAACCTAGAGCACGGCATCGGCAACGCGTCAATCCTCGTGCTGCTGCAGGTCACTGGTGCGCTGCAGTGTTCGCTGGCCGAATTGATCGGTGACGTGACTACCTCGTCGCCGGAGTGGCTGTTGATTCGCGAACTACTCGAACACTGTGACGAATCGACCCTGCGCAAGGTGCGCGTGGCGGTCGGCGAAATGCTCGGCACCGGCGGGGGCAATGCCGCGCGCAACCCGCGCGTTGCGCTGATTGGGCTCAGAGGCGCCGGCAAATCGACGCTCGGCCAGATGCTGGCCGACGACTTGGGTTTCCCGTTTGTCGAACTGAGCCGGGAGACCGAGAGGTTGGCGGGGTGCAGCGCTTCGGAAATTCAGGCGCTGTACGGGATGAATGCCTATCGGCGTTATGAGCGCCGCGCACTCGAGGAGACGATCCAGATCTACCCCGAAGCGGTGATTGCCACTCCGGGCGGACTCGTTTCTGATCCCGCCACTTTCAACCTGTTGTTGACCCACTGCACGACCGTCTGGTTGCAAGCAGACGCCGAGGATCATATGAATCGGGTAAGGGCGCAGGGTGACCTGCGACCGATGGGAGCCAGCAAGGAGGCGATGGCGGACCTCAAAAGAATTCTCGCGGGCCGGGCAGCCTTTTACTCGAAGGCCGAGTTGCGGCTGGACACCAGTGCGCAGCCACTGGACTCGTGCTTTCACGCGCTGCGCGATTTGGTGCGG
>OMSW01000025.1:4913-6914 GCA_900290295.1 Burkholderiales bacterium
TGCGAATTGATCAATTTCCTTTGCTCCCCATTTTGAGGAAACCCGCCAGTGAGCGCTGCCCCGCCCGTCGACTATCAGACCCAGCCCTCGCAGTACAAGCACTGGAAGCTGCGGTTCGAAGGCCCTGTTGCCACGCTTGCGATGAATTTCGACGAAAACGCCGGGGTGCGTCCGGGCTACAAGCTCAAGCTCAACAGCTACGACCTCGGCGTCGATATCGAACTCAACGACGCGATTAACCGCATCCGCTTCGAACATCCCGCGGTGTGCTCGGTCGTGCTGACGAGCGCCAAGGACAGGGTGTTTTGCTCGGGTGCCAATATTTTCATGCTCGGTGTTTCGAGCCACGCCTGGAAGGTGAACTTCTGCAAGTTCACCAACGAAACGCGCAACGGGCTGGAAGACTCTTCCCGGTACAGCGGCCTCAAGTTTCTGGCGGCGGTGAACGGTGCTTGTGCGGGCGGCGGATACGAGCTGGCCTTGGCATGTGATGAGATCATCCTCGTCGATGACCGTTCCAGCGCGGTGAGCTTGCCGGAAGTGCCGCTGCTCGGCGTGCTGCCAGGCACCGGCGGCTTGACCCGCATGACCGACAAGCGCCACGTGCGCCACGACTTGGCAGATATCTTCTGCACCACCTCCGAAGGCGTACGTGGCCAAAAGGCAAAGGACTGGCGCTTGGTGGACGACATTGCCAAGCCGGCGGTTTTCGCCCAGATGATCCAAAAGCGCGCGCTCGAACTGGCGGCGAAAAGTGATCGCCCGGTCGATGCGAAGGGCATCGAGCTGACGCCTTTGCAACGCTCCATCGAGGCCGATGCGCTGCGGTATTCGCATGTGAGCGTCGTGATTGACCGGAAAAAACGCACGGCCGTGTTCACGGTCCGGGGACCAACGGGTCGGCAACCGGCCGATACTGCCGGCATCGAGGCTGCCGGAGCAAGCTGGTACCCGCTGCAGATGGCACGTGAACTCGAGGACGCAATTCTCTCGATGCGTACCAACGAGCTCGAGATCGGCACGTGGCTGATCAAGACCGAGGGCGATGCCGCGGCGGTACTGCAGATGGATGCCACGCTGCTGGCATACAAGGACCATTGGCTGGTGCGCGAAACCGTTGGCCTGCTGCGCCGAACCTTCAGCCGTTTCGACGTCTCCTCGCGCAGCCTGTTTGCGCTAATCGAGCCGGGCTCCTGTTTTGCCGGCACTCTCCTGGAGCTGGCGCTGGCCTGTGATCGCAGCTATCACTTGGCGCTGCCCGGGGACGCAGCGCGTGCGCCAAAGATCACCGTGGCCGAGGCAAACTTCGGCCTGTACCCGATGGTTACCGGCCAGAGCCGCCTGGGGCGCCTTTTTTATGACGAGCCGCCGGCGCTTGAGGTCGTGCGCGCCAAGACCGGCCAGGCGCTGGACGCGAACGCTGCGTTTGCCGTTGGTTTGGTCACGTCGAACCCCGACGACATCGACTGGGCCGACGAGGTGCGGATCGCAATCGAGGAGCGCGTCGCCATGTCGCCCGACGCCCTGACCGGCATGGAAGCGAATCTTCGATTCAACGGCCACGAAAACATGTTCACGCGCATCTTCGGGCGCTTGACCGCCTGGCAAAACTGGATATTCCAGCGGCCCAACGCGGTCGGNNACGGAAGCGCCCACCGACACGGAGACCAGAATGTCCAGCATCGACTACAACGGGAAAATCCCGAACAACGTCAACCTCAGCGAAGACCGCGCGCTGCAGCGCGCGCTCGAGCAGTGGCAGCCCAGCTACCTGGAATGGTGGAAGGACATGGGTCCGGACGATTCACAAGACTTTGATGTCTATCTGCGCACCGCTGTGAGCGTGGATCCACAGGGTTGGGCGCAGTTCGGTTACGTGAAGATGCCCGAGTACCGCTGGGGCATCTTTCTTAATCCGGCCGAGGCCAATCGCAGGATCCATTTTGGCGACCACAAGGGCGAGAGCGCCTGGCAGGACGTGCCCGGCGAACACCGTGCCAA
>OMSW01000025.1:6924-11994 GCA_900290295.1 Burkholderiales bacterium
CACCTGGGCCTCACCGCGCCCAGCCAGTACGACCTGCGCAATCTGTTCCAGGTTAACGTCGAGGAAGGCCGCCACCTGTGGGCGATGGTCTATCTGCTGCACAAGTACTTCGGCCGCGACGGTCGCGAGGAGGCCGAGGCGCTGCTCCAACGCCGCAGCGGCCAGCAGGACAATCCGCGCATCCTGCAGGCCTTCAACGAGGAGACTCCCGACTGGCTGTCGTTTTTCATGTTCACGTATTTCACCGACCGCGACGGCAAGTTCCAGCTCTGCGCGCTGGCCGAAAGCTCCTTCGATCCACTGGCGCGTACGACCAAGTTCATGCTCACCGAGGAAGCACACCACATGTTCGTTGGCGAGTCCGGCATTTCTCGCGTGATTCAGCGCACCTGCCAGGTGATGAACGAGCTCAAGACCGACGAGCCGGACAAGCTGCGCGCTGCCGGTGTAATCGACCTACCGACGATCCAGCGCTACCTGAATTTCCACTTCAGCGTGACCATCGACCTTTTCGGCGCTGATGAGTCGAGCAATGCAGCCACTTTTTACGCGAGCGGCCTCAAGGGACGTTACGAGGAGGGCAAACGCAGCGACGACCATATTCTGAAGGGGCAGACCTACGAGGTGCTCGCCTTGCAGGGTGGACAACTCATCGAGAAGGAAGTGCCGATGCTCAATGCGCTGAATGAGGTATTGCGCGACGACTACATCAAGGACAGCATCGCCGGGGTCGACCGTTGGAATAGGGTGATTGAGAAGGCGGGTATCCCGCTGCGCCTGAAGGTCCCGCACAAAGCCTTCCATCGCAACATTGGTGCACTTGCGGGCGTGAAAGTCGCGCCGGACGGGCGCCTCGTCAGCGAGACCGAGTGGAAGGCCAATGTCGACCAATGGCTTCCCTCGGGTGCTGACCGCGCTTTGGTGGCGAGTCTGATGGGGCGCGTCGTGGAGCCTGGCAAGTTCGCCAATTGGATCGCGCCACCGGTCATGGGCGTCAACCGCCAACCGGTGGACTTTCAGTACGTGCGTTTTAACTGATCGGCACCCGAGGACCAGCACGGGAGCGGGCCAAAGGGCGCCCGGTGCAAAAGGATGTGATATGGCGGATTTGTCCGACAGCCCAGTCATCAAGCAGCACCTGATCGATCCCGAGATCTGTATCCGCTGCAATACCTGCGAAGCGACCTGCCCGGTGGCGGCGATCACGCACGATTCGCGAAACTACGTGGTCGATGCGGACAAGTGCAACCTTTGCATGGCGTGTGTGCCGCCGTGTCCGACCGGATCTATCGACAACTGGCGCACGATGCCCCGCATCCGTGCCTACAGTGTCGCTGAACAGCTCGGCTGGAATGAGCTTCCTGGCGAGCTCACGCCCGAACAGCTGGCTGCGGATGGAGTGGCCTTGGATGCGGTACGGGTCGTCGATGCCGTGTCACCCGGGATTGCCGCCGCGGTCAGCGGGGAGAGCCCGTTCAACGGCGCACAGTGCGGCTCCACGCTGCCACCCTGGTCGGCCGCGCACGCGTACACCAACTTGTATGGGCCAAAGGCGGCCGAGAAGTCGATCACCGCCACGGTGGTCGGAAATGTCCGTGTCACCGAGATCGGCCGCGAGTACGACACCCACCATATTGTGCTGGACTTCGGCGCCACGCCGTTTCCCGTGCTCGAGGGACAGTCCATAGGCATTGTTGCGCCCGGCGCCGATGCCAACGGCGAGCCGCACCATCCGCGTCAGTACTCGATCGCCAGTCCGCGCAACGGCGAGCGTCCCGGTTACAACAACGTCTCGCTCACGATCAAACGCGTGCTGCAAGACCATCAGGGTAGGCCGGTGCGTGGTGTCGCGTCCAATTACATGTGTGACCGGCAGGTAGGCGATACGGTGCAAGTGATCGGGCCGTTTGGCACCAGCTTCCTGATGCCCAATCACCCACGGTCGAACATCGTGATGATTTGCACCGGCACGGGCAGCGCGCCCATGCGCGCGATGACCGAGTGGCGGCGCCGCCTACGTGCCTCGGGCAAGTTCGAGAACGGCAAACTGATGCTGTTCTTCGGTGCCCGCACCAAGGAGGAATTGCCGTATTTCGGCCCGCTACAGAACCTGCCCAAGGATTTTATCGATATCAACTTCGCTTTTTCGCGCACACCGGGGCATCCAAAGCGCTACGTGCAGGACGCGATGCGCGAGCGCGCGGCGGACCTGGGGTCCTTTCTCGTCGACCCGAACAGCTACTTCTACGTATGCGGCTTGAAGAGCATGGAAGAGGGCGTGCTGCTAGCGCTGCGCGATGTCGCGCAGCAGGCCGGCTTGTCGTGGGATGCGGTGGGCGCCGCATTGAAGAAGGAAGCGCGCCTGCACTTGGAGACCTATTGATGACCGAATTTCAGACGCTCTCGATCTCACGCCGTGACGCCGGCGTTGCGCAGGTGACAATGTCGCGCCCAGGCGTCTGCAACGCCTTCGACGAGACCATGATCGCCGAACTTGACAGCGCTTTCGCACGACTGGCCGGGGACGCGACCGTGCGCGTGATCGTTCTCGCCGGAAACGGCAGGCACTTTAGTGCGGGGGCCGACCTGCAATGGATGCAGCGCGCAAGCGCCGCATCGCCCCAGTGGAATCTTGACGATGCACGCCGCTTCGCCGCTATGCTTGCGCGCCTGGAGAGCTGTCCAAAGCCCACGGTGGCGCGCGTGCAGGGCGCAGCGCTTGGCGGGGGTGTCGGCCTTGCGTGTGCCTGCGACATCGCCATCGCCGCCGATGATGTCTCGTTCTCGATCAGCGAAGCCAGGTTTGGCATCCTGCCGGCGGTGATTGGACCGTATCTCGTCAATGCGGTCGGCAAGCGGCAGGCAAAGCGCCTGGCGCTCACCAGCGCTCGCATTGGCGCGGTCGAGGCATTGACCATCGGACTGGTGCAGCGGGTGGTCCCGGCTGAGGCGCTCGACGATGCGGTTGCCGCCGCGGTCACCGAGCTGTTGGCCGGCGGACCCGATGCGCAGCGCGAGATCAAGCAGCTTTTTGCCTGGCTCGAAGTCGGCCCGATCACGGCGGAGGTGCGGGAGCTCACCGCGCAGACCATCAGCCGCGTGCGTGGCACCGATGAGGCGCGTGAAGGATTTGCGGCGTTCCTGGGCAAACGAGCGGCAAAGTGGGTGCCCGCAGGAGCGCCGCGTTGAGGGAGGCGGCGGTGCGTGTAAGCGGTGCCGGGGTCATGGGCACCGGCACCGCGCCGCTCGCGGCCTTGGCCGGGCATCGCGGGAAGTTGTTCGATCTGTGCGAGGAGGGCATGGCCGTGGGCGATTTTTCGCGAGGCCAATCATCGCTGCGGTTTTTGCGATGGCTCTGGCAACTTCGCAATGCCAATGGCGCCGAGCCCCTCTTGATCTGACCGCTACGAGGCCTACTGACCTTAGTAAAGGGTGACTCCCATGCAAGAAGCGTTCATCTGCGACGCCGTTCGCACACCGTTCGGGCGCTATGGCGGCGCGCTCTCCGCGGTGCGCACCGACGATCTGGCGGCACTTCCGATCAAGGCGCTGATCGCCCGCAACGCCTCGGTGGACTGGATGGCGGTGGAGGACGTGATTCTGGGCTGCGCCAATCAGGCTGGCGAGGACAACCGCAACGTCGCGCGCATGGCGGCGCTGCTCGCCGGACTCCCCCAGGAAGTGCCCGGCAGCACAGTTAACCGCCTGTGCGGCTCGAGCCTGGATGCAGTGGGTAGTGCCGCCCGCGCGATCCGAAGCGGTGAGGCCGATCTGATGATCGCCGGCGGCGTGGAGAGCATGACCCGCGCCCCCTTCGTCATGGGCAAAGCCGATTCCGCGTTCTCTCGAGCGGCCAAGATCGAGGACACCACCCTTGGTTGGCGCTTCGTCAATCCGCTCCTGCAGGCTCGCTACGGCATCGACTCGATGCCTGAGACCGCGGAGAACGTGGCGCAGCAATTCGGCGTGGCGCGCGTCGACCAGGATGCATTCGCTCTGCGCAGTCAGCAGCGCTGGGGCCGCGCCCATGCGGCCGGATTCTTCCGGGCAGAAATCGCGCCGGTGCAGATTGCGCAAAGAAAAGGCGATCCCAAGGTTGTCGAGTTCGACGAGCATCCGCGCCCCGAGACCACGCTGGAGGCACTGGCAAAACTCAAAGGCGTGGTCCGGCCGGAAGGAACCGTCACGGCCGGCAACGCGTCCGGCGTCAACGATGGCGCCTGCGCGCTCCTGCTCGCCTCGGCCGCGGCGGCCGGCAAGTACCGGCTCCGGCCGCGTGCGCGCGTACTAGCCATGGCCGCGACCGGCGTCGCACCGCGCATCATGGGCTTAGGCCCGGCGCCGGCCACCCGCAAGGTGCTGGCCAAGGCGGGCTTACGACTCGACCAGATGGACGTGATCGAGCTCAATGAAGCCTTTGCCGCGCAGGCGCTTGCGGTCACCCGCGACCTGGGGCTTGCGGATGACGCCGCTCACGTCAATCCGAACGGCGGCGCGATCGCGATTGGCCACCCCTTGGGCGCCTCGGGGGCGCGGCTCGCGACCACCGCGCTTAACGAACTCGAGCACAGCGCCGGGCGCTATGCCTTGTGCACCATGTGCATCGGCGTCGGACAGGGCATCGCGCTCATCATCGAGCGCCTCTGATCCGTGGACGTCGGGATCGAAGTTCCTCACCACCGCCCAGCCGTCGCCGACGTTCTGATCTTGTCGGACAAATATCTTTTTAAATCAGCATAATATGAATTTTTATTAAAGTTATTTATAGTTTAATATTGCTAGTCAACGGCCTACATAATGCATCGATTTTTAAAGATTTTGTCCCGCACTAAATGGTCAAGACTTGCTGGAGCTCGCCATTTGCGTCACGTTCCTTCGGGTCTCGCGTCTAACTTTACGTGGCGATTTCGAATGACCGTTATCGAGCGCCGCGCAATTCCGCTTATCGACCCCAGACAATGACAAGCGGCGGCTTTGCGCCATTAGAAATTGCCCTAGCCAAGTGCCGCTGCTCATTGGCCGACGTTGATGAAGTGAACAGCGACGATGCTCCGATCAGGGCTAGCTTAA
>OMSW01000101.1:0-28446 GCA_900290295.1 Burkholderiales bacterium
TTGTAGTCCAGTATCCAGCATACGTCGTCGCATTCGACGAGGCGATCGATCCGTACGGTAGCGCCATTGTGATCGACTAGTTCCAATTCATTATCGGCACGCACTTCGGCATCGAAAAAACGACGCAGACCGGGAGCCGACCGCACACGCCGCGCGGCCGCGATCGCCTGCGCTGCGAGTTCGGCTGACAGCGAGAAGCTCCGGGCGACACGTTCGACCGTCCAAGGCGTCGTCGCCTCGGTCCCCAGGCGCTGCAGTAACGCATGCCAGGCACTGCCAAGTCGCATCGATTCGGTCTGGTTCTCGTCAACCCGGATTCCGGTCAGGATCGGGGGAGGCCGAAAGTCCCGAAAACATCGCATCGGCTCGGCGGAGGAAACAGGGGCCCCCGGCCTTATCCCGTCCCCGGCCGGTCCTGCGGCGGACTCGATTGCCGCCTGCGAGGCGCGCGCCCCGCTTGCCGACCGGACGGAGGCCGGCATCGAATGGGACAGTCGCGACGCGATACGCTCGTACCAGCTACCCGGCGCGGCGCGCCCACCCTCAACCCCCGAGACGATCAGCATCTGCTTGGCGCGCGTCATGGCCACATACAGCAGGTTCCAGTCCTCTTGCGCCCGCTGTTCGCGATCCAGGTCCACCCAGCGCTTTCGGGACGTTCCCAATTGCGATACCCGCGCCACCAGGGAAAAGTGCTCCGGCGCCGCCTTGTGCGGCAACCATCCGAGCAGCACGTCGTTGCGATCCTCCTGCCAGTCGCCGAAATGGGTGTCCGGCATAACGACGATCTGCGCTTCCAGGCCCTTGGCCGCATGAATTGTCAGGAGCCGGACCGCATTTTCATCGACCGCGAGACCCTCGTCGGCGTCCGAATCGTCGGCATCGCGCAATGCTCGCAGTTCCTCGAGAAAGCGCATTGGGCTCGGGAATCGGCCCGAATCGAGGGTCAGGGCCAACTCCAGCAAGGCATCGATATTGGCCTGAACCTGGGCGCTGGCCGAGGCCGGCGCAGCAGCGGCGTAGCGCGCCCGTGCTTCAGATTCAAAGATCACGGTGTCCAGCAGGTCATGCACCGGCAAGATCCCGACCCTGGGCAACCAGGCTGCCAGCAAACTGCGCGCCCGTGCCAGCACCGCACCGGCCGGTTCGAGCAACTGCATTCGCGTCCACCAAGACCCCCCGGCGGCCCGCGCCAGCTGCATCAGATCGGTCTCGTCGCAGGCGAACACCGGCGTACGAAGCGCGCGCGCCAGTTGCAAATCGTCGTGACAGTTACACAGGAACTCCATCAGCGCCAGCAGGTCCTCGATTTCGAGTTGCCGTAGCAGACTCCCGCGGCGTGCGCCCAAGAACGGGACCGCAGCGTCGCGCAGAGCGCGTTCGAGCTCGGCAAGATAGGTTCGCCGCCGCACTAGTATGGCCACGTCCGACCAGCGTGCTGCTCGCTGCGCGCCACCGTCCTCGACGACCATTCCCGGCAGGCAGGTCGCGATACTGGCGGCCAGCTGCAAGCCCTCCCGGTAGCGCTCGTCGCGCACGCGCTCGGCTCGTGCATCGCTCAGGACATCGCGCAGCGTATCGGGCGCACGCTCGGCCACGGCGTCGTCACTGCGGGCGACGCGCGGCAGCAGTACAAAACGTGCGCCCGGTGCACCTGCGGGCGCGCGCGTGCTCTGGGCTTGGTACAAGGGATTGGCATCGGCAAAGACCCTGTTGAAGACCGCCACCAGTTCGGGCGCATTGCGCCGCGTAACGTTGGTCCGCAGCGAAACGGCACCAAAGTCCCGCGCAAGTTGCTCGCGCGCAACATCGAATACACGCGGTTCGGCACCCCGAAATCGATAAATCGACTGCTTTGGATCGCCCACCAGGAACACCTTGGGACGCTGCGAATCACCCTCATAGGATGCCAGCCACGACTGCAACACCTGCCACTGCAGCGGACTCGTATCTTGGAACTCGTCGAGCAGCAGATGGCGGTAGCGTGCATCCAGCCAGGACTGCATGTACGCCGCGATGTCGGGGTCGCGCAAGAGGCGATGCGCGTGCCACTCGAGATCCGTGAAATCCACCGCCGCGGCACGTTGCTTGCGCTGCTGGAACACGCTGAGCAGCATCTGGCCACACTGCAAGCCGTGGACGGTAAGCTCCAGCGCGTCCCATTCCTCCCGCGCCGCCAGTGCCGCTTGCAAGCTCGCCAGGACCTTGCCATGGGCGGCGCGATACGTCGGCTGCAGCGCGGGCGCGTGCGCCAGTTTCTTCTCGATAGCATCGGGCTCCAGTGCAACGCGCGGATTGCCTTCCTGTGTCAGGAATACTTCTCCCAGTCGTGCAAGTTCTTGGTCGGCGTCATCGGCGGCAGCGAGCAGCCAATGCTGCAACCCGTCGACCGCAGCGCCCAGAATTTTCCCCGGTGCGCGTACCGCCCGCCAGGACTCGAGTACATCTTGCAGAACCTTCGGCATGCCCTCAGCGCGCAATATCGCCCCGGGATGGCGATCGTCCCGGCCGACAAGCGCCACCAGGCGGGCGCGCATCGGCTCGCAGGCGCGCTCGACCGCCGATGGCGCGCTGTCCGCGAAACACCACCAGTCGGCCCGGTGTCGAACGAAATTGCGCAGTAATTGCTCGGCGGCATCGTCCCCGATCATTGTCGTCAGCCGCTCGTAGGCGCGCATGCTCGCCGCCGCTTCCGGGCGCAGCAGCGCACGGCAGAACTGCGTCCACGCCTCATCGAGCATTGCTTCCGTCCGTTCTAGCAAGGTCGGCGCATACCCGACGCCGACCTGCAGCGGGGCACTTTGCACCAGCTTCCAGAACCAACCGTGAAACGTTTCGATGGCGACAGTCGTTTCCGCGGTGGCCACATTCTCGTAGAGCCCCTGCGCCATTGGAATCGCCCGTTCGGCAGCGGAGCTGGACATTCCCCGTGCGCGCAGCATCACCACGATCTCTTCATCAGTGGCACGCGCAAGCGCCGCCAGATCGACGAAAAGACGCTGCCGCATCTCCTGCGCGGCGCGCCGGGTAAACGTGATTGCCAGAATCTGTCCTGGCGCAACACCGGCCAGCAGCAGGCGAACCATACGTCCGACCAGCAACCAGGTCTTGCCGCTGCCGGCGCAGGCCTCAACAACGCAGCTTGCCGCCGGATCGAGCGCGCGCGCGACGAAACCGTCGTGGTCGACTGCAGCGCCATCGACGAGGTAATCACTCATACGGCTCGATCATCGCGCTGCTTCGACTTGGGTGCAGTAAAGCCACGCCGGCACAGGCTGCGAAGCTCACAACGGCGGCAGATCGTCTCGGCGCCGTTTGCCGGCAGGCTTGCGCCCGCCGCAATCCGCGCCAGATCTTCCCCCAGCCGGGTTGCCAGAGCCGAAACGTGTTCGGCAAAAGGGGCCGGCGCGGGCACGAGATTTACGACTTTGCGTCCGGGAATGCGTGGATCCGGCGGCCGTTGCACGCTCAGATATGCCGCCTCCTGCGCCGGCGGATCGAGCAACAAGCCGTAAAACAGGAGCTGCACGTCCTCGCCAGGCTCCCTTTGCGACTTGCGCAAGCTCGCGACATCGCGCGCTTTGTAATCGAGTATCCGCCGCTGCCCCTGCGCATTTACGTCGATTCGATCGATCCGTCCCTGTAGTTCCAGACCACCGCCGCCAGCCAGCGCCCAAGGCCGCCGCAGCATCAGCTCACCGGCTTGCCAGCGCCAGCCGTCCTGCTCCGACGTTCGTAGCCATTCCACGTACCCCGGCAGCAGCGTGCGCAGGCGCTGGCGATAGCCGATCAATGCCGGCTGCTGCTGCAGCAGCGGCGCAAACAGTTCATCGACGACGCGACGCAACTGCACATGCGCCGCACCGGGAGTGAATCGGGGCGTCGCGTCCGTCCGCGCTGCCGCGCCCATACCCACCGGAGCGACCTGCGTGTCGGGACGGTGCGTGCGGTGGTATTCAAAAAGGACCGCGTGCAGCAGCAACCCAAAATCGCGCTTGTCCGGTTTTGGCCGCAAGTGCGGAATTTCGCGCAGACCGAGCATGCGCAATCCGAAGAACCGATACGGACAATCGATCAGATCCTGGCAGGCGCTGGCAGAGATTCCCTGGGGAAGCAGGCCCGCTGCGCTCGGGGTTCGCGGCAAGCTGACCGTGGCCGGCACGCGATGCCAACTCGCAATAGGCCCGTGCACCAAAGGTTCTAGGCCTGCGAGTTCGGTGAGCAAGACAAGTCGGTCGAGCAGCGGCGACAACGGCAACGGCTCGTCGTGGCGTCGACACCGCCAGGTCGCGGCCACGGCCGGCGCTGTTGCCAGCAGGCCCGCCAGATCCAGCGTTTGCTCCCGAACGCTGTCGGCCTCGGTCCGCAACCCCAATTCGCGCCGAACAGAATTCGCCAGCAAGCCGCCTGACGAGCGTGTGCCCGGCAGGTGGTCGGCGTCGGCGCCGATCAGCAAGGCGGCATCGAACCGGCGCAAGCGCGTGCCGGCCAGCGTGGTCATTACGACCGGGCTATCGATGTCACGACTGCCAGAACCCAGTTCCTCAAAGTGCTCGGCCAGCAAAGCGCGAAACTCGACGAGGTCTAGGCGCAAGGGCGAGCCGATCAGTTGATCGTGCAACTGCTGCACGGCAGTCAGCACGTTGCGGCCCACCGGATCGGCAGCCAAGGCCAAGCGCATGCCCATCTGGTCAAAGGTCGAATTCAACAAGCCGAGGAATCGTCCTAGGGACCCCGAAGCCTGCCAGCTATGCGCCAGCCCGACCATTTGCTCAATTACCCGCTGGGCCGCTGTAGCGGTCGCGGCACCCGCGCGTGCACGGCGCGCTACCGCGGTGCGCACAGCCGGCATGCCGGCATGTACGCCGTCCTCGAGCAAGGCCGAACCAATCGACTCGACGATCGTTGCCTTGTCATCCTCGCAAGCCAGGGTAAATGGCGACCGTAGCCAGTCCAAGAGGTCGCGATGCTCGAAGTCGGAAATCACCAGATCGATCCAGCGCATTACGGCGGCGGCTGCACTGGTAGTAGAGAGTTTCCAGCCAGACTCGTCGGCAACCAGTATGCCCACCCGGTCCAGCAGGGCGCGTACGCGTCGTGCGGTAAGCCGGTCCAGCGCGACGAGCGCAATCGAGCGGCAACCCGCCCGCAGCCGATCGACGGTCCAGCCGGCCGCCGCTGCGGCTTCCTCCTCGAGCGAGTCCCGCCGCAGGATCTGCAGCTGCGGCCGCTGCACGGCACTTTGTGGCGCCTGCATGGTAAGGGCAAGCGATCGCGCGCGCGCAGCGATCGGCGGCGCCATTGCATCCGGAGCCGTCAGCTCTGGCCACGCTGCCAGCAGCCAGGGGCGCTGATCGCCCAAGGCCTGTGGGTCGGCAACCACGAGGCAAGCCGGCTGACGGCTGGACGTGGAATAGGCGCGGCAAAATGCGTGTTGCCATGGCGCAGCCCCCTGTGGCGCGAGCCAGACCAGAGGACCCTCGGCCCGTCGCGCGCGCTGCTCCAGCCGCTCCCGCAAATGGGCAGCGCCGAGCTCCGGCGACAAGCCGGCGCGCCACAGGGCCAGCACCAATTGGGACTGCAGATCGCCGGCCGCCGCGGCGCGATGGGAAAAATTGTGCTGTACGGCGGCCCGCCAACGTCCTTCGAAGGCTTCTGCGGCACCGCATGCGGCCAAGGTGAGTTCATCGCTCAGGAACGCGATATCCCGGGCCAGCGCCCATAAGGCGCCGGCCTGCGAGCCGAAACGCTCCCGCACCCAGGTGCTGTCGCGCAAGGCCTGGAAAAGCTCGGCGCGCTGCTTTTGCACCAGCGCGGGTTCGACATCGGCCCAAGCATCCAGGGTCAGCACCCGCGGAGCAATACAGGCATCGCCTCCGAGTGCGTCATGTAACGCCTCGCGCAGCATCGGCGCGTACAGCATCCCCGGCACGATCACCACGACCCGGCGCAGGTCACGCGCGTCCGGATTTTCTGGATCCCGCCCAAGATCCCGGACCAGGGCCGCTACTGCCGGCCACCAGCGCCCATCAGGGGCCAGCCGCAGTTCAGAGTCCGCGACATCATCCACGCCAGATCCCGCGGCCGGATCCGGGAGCGCTCCTTGCGTCTTTTGCATTTAGGTCTGCTGAGCCAGAAACTCGCCGATTTTGCTGGTGCCCGAGCGCCTCGGCAAAGTGCTAACATTGTGCCGTACCCGTTCGCCGCAACAAATTCCCATCGCGGTTATCCGGTTTATCTGAAATATCGTTGTTGGTGAACGCTGGCGATGGGTCGATCCCGGTTGCCGCTGGCGTAGTCGGTACCTGCGCACTCCAATTTTCTCAACAAACATCGGAACCCTGCCTGCGGGACAGGCATCGGGAACCAAGGGTTTCCCGCAAATGAGCGAAATCAAGATCCTGTCAGACGCAAATTTCGAACAAGACGTTCTCAAGTCGCCAACACCGGTTTTGGTCGATTACTGGGCGGAGTGGTGCGGTCCCTGCCGAATGATCGCCCCGATCGTATCGGAGGTGGCGAGCGAGTACCAAGGACGCTTGGCGGTGGCCAAGCTCAACGTCGACGAGAACCAGGTAACTCCCGCCAAGTACGGCATCCGCGGAATCCCGACCCTAATGCTGTTCAAGAACGGAACCGTAGCCGGTACGCGCGTCGGCCAATTGTCCAAACCCCAACTGATCGCCTTCATCGACAGCAACCTCTGATTTTTTTCCGCAACGGGCGACGCAGGTCGCCCGTTGTCCCCGCGGGCGCGGTCGACGGCTTGCCCAGTAGCGCATAAAAGGCGCGGCCGTTGCAACAGATCCCAGTCGCCCCCTTCCCGCCGGACCCAACGGTTCGAAACCCTCTGCGCCGACCCCCTCCCCATGCAACTTTCTGAACTCAAAGCGCTGCACGTCTCGCAATTGCTCGAGATGGCTGCCAGCCTGGAAATCGACAATGCCAACCGGCTGCGCAAACAAGAATTGATGTTTGCGATTCTCAAGCGACGTGCGAAGTCGGGCGAGCAGATATTCGGCGACGGCACGCTCGAAGTGCTGCCCGATGGATTCGGTTTCCTTCGTTCGCCGGAAACGTCCTACCTGGCCAACACCGACGACATCTACATCTCGCCCTCGCAGATCCGCCGATTCAACCTGCACACCGGCGACTCGATTGAGGGCGAGGTGCGCACCCCCAAGGACGGGGAGCGCTATTTTGCGCTCGTCAAGGTCGACAAGGTCAACGGGCAGACGCCCGATTCGACCAAACAGCGCATCCTGTTCGAGAACCTCACTCCGCTGTTCCCGGACAAGCCGATGACGCTCGAGCGCGAAATGCGCGGCGACGAGAACATTACCGGGCGACTGGTCGACATCATCGCTCCGATCGGCAAGGGTCAACGCGGCCTGCTGGTGTCGAGCCCCAAGTCCGGCAAGACGGTGATGCTGCAGCACCTGGCCCACGCCATTACGGCCAACCACCCGGATGTGGTGCTGATCGTGTTGCTGATCGACGAGCGTCCGGAGGAAGTTACGGAAATGCAGCGGTCGGTGCGCGGCGAGGTCGTCTCGTCGACTTTCGACGAGCCGGCCGTGCGCCACGTCCAGGTGGCGGAAATGGTCATCGAGAAGGCCAAGCGCTTGGTCGAGTCGAAGAAGGATGTCGTAATCCTTCTGGACTCCATTACGCGCCTGGCGCGCGCCTACAACACGGTAGTGCCAGCCTCGGGCAAGGTGCTCACCGGCGGCGTCGATGCCAACGCCCTGCAACGGCCCAAGCGCTTTTTCGGCGCCGCACGCAATATCGAGGAGGGTGGCTCGCTAACGATCATTGCCACCGCGCTGATCGACACCGGCTCGCGGATGGACGACGTCATTTACGAGGAATTCAAGGGCACCGGCAACATGGAGATCCACCTGGAGCGCCGGCTGGCAGAAAAACGTGTCTACCCGGCGATCAACGTGAACCGATCCGGAACCCGGCGCGAGGAACTGCTACTCAAGCCCGAGGTGCTGCAGAAGGTTTGGATCCTGCGCAAGCTGCTGTACGGAATGGACGAGATCGAGGCCATGGAGTTCCTGCTCGACAAGATGAAGCAAACCAAGACCAACGCCGAATTCTTTGACATGATGCGACGCGGCGGCTAGCGGACGGCCCGGCGGCGGCGCGCGCCCGGGGCACAGCCGTGCCCATCGTGCTAAAATTAAAAGCTTCGTTCATGGCGTTGGCGGCGGAAGATCCTGGGCAGGACGCTCCTGCGGGGGTCCGGCGCATCCCCGAACCACCGTGATTTGACAACCGGGTCCGGCCGTGGGATCCGAACTTGGCGCTGCGAGAATACGAGATGAAAGAAGGCATACACCCGGAATACCGCGAAGTCGTTTTTGCCGACCTCTCCTGCGACTTCAGCTTCGTCACCCGTTCCACCGCGCCAACCCGCGAGAAGATCAAGTGGAAGGACGGCAAGGAATATCCACTGGTTAAGCTCGATACTTCTTCGGAGTCTCACCCCTTCTATACCGGGGCGCAGACGCGCGTTGTCGAAGCCGGGCGTGTGGAGAAGTTCCGCCAGAAGTTTGCCGCCAAGACCAAGGAAGTCAACGCCGCCGCTGCGGAGGCAACCGCGGCCAAGAGCAAGCGACGCTGACGTCGTCTTGGGCACGCCATGACCAGAGCGCGCACCGGGTAGTACGGACCAGGTGGTGCACCCTGGCGGCGCGCTGGGACTGGTCCTCGCAGGCAGCCAAGGCTGCCTTTTTCATGACATGTCGCGCCATTTCCGTACGCGAGGCCCGGTTCGCCGGCGACCGGGAATGTCCACAAAAAACGCCAGGATTGCCGGTTCGCCTGACCGATGATTGAGCCACCGCACCGATCGCCTGCGCATATCTCCGCGCAAGCCGCGGCTCCAATGCCGCGTTGGGCGCTTTTGTGCTTGCTCGTCGCCTTCATCGTGCCGGGTCTCTTCGGGCACGACCTTTGGCCACCAGATGCTCCCGGGTTTGGCCGCATGTGGGCGATGGCCCACGGCACGCGTGCCGACTGGCTGCTGCCGAATGTTGCCGGCGCGCTGGCGACACAGGGAGGCCCGCTGCCGTACTGGTTCGGTGCCGTCCTGGTCCGGTTCGGCGGTAGCCTGGTTGGGGACACCAACGCCGCCGCCGCCGCCAATTTGTTCTGGTACCCGCTAGCGATCATCTCGCTGTGGCACGCCGTATACCGACTCGCGCGACGCGACGAGGCACAGCCCGTTGCCGGTGCCTTTGGTGGCGAGGCGAGCCGAAATGATTATGCGCGGCTGGTGGCCGATATTTCCGCACTGCTCATGATCGGAACGATCGGGATGATCTGGCGCCTGCACCAAACCCAGGCCAACGGGGCAAGCATTGCCATCGTTGCGGTCGCGATTTTCGCCACGAGTTTAGCGGAATGGCGTCTGTTACCTGCAGCCCTGCTGGCCGGATTGGCTGCCGGTGCCCTCGCGCTGACTCAGGGACCGATGCCCGCAGCCGGTCTGTTGCTGGGCTGCCTGGTCGTGTTTTGGCGCTCCACGCGCGGCACCGAGTCAGCCCCGCGCACGGTTTTCCTCGCACTCCTGCTATTAATACTGATAGCCCTCGCGGTCGCTGCCTCGTGGCCGCTTGCGGCATTTCACCTGTTCCCGAGCGAAGCCCGCGTTTATTTTGACGCGTGGACCGAAGCGCTTCCTATCGGCTGGCTCAGTTCCGAGGACGTGCTCTGGTCAATTCGAACCTGCGCCTGGTTTCTTTGGCCGCTGTGGCCCTTGGCGGCATGGGCGGTCTACGCGTGGCGCTCGAGCCTGTTTGCGGCGCACCTGGAGCGGCCCTTGCTGTTGCTCGTCGGACTCGCCGCGGCAATGCTGTTTTCGGCACCCTTGGATGAGCGCGCCGTGGTCGGACTCATTCCGCCGCTGGTGGTGCTGGCCGCGTTCGGCGCCACTACCTTGCGTCGCGCCCTGGACAATGTCATCGACTGGTTCGCGATCGCCGTCTTTTCCTTGTCCCTGGTTTTCTTTTGGGCGTACTACTTCGCCATGCAAATTGGCGCGCCGCACGCAATGGCGGCATCCATTGCCCACCTTGCGCCAGGCTTCGTAGCCCATGTACACGTGCTGTCCCTGGTCTTGGCGGTCACGGCGACGGCCGCCTGGGCGCATCTGATCGCTTGGCGGGTTCTGCGTCGCCCCCGGGTTCTATGGCGCGGACCGTTGCTCGCTGGCGCCGGAGTCACCATCGTCTGGATCACAGCCAATCTGCTGTTTTTGCCAGCCGTCGACTACGTGTTTTCCTACCGCACGTTTGCGATCGATCTCGCCGCACAACTCCAGGCCCGCGGCCTCGCGCAGGGATGCGTTCTGGCCCATCGAATTCCACTGGCCGAGCGGGCCATCATTGCTTATTACGGCAAGGTTCGCTTCGACCGCGACGGTTCCTCGGAGACGTGTCGCCTTGCCCTGCACCGGGATTCGCGGCGGTCTGCACTGGACGACGACCCTCCGCCCGGGGCTCGCGGAATGTGGGAGCTAACTTGGGAGGGGCGTCGCCGCGCGCACCCGGATGAGCGCTGGCGCATCTGGGTACGCTCGCAATAGTTGGTTCGGCAGTCTGCTATGCACCAAGCGCCTGCAGGGCCCGGATCCGATCTTCGATCGGCGGATGGCTTGCCATCAGGGAAAAAGCGCCGCCCGGTCTGCCGCTGATTCCCATCGCGCTGATCGCTTTTGGCAGGTCTGCCGACTCCAAGCCGCCGAGGCGGGCCAGGGCATTGATCATCGGTCGACCCGAACCGAGCAATCGCGCCGAGCCGGCATCGGCGCGGAACTCGCGCTGCCGCGAAAACCAGGCAACGATAATCGATCCGAGCAGTCCCAGCGCCAAGTCGAGCACGAGGACCGATACGTAGTAGCCCATCCCGGGCGCGTCGTCTTCATTGCGCAGGATCACGCGGTCGATCACGTAGCCGATCACGCGCGACAGAAAGATGACAAAGGTGTTGATCACTCCCTGCAGCAGGGTCATGGTCACCATGTCCCCGTTTGAGATATGGCTTACCTCGTGTCCCAGCACCGCTTCGACTTCCTCGCGACTCATGGTCTGCAGCAAGCCTGTGGAAACCGCAACCAAGGCGCTATTCTTGAACGCGCCCGTGGCAAAGGCATTGGGCTCACCTTCGTAGATGGCCACTTGCGGCATTTGCAAACCGGCCTGGGTCGTAAGTTTGCGCACGGTCTCGACAAGCCAGGATTCGAGTGCGGTCTGCGGTTGCCCGATGACGCGTGCCCCGGTCGACCATTTGGCCAGCGGTTTGCTGATCAGCAGGGAAAAGAAGGAACCGACGAATCCAACCACAAGTGCGAATGCGAGCAAGGTACCCAGATCGAGGCCGCGCGCAGTCAGGAAGCGATTCACCCCCAGCACGCTCGTGACGACACCCAGCAGGACGACAATCGCAAGGTTCGTCAGTACGAACAAAGCGATACGTTTCATACGATCTCCCGAATGTAAGAAATGGTGCTGTTCCTGGCAGCGGCCTGGGCAGTCTACTGCAACGACCGGCAGCTACCGACCCAGCGACGGAGGCGGTCGGCAAGCTCCGCTTCGGCGAGATGGGGTCTGTTTCGATCTATTTCAAGGCGCCGCAGGGCACGTCCCGGCACCAGGGCAGGGGTAGCTAGCCAAGCTCGCCCGGCCAAGTCCGGCGCGCCCGCGCCCAAGGCACGCAATGGGACAATCGTTAAAATGCGTTGCCGTGGCCGCATAGGCAGCGGAAGGGAGAAAATTGCGATGGTCGCAAACCGCACTGTTCGACGCGCCGACTTGGTCGAAAGCGTCGCCAATGCCTTGCAGTACATCAGTTACTATCACCCGCTCGATTTCCTGCAGCAACTGGCGCGCGCCCACCAATCCGAAAAGAGTCCGGCGGCCAGGGATGCGATCGCGCAGATTCTTACCAACTCGCGCTTGTGCGCCGAGGGCAAACGACCGATCTGCCAGGACACGGGGATCGTCAACGTATTCCTGAAGGTCGGAATGGACCTTCGATGGGAAGGTTTTGCGGCCGGCCTGGAAGCTGCGGTCAATGAAGGGGTACGCCGTGCGTACCTGGACCCGGACAACATCTTGCGCGCCTCGATCGTGGACCCGCCGGATGGGCCTCGTCGCAACACCGGCGACAACACGCCGGCGGTAATCCAAGTCGAACTCGTGGCCGGGGACCGCCTCGACGTGACGGTCGCGGCCAAGGGCGGGGGATCGGAAAACAAGGCCAAATTGGCCATGCTCAATCCGAGCGACTCGATTGTTGATTGGGTGCTCCAGACGGTTCCCACAATGGGTGCGGGGTGGTGCCCGCCGGGAATGCTGGGCCTGGGTATCGGCGGCACCGCGGAAAAGGCCGTTTTGCTGGCCAAGCAGGCGTTGATGCAGGATATCGACATGTTCGAACTGCTCGGCCGCGGCCCGCGGAGCGAGATCGAAAGGCTCCGCGTCGAGCTCTACGAAAAAGTCAACGCGCTCGGCATTGGTGCGCAAGGCCTCGGCGGCTTGACGACGGTGCTCGACGTAAAGATTCTCGAATACCCGACGCATGCCGCCAGCAAACCCGTTGCCCTGATACCGAATTGCGCCGCCACGCGCCACGTACATTTCACGCTCGATGGTTCCGGCCCAGCACAACTCGAGCCGCCGGATCTATCGCAATGGCCCGACGTCGACTGGCAACCGGATGCGAGGCGTTCGCAGCGTGTAAATCTGGACTCACTCAGCCCTGAGGAAGTCGCCTCTTGGAAGCCCGGCCAAACGCTCCTGCTTTCCGGCCGCATGCTGACCGGAAGGGACGCGGCACACCAGCGGATCCGTGACATGCTGGCACGCGGGGAAACGCTGCCCGTGGACTTTCACGGTCGTGTCATATATTACGTAGGACCGGTTGATCCGGTACGCGACGAGGTGGTCGGCCCGGCAGGTCCAACCACCGCCACCCGCATGGACAAATTTACCGAGATGATGCTGGCGCAAACCGGCCTGCTGGCGATGATCGGCAAGGCCGAGCGCGGAGCGGTCGCTATCGAGTCGATTCGCAAGCACCGCGCCGCCTACCTCATGGCAGTCGGCGGGGCCGCCTATCTGGTGGCGCGTGCGATCCGGCAAGCCAAAGTTGTCGCATTCGCCGACCTCGGGATGGAGGCCATCTACGAATTCGAGGTAAGGGATATGCCGGTTACGGTGGCCGTCGACGCCGGCGGAACCTCGGTGCATCAGACCGGTCCGCAAGAGTGGCGCGCAAAGATCGGCAATATCGCAGTGGTCGCCGAGCGATGAGAATCGGGTGAAGCCGATCGACGCGCACTCGCCGATCGGCGTATTCGATTCCGGCGCGGGCGGCCTATCCATCGTCGCGGCAATCCGCGCCGCCTTGCCGACGCAAGCGATCATCTATTTTGCCGACACGGCCTTTGCCCCCTACGGTCCACGCAGCGATCTGGAAATTCTCGAGCGTACGCAGCTCTGCTGTTCCCAATTGCTCGAACGTAAGGTTGCGGCCCTGGTGATCGCCTGCAATACGGCAACTGCCAACGCCATCGACGCGCTACGCAGCTGGGCCCCGGTGCCCATCGTCGGAGTGGAACCGGGACTCAAGCCGGCGGCGGCCGCTACGCGCAATGGCGTGGTGGGCGTACTGGCCACCCGGGCGACACTGTCCAGCCGGCGCTATCGCGAGTTGCTGTTTCGCGTCCGTGCGCAGGCACCCGATGTGCGCTTTGTCGAACACGCCGCACACGGCTGGGTCGAGTTGGTCGAGTCCGGTGAACTGGATTCGGTGCACGCCCGCACCCTGGTGCGCCAGGCGGTGCAACCGATGATCGACCAGGGCGCCGACACACTGGTGCTGGGATGCACGCATTATCCTTTCTTGAAGGACGCCATCAAGGTGGTGGCGGGCACGGCGTCGATCATCGAAACGGGGCCGGCCGTCGCACGCGAATTGCAGCGTCGTTTGCCGCGACCTTCTGACAGCGCGGTCCCCGCCGATGCAGACCTACTGCAGTTCGATTCGAGCGGCGATCGCGATCAATTTGCCACGCTGGCGGCGACCTTGCTGGCGGTGACCGAGGGCCGACGATCGCAACGCAGCTAGCTGGCAGGCGCAAAATATCCGCCTTTCTTGCGCTTTCGACAAAATCATGATGACCTCCCTCGTTCGAGCACTGGTCGCATCGAAGCCCAGGCATCCGCCAATCATCGAAATGCAGCTATGGAGATCCGGACATGAGAATCGTCTTGATTGGACAGCAGGATTTCGGCAGGGCCGTCCTCGACGCCTTCCTTGCGCGGGGCGATGAGATCGCCGGCGTATTTTGCGCGCAGGAGAAGCCGGGCACGAAGCCCGATCCCTTACGCATGGCCGCCCAGCAGCGTGACCTGCGCCTGTTTCAACTTGCCAGCCTCAAGGGCGCCGACGCGCGCAATGCCATCGCCAGGCTCGACGCGCAAATCGGCATCATGGCCTACGTGCTGCAGTTTGCCCCGCAGGAATTTGTCAGTGTCCCTCGGCATGGCACCATCCAATATCACCCCTCTCTTCTGCCCCGCTACCGTGGTCCAAGCGCAATCAACTGGCCGATCATCCGCGGCGATGCGACCACGGGCTTGAGCATCTTTCGCCCGACCGACGGCCTGGACGAAGGCCCAGTCGTGCTGCAGAAGCAAGTCCCCATCGGCGAGGACGACACCTTGGGTAGCGTGTATTTCGAGCGCCTCTTCCCCATGGGCGTGGAGGCGCTGCTGGAAGCTGCGGATCTGGTGGTATCGGGCAACGCAGTCGAAAGCGTGCAGGATGAATCGCAGGCAAGCTACGAAGGATGGTGCCGTTCCGCCGAGGCGCAGATCAACTGGCATACGCACCTTGACTTCGTGTACAACCTGGTACGCGGATGCAATCCGGCGCCGGGCGCATGGACCACGCTTGCCGGCAAGATGCTGCAAATCTTCGATGCACGCAAACATCCGGCCCGAACGTTCGCCCAGGTAAAGGGAAGGCCTGGCGAAGTAGTCGCCATCAGCGACGAGAGCATGCACGTGAGCGTGCAAGGCGGGCAGCTGGAAATTTTCAAGGTACGACCGGACGACGGCAAGAAGGTCTCGGCCGCACAGTTCTGCGCCCAGGTGGGGCTGCGCCCGGGAGCAAAGTTGGGCGATTAGCGCGAATCAGGGCGCCGAAAATACACCGGTGGAAAGGTAGCGATCACCGCGATCGCAAACGATGAACACGATCGTGGCGCCCTCAACCTGGCCGGCGATCCGCAGGGCGATCTGCAGGGCGCCGCCGGAGGATATGCCGGCGTGGATACCCTCTACGCTCGCGAGGCGACGGGCGAGCGCCTCTGCCTCGACCTGCGTGACCGTTTCGATGCGATCGACACGCGCCGCATCGTAGATTTTCGGCAGGTATGGGTCCGGCCACTTGCGAATGCCCGGGATCTGTGAGCCATCGGCCGGCTGCGCGCCAATGATCTGGACAGCCGGATTTCGTTCCTTCACAAACCGCGACACGCCCATGATCGTCCCGGTCGTCCCCATGCTCGAGACGAAATGCGTCACGCCACCGTCCGTGTCGCGCCATATCTCCGGCCCTGTGGTCTCGTAATGAGCTCGCGGGTTATCGGCATTGGCGAACTGGTCAAGCACCCTGCCCTCGCCTTTCGCCTGCATCTGCAGGGCCAAGTCGCGGGCATACTCCATGCCGCCACGCTCGGCCGGCGTCAGGATCAGTTCCGCACCGTACGCCCGCATGGACGCGCGCCGCTCGGCCGAGAGGTTATCGGGCATGATCAAAGTCATGCGGTAGCCCTTCATGGCAGCGATCATTGCCATGGCGATTCCGGTGTTGCCGCTGGTGGCCTCAATGAGCCGATCGCCGGGTTTGATCTCCCCGCGCTGCTCGGCGCGCTGCACCATCGAATACGCAGGGCGATCCTTCACGGATCCACCCGGGTTGTTGCCCTCGAGTTTTGCCAGCAGCACGTTGCCGCGCTCGGCAAGGATCGCCGCCCCGATGCGCTGCAGGCGTACGAGTGGGGTGTTGCCGATGGTCGATTCGATACTGGGGTAGGAGCTCATGGCACCGCGTCCAGTTCCTCAATCCGCTTCGGAGAATAGCTGTCCCAAGTCGAGCAACCAGGACACTGCCAATGGAACGAGCGGGTGCGGAAGCCACAGGTTCGGCAGCGGTAGCGCGACAGGTTGCGTGCCTGGACGCTGATCAGGCCGCGCAGCAGATCGAGTTCGCGGTCACCCTGCGCCGTCGCCGCTCGAATCGCCAGCAGGCGTTCGAATCCAAGCAGCGACGGGTGGCGCTTCAACTCATCGCGCAGCATCGCTTCGCCGGAGGCCGCACCCTCCCACTCCGTTGCCCGGCGATAGCCGACATCGAGCAGGTCGACCGATGGATGATCGAGCAGTTCGCGGCGCAGCAGGTTGAGCGCCTCGGCGCGGCGCCCGAGCTCGTCCATCGCGAGCGTCAGGCGCTCGGCGATGAGTGGCAGGTATTCCGGGGCATCGGTCGCGATTCGCAGCCAGTGTTCGACCGCCCCCGCCGTGTCGCCGGCGCGGCGGGCGATGTCCCCGGCCAAGATGCTCGCGCGAACCGAATTGCGGTTGGACACCAGCGCCTCTTCGAGACATCGCGTTGCCCCGGCAAGATCGTCCTTCCCCACACAGCGTTCGGCGATTTCACAATTGAAATGCGCAATGGCTACGCGATGGGTTTCGCCCGCTTCGCGCTCCAGGCGGCGCGCGCAGTCGATCGCCCGCTCCCAGTCGCGCTCCATGGCATGAATGCGCAACAGGGCACGCAAAGCCTCGAAGCGGTGGCGCGGATCCTCCACCAATCGACCAAAGCTCTCCTCCGCCCGATCGAGCATGCCACCTTTGAGATAATCCTGTGCCAGTTCCGCCAAGGCGTTCGATCGTTCGGCCGCCGGCAGATCGGCGCGGCTAAGAAGATAGTTGTGGATCCGGACCGCGCGCTCGAATTCTCCCCGTCGGCGGAACAAATTGCCCAACGCGTAGTGCAATTCGATCGTTTCCGGGTCGAGTTTGGCAATCGCGATGAACGCATCGATCGCACGGTCGTGCTGGTCGTTGAGGAGCAGATTAAGGCCGCGAAAAAGCGACTGGGGCGCGCCTCCCTGATCGGCTGCACGCACCCGCGCCTCGTACCCGCGGGCCCACCAGCCGATGAGAAACAGCAGTGGCAAGGCCAGCAAGTACCAAAGTTGCAGATCCATTAGGGTGCGGTACTTCCTTCTTCGCGGACCTCAGCGCCGCCGGCCGCGGGTCTCCAGTTCCAGATCGCCGGCTGCGCCGCCCTGCCGTGCCGCGCGGGTAAGGGCCAGCTCGTTGGCCTGCTGCGTTGCCGCTTCGGATCTCGTCGGCCGCGCCAGTTGGCGACGCAGCCGGATCATGCGCGGCATGAGCGCCAAAGTTCCCGCGAAGACGCCGGCAACGAAGCAGACCAGGATTACGGCCAGTAGCGGAACGTTTTGCCACTGGACCGAAGAGCTCAAGCGCAGAGGAACCGTCGCCGTATTCTCCAGGGCCAGCCAGAGCACCATCAGAAAGAAGACCAATCGGCCGATCCACGCAATCAGGTCCATGCCGCCCTTTCACTCTACCTAAAATTGATGTCAACCCCTGCGCATCATCAGTCCGCTGCCAGCGCTGCCGTCGCGCTTCGCTGCGCGCCGTCCTGCGGACCGTCACCGTCGACCCGCTCGCGCAACTCCTTGCCCGCCTTGAAATGCGGAACATGCTTGGCCGGAACCTGGACCCGTTCCCCCGACTTGGGGTTGCGGCCGACGCGGGCCGGGCGATAGTTCAGCGAAAAGCTTCCGAACCCCCGGATCTCGATGCGCCCACCCTGCGACAGGGCGGCACCCAGCATGTCGAGGATCAGCTTCACCGCTTCGTCGGCATCGCGCGCAGCCAGCCGCGGGTTGCGCGCGGCTAGTCGCATTATCAGCTCCGATTTGGTCAAGGCGCGGGGCGCAGTCATGGCGAAAGAGCGTCACAAGGAACCAGCGGTCCGGCGCGTGCTGCGCGCCGACGCCGTCCCGACACCCTGCTATTTGGTCTGGGTATCGAGCTTAGCCTTGAGCAATGCGCCGAGATTGGTGGTACCGGTCGTGGCCTCGGACTGCATCCGCGCCATCGCTTCGGCGGTTTCCGCGTTGTCCTTGGCCTTGATCGAGAGATTGATGTTGCGGTTCTTGCGATCGACATTGATGATCATCGCCTGGACCTTGTCGCCCTCCTTGAGATGGTTGCGCGCATCTTCCACGCGGTCCGGCGCAATCTCGGAAGCACGCAAGTACCCCTCCACGTCGTCTCCGAGGGAAACCACCGCGCCCTTAGCGTCGACGCTCTTGATCGTGCCGTTGACGAGCGAACCCTTGTCATGGGAGTGCGCAAAGTTGTTGAAGGGATCGCCACCAAGCTGTTTGACGCCAAGCGAAATGCGCTCGCGCTCGACATCGATTGCCAGCACCAGCGCTTCGAGTTCCTCACCCTTCTTGAACTTGCGCACCGCCTCTTCACCGGTCTCGCTCCAGGAGAGATCCGACAGGTGCACCAAGCCATCGATTCCGCCCGGTAGACCTATGAACACGCCAAAATCGGTGATCGACTTGATCGCGCCCTTTACCTTGTCGCCCTTCTTGTGCGCGATCGCAAAATCTTCCCACGGATTGGGGCGGCACTGCTTCATGCCCAGGGAGATGCGGCGGCGGTCCTCATCGATCTCGAGCACCATGACTTCAACCTCGTCACCGAGCTGGACGATCTTGCGCGGATCGACGTTCTTGTTGGTCCAGTCCATTTCCGACACGTGCACCAGGCCTTCGATACCGGGCTCGATCTCGACGAAGCTGCCGTAGTCGGTGATGTTGGTGACCTTACCGAACAGGCGTGTGCCCTGCGGATAGCGGCGGCCCAGGCCGACCCAGGGATCCTCGCCCAGCTGCTTGACGCCCAGCGACACGCGGTTCTTGTCCTGATCGAACTTGAGCACCTTGGCCGTGATTTCCTGGCCGACCGTCACGACTTCGCTCGGATGACGCACGCGGCGCCACGCCAAGTCGGTGATGTGCAGCAAGCCGTCGATGCCACCGAGATCCACGAACGCACCGTAATCGGTGATGTTCTTGACGACACCCTTGACGATGGAGCCCTCCTTGAGGTTCTCCAGCAGCCGGGCGCGTTCCTCGCCCATGCTCGCCTCGACGACCGCGCGGCGCGAAACCACGACGTTGTTGCGCTTGCGATCGAGCTTGATGACCTTGAATTCCAGCGTCTTGCCCTCGTACGGCGATGTATCCTTGACGGGACGCGTATCGACTAGCGAACCCGGCAGGAAGGCGCGGATCCCGTTGGTCATCACCGTCAGTCCGCCCTTGACCTTGCCGCTGATGGTGCCAGTGACGAGTTCGCCACTATCGAGCGCCTTCTCCAGGTTAAGCCAGGCGGCCAGGCGCTTGGCCTTGTCGCGCGAAAGGATCGTATCGCCGTGGCCGTTTTCCAGAGCCTCTATGGCGACGGATACAAAATCACCCGGTTTGACGTCGACTTCACCTAGGTCGTTACGGAACTCTTCCAGTGGGATATAGGCTTCGGATTTCAACCCCGCATTGACCACAACGAAGTTGAAATCCACCCGAATGACTTCCGCGGTGATCACCTCACCGGCGCGCATCTCATGGCGGGCCAGGCTCTCCTCAAAAAGCGCGGCAAAAGACTCCGGGACGGTTTCGGTACTACTACTACTCAGGGTGGCAACAGAAGACATGAGGACTTTCGTTCTCGCCAAGGTCTTGCACCCGGGCGGAGTTGATCAAATGCACGCGGGAGATTCCTCCGTCGTGCCCCGTATTGCGCTTAGCGCCGAGAAAGCCCGGGCGTTTCCCAGGGAAACGCGAGCGGTCCGCCTCAATCGCCGCGATACCATTTGAGCACGCGCGCCACGACCTCATCGACCGTGAGCGCGCTGCTGTCCAGCACCTTTGCATCTTCCGCAGCCACGAGCGGCGCACAATCGCGCGTTTCGTCCCGTTGGTCGCGGTCCCGCAGGGTCCGCAAAAGGTCGGTCAGGTTAGCAGAATATCCCTTTTCGATCAACTGCTTAAGCCTTCGCTCCGCGCGCACATGGAGGTCGGCTTGCAGGTAAACCTTCAGCCGCGCATCCGGAAATACGACCGTACCCATATCCCGGCCGTCCGCGACCAGGCCCGGGGGCCGACGCTGTTGGCGCTGCAGCGCGAGCAGCGCGACGCGCAAAGGCCCGACGGCGGCGACCCGCGATGCCGCGCGACCGACCTCTTCGCGCCGGATCGCATCGGTGATATCGCGTCCCTCGAGAAGAACGCGACCATCCTCGAACGACGGCTGCATACCCGCCGCAAGCGCAGCGAGCGCGGGCCCGTTGTCGAGGTCAAGGCCGCGCTCGAGCGCAAGCAAACCGACAATGCGGTACAAGGCTCCGCTATCGAGGCAGTAAAAGCCGAGCGCGCGCGCCACTCGCTGCGCAACCGTACCCTTGCCCGAGGCCGTCGGGCCGTCGATTGCGACGACCGGAATGCTGGCGGCTGCCGCTGCCATCGCTGGATCCGTTTGCGGCGTAGCGTCTGGATTCACGTTCGCCACGGCGCGCACAGGCGTTCGAGTTGATCGAAATAGTCGGGAAAAGTCTTGGCAACGCAACCGGGGTCGCGGATGTGGACGCGCACACCACCGGCGGCTGCAATTGCGAGACTCATCGCCATCCGGTGATCATCGTAGGTATCAATCCAGGCTTCGCGCAGCACCGGCGGCGGCGCAATCGAAATCCAATCGGGACCGGTTTGCACACTGGCACCCAGTTTTCCGAGCTCGCTGGCCATGGCGGCAATTCGGTCCGTCTCCTTGACGCGCCAAGATCCGATTCCGCGCAACCGGGTCGTGCCCTGCGCAAACAACGCCAAGACGGCGGTGGTCATCGCGGCATCGGGAATCGCGGTGGCATCGGTATCGACCGCCCGCAAGCGCAGGAGATTCGCGGCGGAACCGTCCGGCGCCGGCGTCACGCCAGGCTTTGTTGCAACATCCGTACTTGCCTGCACCCAATCGGATCCCACTTCAATCGATGCGCCCATTGCCTCCAGGACCTGCGTAAAGGCCAGATCGCCCTGCAAGCTACCGCGGCCCACTCCGCGCACCCGCACCGGTCCACCGGCGACGGCACCCAGCGCGAGAAAATACGACGCCGATGATGCGTCGCCCTCGATCGCATAGTGGCCGGGTGACCGGTACCGAACCGCCTCGACCCGGTAGGCACCGCCCGATTGGTGAACGCGGCCCCCGAAGTCCCGCATCATCGCCAAGGTCATTGCCACGTACGGCTGCGATATCAACTCTCCCTCGACCGCTATGCGCAGGCCCTCCACGGGCGCCAGCAACGGAGCCGCCATGAGCAGCCCGCTCACAAATTGGCTCGATACGTCGCCGCGTACCCGGATACTGCGGTCAGTGGCTGGCCGGGCGGCCGCGCCGGCGGATGAGTCCGATATTGCGGCCACGGTTGCGCCCGCAGGTTCGATAAGCAACGGGGGAAATCCATGCGCACCGAGATACCGGATCCGTGCACCCATGGCGTTCAAGGCCTCAACCAGGTCGCCAATCGGCCGCTCGCGCATGCGCGCCACCCCGTCGAGCCGGTAATGTCCGCCGGAAAAGGCCAAGACTGCCGCCAGTGGTCGCATCGCCGTGCCGGCATTGCCCAAGTGCAGCTCGGCCTGACGCACAGGGAACACGCCGGCACACCCGCTCACGCGGGCCCGATCGCCGTCGATTGCAATCGCCACGCCGAGCGCGCGCAACGCGGTGATCATCACTCGTGTGTCGTCGGCATCGAGCAAGCCCGAGAGCTGGGTGGAACCCTCGGCCAGCGCCGCGAGCAGCAGGGCACGATTGGACATGCTCTTGGATCCGGGCAAGCGGATCTCGCCTTGCGCGCGCGCGATCGGTTCGACCGTGAGCACCTGCGGCCAGGTGCGCAGCGGCTTCGTCTCCTTCGTCATTCACCCTCCTCTTGAGCGCCAACGTCGAAGCTTTGCGCGCGCCGCACCGCGCTCGCCCGTTCAAAGAGGCGCTGCAACGCGCCGGCGTCCCCCGCGGCGACTGCCACCTGCAAGGATTCGAGCTGGCTCCGGTATTCGGCCAGTTGCTGCCCCAACGCCACCCGATTGTCCAGCACGATGTCGCGCCACATCGTCGGATCGCTGGCTGCGATCCGGGTGAAGTCCCGAAAACCGGCTCCGGCAAATCGCAACTTGCGCGCGCCGTCCGGCTGCGAAGCGATCTGGTGCACGAGAGCGAAGGCAAGCAGGTGCGGCAAATGGCTGATGGCGGCAAAAATGCGGTCGTGCTCTTGTGCCTGCATGCGCTCGACACTTGCACCGCATGCAATCCAATTGGCCTCGACGCGCTGCAGGACGGCGGCGTTTGTTCCGGCTTCGGGAGTCGTGATCACCCAGTGACCTTCAAAAAGAGCGGCGCTGGCGTGTTCGATGCCCGGCAGTGCGCCACCAGCGATCGGGTGCGTTGGCACGAAGCGCGCAAACGTATCGCCCAACGCCCGGCGCGCGCCGGCGATAAGCGCGACCTTGGTGCTGCCGACGTCGGTGATGATGGCTTGTGCCGGCGCATGGCGGGCTAGCTCCCCGAGCAAACTGGCCATCGCGCCGACCGGAGTGGCAAGGACGATGCAGTCGGCGCCGGCCACCGCATCGGCAACCGAGGTGGCCGCGCGATCGGCGACCCCCAGCGCCACGGCGCGCTCGGCCCGTGCCGGGTCGAGGTCAAACCCGCTCACCTGCGAGACGCAGCCGCAACGACGCCACGCGGCGGCCAGCGAGCCACCCAGCAAACCGCAACCGAGCAAGGCCAGTTTCATCGGGCTCGAATTTCCGGACGCATCCCTGCCGGCGCCCCGCTAGAGATCACACGCACGCGCCGCGGCCAAAGCCTCCGGCAGGGCTTTAAGGAAGCACTCATTCTCGTGCGGCAGGCCAACGGTAACGCGCAGCCATTCTGGCAGATCGTAGTTGCCCACCGGGCGCACGATCACCCCGCGCGCGAGCAGCTCCTGGTAGACGCGAGCCGCCGGCCCAACGCGCACGAGAACAAAGTTGGCGAAGCTGGGAACGATTTCCAGATCCATGGCGCGCAGCGCCGCGCTCAGTTCGCGCAAGCCAGCACGATTGAGCTGGTAGCTTCGTTGCAAAAACTCGTCATCGGCCAGCGCGGCGCAAGCGGCGGCCTGGGCCGTCGAGGACACGTTGAACGGCAGGCGCACGCGATTGAGCAAACCGCTGAGTTCGGTTTGCGCCACACCGTATCCCACCCGAAGTCCCGCCAGGCCGTACGCCTTGGAGAAGGTCCGGGCAATGAGCAGATTCGGGAATCGACGCACCCATGCGATGGAGTCGTACCGCAGTTCCGGCGGCAGGTATTCGTTGTAGGCCTCGTCGAGGACAACCACCACATCGGGGGCAATCGCGCCGAGAAAGGCTTCGAGCGTCGGGGCGTCGACGAACGTCCCGGTAGGGTTGTTCGGGTTGGCAAGGTAGATCAGCCGCGTATCGGCGCAAACCGCGCGGGCCATCTGTGTCAGATCATGCCCATAGTCCCTTGCGCGCACGGCGATCGCCCTTGCGCCACGCACCTGGGTCGCCAGGGCATACACCGCAAACGAGTACTGGGAAAAGACGCAGCTTCGTCCCGGCGCCAGCAAGGTGGCGGCAGCCATCTCCAAAATATCGTTGCTGCCGCTGCCGATCGTCAACCAGTCCTGCGGCACGCCCAAGCGCTGCGCCAGCATGTTCTTAAGCGCGTATGCGTTGCCGTCCGGGTAGCGACCCACGTCGTGGGCCGTTGCCGCGATCGCACGGCGCGCCGTCTCCGGAGCGCCGAGCGGATTCTCATTGGATGCAAGCTTGACGATGTCCTGCACCTTGAGCCCGAACTCGCGCGCCAGCTCCTCGATCGGCTTGCCCGGCGCGTACGGAGCAACCTCACGCACGTACGACAGCGCCGGGATTGCGCCCGTGCTCGCCCGCACCGGCGTCTCCGGCGCTGCAGCGCCGCGCACGCAGGAATTGTCCGCGCTCATGCGTCTCTCGGGTACGAACCCAGGCAACGATAGAATGCGCATGCCTGCTGCAGCTCCTGCAGCGCCACGGCAATGTTGGTGTCGCTTGCGTGCCCCTCGACATCGACGAAGAAGTGGTAGTCCCAGGCGCCGTTGCGCGCCGGGCGCGATTCGAACCGCGTCATCGAAACGCCGTGACGCGCCAGCGGTGCAAGCATCTCGTATACCGCGCCGGCGCGGTTGGCAACCGACAGGATCAGCGAGGTCTTGTCGCGGCCGCTGCGCTTGGAATGATGGCGCCCGAGCACGACAAAACGCGTGCGGTTGTGGGCATCGTCCTGGATCAGCGCCGCGACGGTCTGCAGTCCGTAGCGCACGGCCGCCTGATCGCCGGCGATCGCGGCAACGCCAGGATCCAGGCTTGCCCGGCGCGCTGCCTCGGCATTGCTGGCGACCGAAACGCGTTCGAGCGCCGGTACATTCTGGTTGAGCCAGGCAACACACTGGCCGAGGGCCTGCGGATGCGCCAAAACGCGTGTGACCCCGTCGAGGCTCGCCGATCGGGTAAGCAAATGCAGATGCACCGGGACGGAGACCTCGGCGACGATGAACAGCGGCGTGGCCAGGAGCAGATCGAGCGAACGCGAAACCGCGCCCTCCGAGGAATTTTCGACCGGTACAACGGCGAAATCGGCGCGCTCGGACTCGGCCGCACGGAATACCTCGTCGATCGAGGCGCACGACTGCGGATCGACCGAACTGCCAAACCTCTTGAGCATCGCGAGCTCGGAAAACGTGCCCTGGGGACCGAGGTACGCGACCGTCAGCGGCCGCTGGATCGCACGCCCGGCGGACATGATCTCGCGATATATGGCCTCGATCGCCGAGTCCGGCAGCGGCCCATGACTGGCCTTGACCACGCGGCGAACCACTTCGGCTTCGCGCTCGGGTTGGAAGACCGGGGCCCCCGAATCGTGCTTGATTCGACCCACCTCGGCGACCAGGCGCGCCCGTTCATTGAGCTGCTCGACCAACTTCAGATCGATTGCATCGATCGCGTCGCGTACCTGCTTGAGACGTTCATTCATGGCAACCCCGGGATTGTGCCGGCCCACGCAAACCCGCGCTCCTTGCCCATATCGCGGGACGCCTTACCCGTCGGTCGGAGGCGGCGCTACCGGCTCATCGACTCCATTACCGTTTTGCTCCGCGTCCGTTTCCACCACGCGCTGCAAGCCCGATAGCGTCGTGCCCGGATCCAAGGCGATCAACGTCACTCCCTGCGTGGCGCGGCCCATCGTCCGAATTTCCGCCACGCGGGTCCGGATCAAGACACCGCCCGTGGTAATGAGCATGATTTCATCCTGCTCATGCACCAGCGTTGCCGCCACGACCTTGCCATTGCGTTCTGACGTGGCGATCGCGATCATGCCCTTGGTGCCCCGTCCATGGCGCGTGTACTCCACGATCGGGGTACGCTTGCCGTATCCGTTCGCGGTGGCAGTGAGCACGTTCTGCTGCTCATCTTCCGCGACGAGCAGGGCAATCACCCGCTGCGTTTCTTCCAGCTGCATTCCGCGCACACCACGCGCCTGCCGCCCCATCGGGCGCACGTCATTTTCGTCAAAGCGCACTGCCTTGCCCGAATCCGAGAACAGCATGACGTCATGGTGCCCGTCGGTGATCGCCGCGCCGATCAGGTAATCATCGGCCTCCAGGTCCACAGCAATGATGCCGGCCTTGCGCGGATTGGAAAAATCGGCAAGCGGCGTCTTCTTCACCGTGCCAAAGGCGGTTGCCATGAAGACGAAATGGTCTGCATCGAAAGCCTTCACCGGCAGGACCACGGTGATTTTTTCCGCATCCGCCAGCGGAAACATGTTGACGATCGGTTTGCCGCGTGACGTGCGTGAGCCCTGCGGCACTTCCCAGACCTTGAGCCAGTACAGGCGGCCCCGATCGGAAAAGCAAAGGATCGTGTCGTGCGTATTGGCGATGAACAACTGGTCGATCCAGTCGTCCTCGCGCGCGGTGGCCGCCTGTTTGCCGCGCCCGCCGCGCCTTTGGGCACGGTAATCGGCCAGCGGCTGGCTCTTGATATAGCCCGCGTGCGACAGCGTAACGGCCATGTCCTGCGGCGCAATCAAGTCCTCGGTAGCAAGCTCTTCGGTGGTGCGAACGATCACAGAGCGGCGCGCGTCACCCGCCTGGCTGCCGTACTCGCGACGGACCTCCGCCAGTTCATCGTGGATGATGGTGGTGATGCGCTCCGGCCGCGCGAGCACATCGATCAGATCGCCGATCAGCGCCATGACCTCGCGATACTCTCCGACGATCTTGTCCTGCTCCAGTCCGGTCAGACGCTGCAGTCGCATCTGCAGGATCTGCTCCGCCTGCTCTTCGGACAGGCGATAGCTGCCGTCGGCCTGGGGACCCAGGGCCGGATCCAGCCCGTCGGGCCGATACATGCCGACCGTGCCGCTTTCGGCCGCACGGGCAAGCATCTCGCGCACCAGGGGCGAATCCCAGCAGCGGGCAACCAACTCGGTCTTTGCCACCGGCGGCGTCGGCGCCGCCTTGATAATGGCAATGAAGTCGTCGATGCTCGCCAGAGCTACCGCCAGGCCTTCGAGCACATGCCCGCGACGGCGCGCCTCGCGCAACTCGTACACGGTGCGGCGCGTAACGACCTCGCGGCGATGCGACAGGAAGGATTCGAGGATCTGCTTGAGATTGAGCAGCCGGGGCTGGCCATCGACCAGCGCCACCAGGTTCATGCCGAACGTGTCCTGCAATTGGGTGAGCTTGAAGAGGTTATTGAGTACGACTTCCGGCAGTTCGCCGCGCTTGAGCTCGAACACCGCCCGCATGCCCGATTTGTCCGATTCGTCACGAATGTCGGAGATGCCTTCGAGCTTTTTGTCGTTGACCATCTCCGCGATGCGCTCGAGCAACGCCCGCTTGTTCACCTGGTAGGGCAATTCATCGACAATGATTGCACTGCGCGCGCCTTTGTCGATTTCCTCGAAGTGCGTCTTGGCACGCAGGACGACCCTGCCGCGGCCCGTCCGGTATCCCTCGCGCACTCCCTCGAGCCCGTAGATGATGCCCGCTGTGGGGAAGTCCGGCGCCGGAATCATCTCGATCAGATCCTCGACACCGGCCTCCGGATTGCGCAGCAAGAGCAGGCAGCCGTCGATGACTTCGCTCAGGTTGTGCGGTGGAATGTTGGTTGCCATGCCAACCGCAATTCCGCCCGACCCATTGATGAGCAGATTGGGCACCCGAGCCGGAAGCACCGTGGGCTCGCGCTCCTTGCCATCGTAATTGGCGACGAAGTCGACCGTTTCCTTGTCGATATCGGTTAGCAGCTCCGAGGCCAACTTGTTGAGCCGGCACTCGGTATAGCGGTAGGCCGCCGCGTTGTCGCCGTCGACCGATCCAAAGTTTCCCTGGCCGTCAATGAGCTGGTAGCGAAGGGAGAAATCCTGCGCCATCCGCACCAAGGCGTCGTACGTGGCCGTATCGCCATGGGGGTGGTACTTGCCCAGCACCTCACCGACTACCCTGGCACACTTGACGTAGGGGCGATTCCAGACGTTGTTGGCTTCGTGCATCGCGAACAGCACGCGCCGATGTACCGGCTTGAGCCCATCGCGTACGTCGGGCAGGGCGCGGCCCACGATCACGCTCATGGCGTAATCGAGATAGGAGCGGCGCATCTCCTCCTCGAGCGAGATCGGCAGGGTTTCCTTGGCGAACGAATCCATGGGTCGGTGCAATCGAAGTAGGGCTCAGGTAGAGATTTTTGCCCCGAGGGCAACCGTGCATTTTACCAGTGCGCTTGCCTTCGTGCTCGCGCCGTGGCGCTAAATGGCAAGCTTGGTATAACCCGGAAACGACCGGCAACGAGCGATTCTTTGGCGATGCCGGCTCGCCCCTTGGCCAGCAACACAAAGGAGCCCGGAACATGCAGGCTGTGGAGACCGTGATCGAGGCGCGTTGGGTAATTCCCGTGCGCCCGCGCGGATCGGTGCTCGAGCACCACGCCGTGGCAATCGAGCGCGGTCGAATCATCGCCGTGCTGCCGATCGCTCAGGCGCGCGCGCAATACGAACCCTCGCGGCGCGTTGTGCTCGACCGCCACGCCCTCCTGCCTGGCCTGGTCAACGCGCACTGCCACGGCGCCATGAGCCTGCTCCGAGGCGTCGGCGATGATCTACCCTTGGCTCGATGGCTGCAGGAGAGGATCTGGCCGCT
>OMSW01000101.1:28454-43652 GCA_900290295.1 Burkholderiales bacterium
ATGGTGCGCGCGGGCATTACCTGCTGCAACGACATGTACTTTTTCCCGGCGGAGGCCGCGCAAGGGTTGCGCAGCCTGGGCCTGCGAGCCGTGGTGGGCATACTGACCATTGATTTCCCGAGCCGCTACGCTAGCGATGCCGACGATTACCTGCGGCAGGGATTGGCCGCGCGTGACGCGCTGGCTGCCGACCCGATGATCCTGTTTACCATTGCGCCGCACGCGCCCTATACGGTCACCGACGAGACGTTTGAGCGCATCGCTACCCTGGCCGAAGAACTCGATCTGCCCGTGCATATGCACGTGCATGAAACCGAAGAAGAGGTCGAGCGCTCCCTGCGAGTGCACGGCGCCCGGCCGCTGGAGCGGCTCGATCGACTTGGCCTCGTGACCGAGCGCCTGATCGCGGTGCACGCGACCCAGCTCCTGGATGCGGAAATTGACCTGCTCGCCCGGCGCGGCGCCTCCGTAGCGCATTGCCCGGCGTCCAACCTCAAGCTTGCCAGCGGCATCGCGCCCGTAGTGAAACTGCTCGATGCCGGCGTTGGCGTTGCGATTGGGACCGACGGCGCCGCTAGCAACAACCGGCTGGACGTTCTGGGCGAGACGTGGCTGGCGGCATTACTGGCAAAGGGAATTTCCCATGACGCAACTGCGGTACCTGCCTGGCAGGCCCTGGAATGCGCGACCCTCGGGGGTGCAAAGGCCCTGGGTCTGGCGGCGCGCATCGGTTCCATCGAGGTTGGCAAGGAGGCGGATTTGACAGCACTGGACCTTTCCGCAATTGAGAATCAACCCTGTTATGACGTAATCTCCCAGATACTGCATTGCGCGGGAAGGGAAAACGTCACACACGTCTGGGTCGCCGGCACGCCCGTGTTGTTGGATCGCATCGTGACGCATGCCGAAAATCCGAATATTGCGGACGAAGTGCTTCGGGCGGCCGCGCCATGGCACAATCAGGTTCGCCAAAGGTTGCGTCAAGCACACACTGCAACTACAACGTAAACTAAAAACCAGCAAAATTAGACTACTAATGGATATGGAACTGCTGGCAGCTTGGAGGGCGTTTCGCGCCGCGGTCCCAGAATTTCTCAATCGGAAAGGGGAAAAAATGAAACACAAAGAAAAAGTCGCTATTGCCGTTGCCGCCATCTTGAGCGCAACGACCGGTCTGGCAAGCGCCGCCGATTCGGCGATGAGCATGCCCTACACCTCCAAATCTGGGTACGTGGTGGACTCGAGCGGGAACTTGATCCATAACGGCACCGGTCTGTGCGTGCGCACCGGCTACTTCACCAAGGATCTTGCGTTGCCCCAGTGCGACAAGGACCTGATCCCGCCGCCGCCACCGCCACCGCCACCGCCGCCACCGCCACCGCCGCCACCACCACCGCCGCCACCGCCGCCGCCACCGCCACCGCCAGCGCCGGTCACCATGCACGAGAAGCTGAGCTTCGGTGCGGACGCGCTGTTTGATTTCGACAAGGCGACGCTACATAAAGGCGCCGAAACGACCCTGGATGAACTCGTGGCCAAGCTCAAGAGCGCCACGACGCTCAATTCGGTCAAGGTCGTCGGTTACACCGATTCGGTTGGAGGCGTTGCCTACAACCAAAAACTCTCGCTTCGCCGCGCCGAATCCGTGAAAAACTACCTGACGGAGCACGGGGTCCCTGCCGACAAGATCACGGTCGAGGGAAAGGGCAAGGCTGACCCGGTCGCCGATAACAAGACCAAAGAGGGGCGCGCCAAGAATCGGCGTGTCGAGATCGAGGTCGACGGCAGCCGGACCGTCGTGCAGTAAGCCCGATTTTTGCTTCAGATGCCCCGCTTCGGCGGGGCTTTTTATTTGTGGCGGGTTTTGGCGGCGCCGCCATCGGCGGCAAACTCGTGCCAACATTGCGCGACTGCCGGCGCGGTAGGATGCAGGCATGCCGCTGCCGCGAGTTGCCGGCGCGCGCTTTGCCCGGGTGATGGAAAACCATGAACGACCCCAATGTTGATCCCGTCGAATTGAAAAAATTCAGCGATCTGGCCCACCGCTGGTGGGATCCAAACGGTGCCTTTCGGCCTTTGCACCAACTCAATCCGGTGCGAATGGACTGGATCGAGCGGCACGTGCCGCTCGCGGGTTGCTGCGTTCTCGATGTCGGCTGTGGCGGCGGCATACTGAGCGAGGCGATGAGTGCCAGGGGCGCAAAGGTCCTGGGCATCGACCTGGCCGGCAAGTCGCTGCAGGTTGCGCGGCTGCATGCACTGGAAAGCGGGGCCGAGGTCGAGTACCGCGCAATTTCGGCAGAAGAACTGGCGCAGGAACAGCCAGCGCAATTTGATCTGGTCACCTGCATGGAAATGCTCGAACACGTGCCGGACCCGGCGCGCACGATAGAATCCTGTGCGCGGCTGGTTCGGCCAGGCGGAACCGTGCTGTTTTCCACGATTAACCGCAACCCCAAATCCTTCCTGTTGGCAGTCGTCGGGGCCGAGTACGTTCTGGGCCTTTTGCCACGGGGAACCCACGACTATGCGCGCTTTCTGCGCCCGAGCGAACTTGCCCGCGGCGCCCGCGCGAGCGGCCTGGAAGTCGGTGACCTAACGGGCATGCGCTACAACCCGCTGACGCAGCGCTTTTCCCTGCATCGCGACACGGACGTCAATTACTTGGTGGCGTGCCGTCGTCCGTCCTAGGCCGTTTGCAATGAGTACTCGATGAACCCCGCCGTGCCCACCCCGCCAGAATCCGAACAACACGAGCGAACGTACCGACACGGCACGGCGCTGGTACTGTTTGACCTCGACGGAACCCTAGCCGACACGGCACCGGACCTCGTCAATGCCATCAACGCGTGCCTCGAAGCGCGTGGCCAGGCGCCACGCCCGCTGGCGGAACTCCGGCCCTGGGTCAGCCACGGCGCGCGCGGGCTGATCGAACGCACCTTCGGAATCGGCCCGGGGGCACAGGAGTACGAACCGCTGCGGGAGGAATTCGTGCGCCGGTACGAAGCCGATCTTTGCCGCCTCACGACGCTCTTCCCGGGAGTGGAGGACATGCTTGCCCGGATCGAGGCCGCCAGCATCCAATGGGGAATCGTCACCAACAAGATCGCCCGGCTCACCGATCCCCTGGTGCAGAAGCTGCGCCTCGACGGTCGAGCCGCATGCATCGTCAGCGGCGATACCGCCGCCCGCGCCAAGCCGGATCCAGCACCGATCACCCTTGCCCTGGAGCAGTGCGGCTGCGCGCCGCATTCCGGTGCATACGTTGGTGATGACCGACGCGATATCCAAGCGGGTCGGGCGGCCGGTGTACGCACCTTCGCCGCCGCGTACGGTTACTCGGTCGGCATCGACGACATCTCGCAGTGGCAGGCCGATCACATCATCCAAAGCCCGGTCGATCTGCTGCGCTGGGTGCTGCCGGGCGCGGGCGCGTGAGTGCAGTGGCGAACGAACCGGGCGAAGCAGCAGCGCGTCGCAAGCCACGCGCAGGCAAACGGCGCGCGCGCCGCGTGGTCCTGTTCAATCGCACCATCATCACGCATGGTCTGCAACACGAGATATGGAACGACCTGTACCACCATTTCATGACCGTGAGCTGGCCCTTTTTGTTTCTGGCGTTTGCCGCGTTCTTCGTCGCCCTGAACCTGATATTTGGCCTGGCCTACATGCTATCGCCCGGCTGCATCGCCAATCTCAATCCCGGCGGCTACTGGGGCTGCTTTTTCTTCAGCATGGAGACCCTGGCGACGGTCGGCTATGGCGACATGCACCCGCAGACAATCTACGGTCATAGCATCGCTGGCGCCGAGACTTTCGTAGGCTTGACGAGCTTGGCACTGATGACCGGTGCGATGTTTGCGCGCTTTTCGCGCCCCCAGGCACGATTTCTCTTTGCGCGCTATGGCGTGGTGCGCCCGATCGAGGGCCGTTCGACCCTCATGCTTCGCGCCGCCAACGCGCGCCAGAACATCGTCATGGAAGCGTCAGCACGGCTTCGCCTGATGTGCGACGCCGTGACCGCCGAGGGGTATCGAATTCGGCGCATCCAGGACCTCGCACTCGTGCGCAGCCACCATCCCATCTTCCTGCTTGGCTGGAGCCTCATGCACGTAATCGACGCGGACAGTCCGCTAGCGAAGGAGACGCACGAATCGCTGGCAAAGTCGCGGGCGGTTTTCCTGTTGACCCTGAGTGGGACCGACGAAACCACCGGGCAGGTACTCATGGCACGACACGCGTACGCCAGCGACGCGATTCGCTGGAATCATTCCTTTCGCGACGTCCTCCACACCGGCGCGGATGGATTCGACCACTTCGACTACGCCAAGTTCCACATCGTCGACCCCTTGGAGGCGGACCCCGCCAGTCACGGTTGACGCAAGTATTGCGCCGACGCCATCTATTGGAACGAAGGGCGTTCGCGGTACAATGTTGGCGCAACTTCTGGGGGCGACCTGGCTTCGACGTGGGTTGCGAAACAGCATGGTGCGTGCCGAGGCCCAGTTACCTCGTAAATCCGCTGGAACACTACAAACGCCAACGACGAGCGTTTCGCTCTCGCCGCCTAAACCCGGTGAGACGCTGCACTAGCCGGCCACTGGGCTAGGTCGGGCAACCGACAGCAGCGCCATATTCAGTGGCTGGATGCGTGCGGTGTCACGACGCGCGCCTCGAGAACTAGTGACTGGTCGCGTGTCGGCCTGCCGACTGGCTAAGCACGCGATGAGACAAAAATAGGTCGGATACGCACGTAGTACCATCTGTGGACCATTCGCGGACGCGGGTTCGATTCCCGCCGCCTCCACCAATACATCATATAACTCAATGAGTTACGAGCGATCCGGGGAGTCGATCCCCCGGCGTTCGCCATTGCGGGATATGCAGGATTCGTGCGTACGACTACGGCTGGGTTAATGCATCCTAGGCCTCCGTATTCAAAATGAATTGCGCTCGCTGGATTTCGTTTGCGGGTGCCCGTAGGGCCCGGAATATCCGCCTTCCCCACGATCGTCACGCTCAGAGTTCAATCGAACAATTTGGCCAAGTCAAGACTGCCGGTCAAGGTCCGGCGAATTTGGGATTTGGCGACGGTCCGCAGCTCGGGCTCAGCCTCGAATGACTACGTACGCTGCAGAGAGGTCGTGGCGGAGGAGCATTGCGAAAGACCGCAACGGGTCCAACAGCGGCGCAGGGCGACGGCTATCCGCAGCCTTGCGGCACGTTCGCTTCTCGGGCGAAAGCAATGCCGGTCGTTACATTTCGTCCGCCCCCGCTCTCGCACCAGAAGACGCGGCCTCGTGATGGGAACCTCGCATCGTTGACAAAGCGTGACTAACTCCGCCCCGAGAAGTGAGTAATGCGATTCGGCCTCCCCAGCGGTGAGTACGGAAATCGTGCCGCGCCAGAACTTAGTGCTTTGATCCAGCCCCCGCATTGCAAGTAATGGGATGCGGTCTTCCGCGATGTGAGCTACCGCTACGTGGGTAATGCGAACGAGGACCGGGGTAGAGGCTACGCGCCTGCCCGGAACCGGACAGGCGCTCGTTCCCGGCGGCTAGGGCGCTTCTGGCAAGCGTGGCAAGGCGCTCCGCGGGATATGTTCAGGGCTTGGACGAGGTAGCGCTTCCGTGCCAGTCGTGAAACACGTCGATATCGATGCCGTCGGGATTGTTCAACTGGCCCGGTTCCTTGCCCGGATGATCGGTGACGCCGTATTGCCAGATGATCTGCTTGGTCTGTCGATCGATCACGATGACCCTGTGCCGGTAATCGTCGTTCAGGATCACATCCCCGTTGGGCAGTTCCATTGCCAGCGAAGGGTGGTTCAGCATCGCCTCGCCATTTTTGGGAAAGTAATCCCAGGTCACCTTGCGCGTTTTTGGGTCAAACACGATCACGCGCCCCGGTTTGCTGTAATCGGCCACGATGACCTGGCCATCGTGGGTCGGCATCGCGTCGGACGGATAGTGCAATCCGAACGCCGACATGGCCCAAACAACTTTGCCCTCGCGAGTCAGCCGCGAAATCCAGGCCCCGGTAATCTCGGTGACCAGAATGTCGCCGCCGTCGAGTTCGACGACGCCATTGGGTAGTCCGAGAAACCGTGGTGGATCGTGCCGACAATTGGGATCCTTGCGCCAGTTTCCGTCCTTGCGGCTCGGCGCGCCCCATTGGGTCTTGATGCTCGCGGTGTCCCGGTCCAGGAAAAGAACCCGGCAGTTGCGGATGTCGGCAACCAGGATGGTTCCGTCCGCCATCACATGCGTATCGTCCGGGAAGTTCATGTACCCGGGGTCGCTGCCAGCGACGTCTGGAACGCCATAGCTCCAAATCAGTTCACGGCGTTCGTAGTCGATCAGGTGGATGTCCTGGTTGTCCTCCTCGCTGATGGCAAGCAAGTGTCCGTCCGGCGAAAAGTAGACGTCGTCGTTGTCGTGATAGATCTTCAGATCGGGCGAGCCGAATTGCCAGATGATCCGCTTGTCGGGCGAGACCTCGATCAACCGGTTGTTGCGCCGGTCCGCGATTACGACCGGGTAGGGCAGGGGTTTGCCCCAAGACGGAGTCGGCGCCTTAGGGCTGCCGGTCACCGGCGGAGGATTTGACTGGGCCGGGTCGGCTGCGGCGGCGAGGGCAAATACCGCCAACAGGACCGCGAGCAGGACACGGCATTGGAAGCGCGCCCGTGAGCCGCGCTGTATTCGGCGCTTTGGAATATTGCATTCGTCCATCAATTGCACCTTGCCTCTTAACTTCGCCAGCCGAAATGACCCGCTGTACAGTTCGCATTTGCCCAACCAAACAATAGTTTGAAGTGGTGATCGGCATTCAATGTTGAGCGAGGTCAATTGCCCGCGAACCAGAGGCCATAAGCGAATCCGGCAAGCGCGCGCAAGGCACCCCTGCGCTCCTCGACCGCCTAAGCCGCCCATCAGCAATGAATTTGTGCGACAGCGTCCATACCGACAGGAGCCGACACGTCGAATCCGTGCCGCCGGATGCTCGTGGTCGAGCTGTGCTTGCCGTACACTGCACAAATGGAAAGCGGTGCCGATGGTCGTTTGGGTCGGCCTGCCCAAAGCGCTCGCTAGGCATCGTCGGAACAATTCATGGAGTTCAAGGATTATTACGCCACCCTCGGTGTGGAGCGCACGGCCACTCAGGACGAGATCAAGCGCGCCTATCGCAAGCTGGCGCGTAAGTTTCATCCCGACGTCAGTAAGGAGCGCGATGCCGAAGCTCGCTTCAAGGAAGTGGGCGAGGCCTACAAGGCACTGAGCGACCCGGAGAGGCGCGCCGCCTACGACGACATCGGCCGCCGCTACCATCGCGGACAGGATTTCCAGCCGCCTCCCGGCTGGGAAGGCGGGTTCGAGTTCAGCGGCCGCGACTTCGGGCCCGGCGAGGCGGCGGAGTTCAGCGACTTCTTCCGGTCGTTGTTCGGCCGCCAGGCAAGCGGCGCGCACGCCAGCATGCACGCGCCCGGCGGCGATCACCATGCCAAGGTCGTGATCGACCTCGAAGACGCCTATCGCGGCGCACGCCGTACGATCTCGCTGCGAGTTCCAGTCGTCGACGCACAGGGCCGGCTCACGCTGCAGGAGCGGCAACTCGACGTCAACATCCCGAAGGGCGTGCGCGAAGGACAGCATCTGCGCCTTGCCGGACAGGGCGGCCCAGGTGATGGAAGTGGCCCGGCGGGCGATCTTTACCTGGAGATCGCGTTCCAGCCGCATCCCCGCTTTCGCGTCGATGGCCGCGACGTCTACATCGACCTGCCGATCACGCCGTGGGAAGCGGCGCTAGGCGCAACGGTGACGGCCCCCACGCCCGATGGCGATGTGCAGTTGAGCATCCCGCCCGGTTCGTCGTCGGGGCGCAGGCTGCGGCTCAAAGGCAAGGGCCTGCCCAGCAACCCGCCCGGCGACATGTACGCGGTGCTGGTCATCACGGTGCCGCCGGCGGATACGCCGGCCGCCAAGGACGCATATGCAGCTCTGGCGCGCACCTACCCCGGTTTCAATCCGCGCAGCGCATTGGAGGCGTAAAGACGATGGCCGACCCCTATCCTTCCGTTGTTGTCGATGGCATCGTCGTCGAGGACGAAATCCGTTTCACGCTTGCGGACCTGTGCCGCGCCTGCGGCGCCGCCAGAGCGCAGGTGGTGGTTCTTGTCGAAGAAGGCGTGCTGGAGCCCGCCGGCAGCGGGCCCGAGGAGTGGGTGTTTAGCGGGCCGTCGTTGCGGCGCGCGCGCTTGGCATTGCGCCTGAGCGGGGACCTGGACCTAGGTGTCGCAGGAACGGCGCTGGTGCTCGACCTCCTGGACGAGATCGAAACGCTGCGGGCACGCCTGCGGCGCGCGGGAATTCGCTGAGCCGCCGGTTCTCGCCGATTGCTTTTCTAGGCGCCCGCCCATACTTGCATCGGCGCTATGACCGATGCACTACAGCCAGTGGGGGTATGGGAATATATTGCGTGATCCTCTTCCCCGGTGGCGCCTAGAAACCCATGAAATTTTTCGAGTGGCTGCCCCCTGAGGGCGCACACATCATTTTCGTGCTGTTCCTGTCTTTTCTTGTCGGGCTGGAGCGGGAAGAGCGCAAGGCGGCCGAAGACCATTTCGCGTTTGGCGGCGTGCGCACGTTCCCGCTGATCGGACTGGTCGGCTACTCGATGGCCGTGCTATCCGGGGGCGAACTCCTGCCACAGGCCCTGGGCTTTGTCGTGATCGCGGCATTCCTGCTGATGGCCTACTGGCACAAGCTCGCCTCCTCCGGATATTCCGGCGTTACTTCCGAGATGTCCGGTCTCGCGACTTATCTGGTGGGTGCTCTGGTCTATCGCGACATGTACTGGATCGCCACCACAATAACCGTCTCCAGCATCCTATTGCTGGAACTCAAGACCCGGCTGGAGGATTTGGCGAAGCGCATTGAGAGCACGGACATCCTGACGCTCGCCAAATTCCTGCTGCTATCTGCCGTCGTTCTGCCGCTGTTGCCCGACACGCAATTCAGCCAATTCCAGATCAACCCGTTCAAGGCCTGGCTCGTTGTCGTGGCGGTGAGCGCGGTTTCGTATGGCAGCTACGTGCTTCAGAGGCTGACGAAGGGTCAAGGCGGCGTTATCCTGGCAGCGCTCCTCGGCGGCGCGTATTCCTCCACGGTTACGACAGTGGTCCTTGCCCGACGGTCAGCGACCGAACAGCAACCACACCTGTTTTCGGGCGGAATCCTGATCGCCTCCGGGATGATGTATTTGCGTCTGGCGGTCCTATTGGCGCTGTTCAACCAAGAGCTGATGAGCCGGTTGGCGCTGCCCTTTGTCGGGCTGGCCGCTCTCGCGATCGGCACCGGTTTGCTGTGGTCCCGACGAAAAGACGCAAGTACGGCGCAGGTGATCAGACACTTCGAGCCGAAAAATCCGCTCGAAATCAGTGCCGCACTTCTTTTCGCGCTGCTCTTCGTGGGCATGCTGGTGGCGACCCACTTGGCCATCGCATACCTTGGCAATGCAGGCGTTTACACACTTGCCGCCGTCATGGGCGTCACCGATGTGGATCCCTTCATCATGGGAATTACCCAGTCGGCTCCAACGCTTACGCCCTTGCAAGTAGCAGCGTCCGCTATTCTGATCGCAGCGTCCAGCAACAATGTCGTAAAGGGTATCTACGCGTTCGCGCTGTCTTCCCGCCCAACGGGGATACAGGGCTTGGGTTTGCTGCTGGGTCTGGCGGCATTTGGTTTGCTGCCCCTGGTTTGGCCTTGGTAACGGCGGCAGGGGTAGCGCTCCGGCCTTCTTTGTAATGATCCATGAACACGTTTCGCCAAATCATCCGGGCGCGGCCACGACTTGTCATTGCGATCGTCGCGGGCGCCGTATCGGGTCTTGCTTTGCCCTCGCAGTGGACTCCGGTGACCCGGGCACTGGTAAGTTGGAACATTACGGTATGGTTCTACCTGTTCCTGGTGGGATGGCTGATGGTGCGCTCGAGCCATATCCAGGTTCGCAGGATCGCAGAGCAGGAGGACAAGAGTGCCGCCGCCGTCCTGGCGATCATGTCGACGGCTGCGGTGGTCAGCCTTGCCGCGATCGTTCTGGAGCTGACGAGCACCAGGGACTTGCCCCTAAGCCATCGCGTGGCCCATTACACATTTACTGGCGTCACCGTCGTCGGCTCCTGGTTCCTGGTCGCAACGCTGTTTACCTTGCACTATGCGCGCCTCTATTACCAGTCGCCCAGCGAAGGCCGTGCGCTTCGATTTCCGGATCATGAGGAAAGTCCAGACTATTGGGACTTCCTCTATTTCTCGTTCACCATCGCGGTCGCCGCGCAGACTTCCGACATCTCCGTGATGTCACGGTCCTTGCGCAAGACCGTACTTGCGCAATCCGTACTCAGTTTTCTGTTCAACCTCGCCATTCTCGGCTTTTCGATCAATATCGCGGCGAGCCTGGTAGGTGGGTGAGGTATCGGCCGGCCGCGTAAGATGGAACTTGCCATACGGAGATCGCCAAAATGACCGCGATGCTGCAACTTACCTCCGCCGCATTCGAGCCCGGCGCGAGTATTCCCAGCATTTTGACCTGTGAAGGCAAGGACCTGTCGCCCCCCCTTGCATGGTCTGGTGTTCCCCCCGCAAGCAAGACTCTAGCGCTGATCATCGACGATCCGGATGCGCCGGACCCGGCAGCGCCGAGGATGACCTGGGTCCATTGGGTCCTCTACAATATTCCTGCCGACGTGACGCGTCTGGACCAAGGCGCTTCCCGGCAGCCGCTGCCGCCGGGAACCCTGCAAGGAAGGAACGATTGGAAGCGCGCCGGCTATGGTGGTCCGTGCCCGCCCGTTGGGCGCCATCGCTATTTCCACAAGCTCTATGCGCTCGATGTGGTCCTGCCGGACCTTGCATTGCCGACCAAGGACCGGTTACTGCAGGCGATGACCGGACACATCCTGGCGCACGCCGAACTGATCGGAACGTACGAGAAGGTCCGTTAGCGCGTTTGCGCACCGCATGCGTGCTAATCCGCGAGGTGGAATCACATATCGCGGATGTGTCGAATACCGCGGTAACGATGTCCCTATCCATGGCTTTTGCAAACCGTGCGCCGCTGCAATATCGCACGTAAGAGCCAAGCCCGCCGTTCCGTTTCGCTTCCCCTTTCCCTGACGCGCGGCCGGGACCGCTGCCGATGTCCGCTTGGCCCATCGTCGCCGTGTCCACTTCGCATCGACTTGCCCTGATCGAAACGGCCGGGCCGGTATCCTATCGCGCCCGCACGATATGCGGAGGAACGGCGGGCTCTCCATGTCGCCTACCGGGCAGCGCTCACCCTGGCACGATCGTTTCGTTATCACGGACTTCCTCAGACTTCCGGTCTCTGGGCCGCCGCGATCTGTCCCGAAATGGATTCGGCCTTGGCGAGCAAGGCCTCGGCCATGCGGATACTGGCGATATCGATCAGGCGACCATCGAGCGATACCGCTCCCCGGCCCTCCCGCGCCGCCTGCGCCATCGCATCCATGATGCGCCGTGCCTTGCCGACCTCCGCCTCCGAAGGCGTGTAGACACGATTGGCAAGCTCGATCTGCGAGGGATGGATCGCCCATTTGCCTTCATAGCCAAGCACGGCAGCACGGTTGGCTGCCGCAACATAGCCGTCCGGATCGCTGAAATCGCCGAACGGTCCGTCGATCGGGCGCAGGCCGTAGGCGCGACACGCGACCATCATTCGGGTTTGGGCGGCGTGCCAGGGGTCCGTCCAGAAGTACTGTCGATCACCGCGTTCATCCTTATCGGCAAGCACGCCCGAGTCCCGATTCACGCCGCCGATGACCGTGGTGCGTGCGCGTGTCGATGCGGCATAGTCGGCCACTCCAAAACTCATCGCTTCGAGCCGGCGGCTCGATTGGGCAATGGCCTCGACGTTGGCCATCCCCAGGGCGGTCTCGATCAGGACCTCGAAACCGATACGCTTGCCACGCTTTTTGGCGACCTCGATCTGCGTCACCAGCATGTCCAGCGCATACACATCCTGCGGTACGCCAACCTTCGGGATCAGGATCATGTCCAGACGTGGGCACACTTCGACAATATCGACCACATCGCGATACATATAGTGGGTGTCCAGGCCATTGATTCTGATCATCATGGTCTTGCGGCCCCAGTCGATCTCCTGCAGCCCCTCCATGATGTTGCGTCGGGCCGCCTCCTTGTCGTCCGGGGCAACCGCATCCTCAAGATCGAGGAACACGACGTCCGCGGCGCTACGAGCCGCCTTCTCGAACATTGCAGGATTGGAACCAGGCACTGCCAGCTCGGAACGGTGCAGGCGTGGAAATGCCTGTTCGATGATCGTGAAGCTCACTGGGTTACCCTCCGCAAGCGACTGGCCGCACGCCTGTTGCGGCAGTTGGCTGGCGCCGACGGCCGCATGCCGTTACGAAACCCTCGCCAGTGCCTTGGCAACGGTGCTTCCCAGGTCGGCAGCGCTGGGTGCGACCTGCAGTCCGAAGGAGCTCATGATTTCGGCCTTCTCCGCGGCGGTATCGCCCTGCGCAGAAATAATAGCGCCGGCATGACCCATGCGGCGCCCCTTGGGTGCCGTCAGTCCGGCAACGTAGCCAACGACCGGTTTGCTCATGTGGCCGCGAATCCAGGCGGCCGCGTCCGCCTCCTGTGGTCCGCCGATCTCGCCGATCATGATGACCACCTTGGTCTCCGCATCTTCCTCGAAGAGCGCCAGATGGTCGAGAAACGAACTGCCGTTGATCGGGTCACCGCCGATGCCGACGCTGGTGGTAACGCCGATGCCCAAGGCTTGCATCTGCGCCGCGGCCTCGTACCCCAAAGTGCCGGAACGCGAAACAATGCCGACGCTGCCGCGCCGGTAGATGCTTCCCGGCATGATGCCGAGCATGGCCTTGCCCGCGCTGATGATTCCGGCACAGTTGGGCCCGACGACCATCGTTCGGGCGTCCTGGGGGTAGCGCAGCAGGTAGCGCTTGACGCGCATCATGTCCTGCGCCGGTATGCCGTCCGTAATCACGCAGACGAGCCGCAAGCCCGCGTCGGCCGCTTCCATCAGCGCATCGCCCGCATACGGCGGCGGCACGAACGCCAGGCTCGCCTGGGCGCCGGTCGCGTGGACGGCGTCCTTCATGGTATCGAAGACCGGGCGATCCAGGTGGCGCTGACCGCCCTTGCCGGGCGTGACCCCGCCGACCACGCGCGTACCGTAGGCAATCATCTCGCGAACATGAAAACTTGCCTTCTCGCCGGTAATCCCCTGCACCAGGACCGGCGTGTTCTCATCAATGAGAATGCTCATTTCACTTCCTCTACGGTACGCGCTGCGACGTTGCTTGCGCCGCGCCGCGCGCCGCAGCCACCGCCTTTTGCGCGGCATCGGCGAGGTCCGCGGCACTGATGATGGACAGCCCGCTCTCGCGAATGATCCTTTGGCCGGCATCGACATTGGTACCGGCGAGGCGGACAATCAGGGGAATCTTCAGCCCCGCCGCGGCCTGCACAACGCCTTGCGCAATCCAGTCGCAACGGTTGATCCCGGCAAAGATATTGACCAGGATCGCCTTGACCTTTTGGTCAGACAGCACCACTCGAAACGCCTCCGCAACGCGCTCCGGCGAGGCCCCGCCGCCAACGTCCAGAAAGTTTGCCGGTTCGCCTCCGGCGTACTTGATCATGTCCATGGTCGCCATCGCGAGGCCGGCGCCGTTGATGATGCAGCCAATGTCACCGCTGAGGCCGACGTAATTCAGGCCATGCTGGACCGCCTGTGCTTCTCGCGGATCTTCCTGCTTGGGATCGCGCATCTCGGCCACGGTCGGATGGCGGAACAAGGCGTTGTCGTCAAACGACATCTTGGCATCGAGCGCCAGCACGCGATCGTCACGCGTGACAACGAGGGGATTGATCTCGACCATCGTCGCATCGAGATCGCGAAAGGCGCGATAGCAGCCGAGAATTGCCGTCACAGCGCGGCTTACCTGCTTGATATTCAATCCGAGCCCGAACGCCAATTCCCGCGCCTGGAACGGTTGCATCCCCACGGCCGGTTCAATTTGGCACTGTAGGATGGATTCCGGACGGCCTTGGGCGATGTCCTCGATTTCCATCCCGCCGTACGCCGAGGCGATTACCCGAATTCTTTGAATCTTGCGGTCGAGCACAAACCCCAGATAAATCTCGCGCTCGAAGGGTTCTGCCACTTCGACATAAACTCGCTGGACGATCTTGCCCTCCGGCCCGGTCTGGTCGGTCACCAGGTTCTTACCGAGCAGTTCCCTGGCTGCGGCCGCGACCTCGTGATGCGTGCGACACAGTTTGATCCCGCCAGCCTTGCCCCGCCCGCCCGCATGCACCTGCGCCTTGACGGCCCAGAGCGATCCGCCCAGTTCCGTGGCAATGAATACCGCCTGATCGGCGCTATAGGCCACAATGCCCAGCGGAATCGGGACGCCAAATCCGCTCAGCAGTTCCTTGGCTTGAAATTCATGGATATCCACGCGTCTTCTCCTCGAGAAGCCGAGCTAATGGCTCGCCGCCATCTGAATAGCCGCTGCCAGATGGGATTTTCATAGGCAAACCGGCGCGCGCCGGAGACTTCCACCGGCGAACACCAATCGTCACAAACGGCAAGGGACTGTCTTTCGCCGGGCTTTTGTTAAAGAATACGGCAGCCAGCCCGGGGGGCGGGCGGCCGGCACGTTAGCGCCGGCGCCCACCGAATCGCTTTTCCTACGATTCTTTGCGTTTCCACATCCCGTTATCGGCCAAGATCGCCACGGCGGGCACCACGAAAGTGATAATGATTAAAATGATTTCGAGCGTCTTCATTGGGTCTCCTCGTGAGAAGGTTCTTTCGGAATCTCGCTCGCGCAGAAGCGTCGAGAAACGCACCGCTTGGCATCGGCTCCGTAGTCACCGATGGCCGCCCGGCACCCGCCGCGAACGACTAGGACTATCGCCCTTCCAAGCCGGGATACGAACCCTGCACCGCTACCGACCGGCACTCCGACCAGCTTGGGGACGGTGGCAATTGTCGAGGCACTCCTTTCGGTGGACTTGATGAAGATCAAGGAATGCGATCTATCATTGGGACCGCCCCGGAGCGCACGGGTTCCGCGGCCGCCTGCCGAGCGCCGGTACTGCCGCCGGCGAAAGAGAC
>OMSW01000156.1:0-789 GCA_900290295.1 Burkholderiales bacterium
CCGTTTGCTCCCGGCGTCGTCCTGGCGGACATCAACGCGGGCTTGCTGTACGTGATGGCGATCACCTCGGTGGGGGTGTACGGCGTGATCATCGCGGGCTGGGCCTCGAACTCCAAGTACGCCTTCCTCGGGGCCCTGCGCGCCGCCGCTCAGATGGTTTCGTACGAACTGGCGATGGGCTTCGTGCTGGTGAGCGTGCTGCTGGTCTCGGGCTCGATGAATATGAGCGTGATCGTCAATACGCAAAACAGCGGCTGGTTCGCCGACCGCGGCTGGACCTTCCTGTCCTGGAACTGGTTGCCGCTGCTGCCGCTGTTCGGTATCTACGTGATTTCGGCGACGGCCGAGACCAATCGCCACCCGTTCGACGTGGTCGAGGGCGAATCGGAAATCGTCGCTGGCCACATGATCGAATACTCGGGGATGGGCTTTGCCCTTTTCTTCCTGGGTGAATACGCCAACATGATCCTGCTCTCGACGATGGCGGCCGTGATGTTCCTGGGCGGCTGGGAGGCGCCGATCGACCTGGAAAAGATGCTGGGACTGTCGACGCCGGCGTGGTGGCACGATGGCCTTTCGCCCTGGTTCTGGCTGCTCGCCAAGATTTTCGGCGGATTGTCGATGTACATCTGGATCCGCGCGTCCTTTCCGCGCTATCGCTACGACCAGATCATGCGCCTGGGCTGGAAGATCTTCATTCCGATCACCCTGGTCTGGCTGGTGGTAGTGGCGGTCTGGATGCAGACGCCGTACAACATCTGGCCCGCCGGTGCGCACCTGGCGGCGGCG
>OMSW01000156.1:799-2486 GCA_900290295.1 Burkholderiales bacterium
GAGCAAAACGGGTCACTGACCGTGCAACGCGTACTCGACTTTCTCGATTCCTTGCTGCTACGGGAGCTGGTCAAGGGCTTTGCGATTACCGGTCGCTACCTGTTCAAGCGCAAGATCACCATCTTGTACCCGGAACAAAAGACGCCCGCGTCGCCGCGATTTCGCGGCCTGCATGCCTTGCGTCGCTATGAGAACGGCGAGGAGCGGTGCATCGCGTGCAAGCTGTGTGAGGCCGTCTGTCCGGCCTTGGCCATCACCATCGAATCGGAGGCGCGCGCGGACGGGACGCGGCGCACGACCCGCTATGACATCGACCTGACCAAGTGCATTTTCTGCGGATTTTGCGAGGAGAGCTGTCCGGTCGACTCTATCGTCGAGACGCACCATAGCGAATACCACGGCGAGCGCCGCGGCGACCTGATCTTTACCAAGGAAATGCTGCTGGCCGTCGGCGACCGATACGAAAAGGAAATTGCCAAAGCGCGCGAAGACGACGCGCGCTACCGCTGAAGCCTCCATGGATTCCCAGGCCGCCCTGTTTGCCGTTTTTTCCGCCAGCACTCTTGTGTCGGCTCTGCGCGTCATAACGGCGCGCAACCCGGTGCATGCCGTGCTGTACCTGGTGCTGTCCTTCTTCTCTGCTGCCTGCCTTTGGCTGCTGCTGCAGGCCGAGTTCCTGGCGATCGTCCTCGTACTGGTGTACGTGGGCGCGGTGATGGTGCTCTTTTTGTTCGTCGTGATGATGCTCGATATCCACATCGACCGATCGCGCGCCGGGTTCTGGCGCCATCTTCCGCTCGCGGCGGTGGTCGGGGTGGCAATCGCCTTGCAGTTGTGGCTGGTGCTGGCCAACGGTCACTGGCAATTTCTCACGCCGCCCGTGACCGACGCCGCCAAGATCGGCAATACCAAGGCGCTGGGGGAGCTGACCTTCACCGAGTACCTTCTGCCGCTGCAGCTGGCCGGCACCATATTGCTCGTGGCGATCGTCGCCGCCATTACGCTTACCCTGCGCCGGCGCACGGATTCGCGACACCAGGTGCCCGGGCATCAGGTGCGCATCCGCCGGCAGGACCGGGTGAGCCTGATCCGCATGCCGACATCGGCGCGCGCCGACGCGGCGTCCAAATCACCGGCAAAGGAGTCCTGAGCGATGGTTTCCCTCTCCTGGTACCTGTTCGTCGGTGCGGTCCTGTTTGCGATCAGCGTCATCGGTATTTTCCTGAACCGCAAGAACCTGATCGTCCTGCTCATGGCAATCGAATTGATGTTGCTCGCGGTCAACACCAACTTCATTGCGTTTTCCCATTTCCTCGGCGATTTGAACGGTCAGGTGTTCGTTTTCTTCATCCTGACGGTTGCGGCCGCCGAATCGGCGATCGGACTGGCGATCCTGGTGGCTTTGTTCCGCAACATGAACACGATCAACGTCGACGAACTCGACACTCTCAAGGGCTGAGGTCGACGTGACAGCAATGCTCAAGCTTTGCCTGCTCGTGCCGCTGGCGCCCCTGGCAGGGGCGATCCTCGCCGGACTGTTCCCTCGCATCCTGGGACGCACCGGCTCGCACGTGGTCACCATTTTCGGTGTGCTGGTTGCAACCGCCGTATCCGCGCTGATTTTTTATTCCGTCGCGGTCGATCATCAGACCATACGCGGCACGATCTATACCTGGGCGGAATCGGG
>OMSW01000095.1 GCA_900290295.1 Burkholderiales bacterium
GCCGGTGGCATGGCATTCGTCGATCCCCAGCAGCGCTCCCCGGCGGTCGCAGATCGCGCGCATGAGGTCCAACCGGGCGATGGTTCCATCCATGGAGAACACGCCGTCGCTAAACACCAGCTTGAAGCGAACGCCCTCCTCGTCCGCCTGCCGCAGGCAGCGCTCCAGATCCGCCATGTCGTTGTGCTGGTAGCGATAGCGCTTGGCCTTGCACAGCCGGATTCCGTCGATGATCGAGGCGTGATTGAGCTCGTCGCTGATCACCGCGTCGTTTTCTCCAAGCAACGGTTCGAAAAGCCCACCGTTGGCATCGAAGGCCGCCGCGTACAATATCGCGTCCTCGGTGCCGAGAAAGCCTGCGATGCGTGTCTCCAGCGTCTTGTGCAGGTCCTGGGTCCCGCAGATGAAGCGCACCGAACTCATCCCATAACCGTGCGTACGCAAGGCCTCGTGTGCGGCCGCTATCACCGTCGGGTGCGACGCCAGTCCCAGGTAGTTGTTGGCGCACAGGTTGATCACCTCGCGGCCGTCCGCGATCCTGACCACGGCACCTTGCGCGCTGGTGATGATGCGCTCGGACTTGTACAGTCCGGCATCGCGGATCTCCTGCAGCTGGCCGCGCACTTGGGCGTAAAAGTCTTCTTGCCGAGCCATCGTTTGACCTTGTGGAAAGCACCGAAAATGCCGCGGGACCCGTTAGCGCAGAACGAGAGGGCACCGTGTGCGGCCGGCGGGCGGCGGTTTTCGAAGTTGTAAAAAGTCACTTGCCTTGCAATCTTGTCCTTTCGCGGCAGTGGGCACCGGCCGCAGGCGGCTCACTCGGAGGATTTGATAAGCTCGACCCATGCGCCTGCTTCGCGTTGGATTGATCGTGACGGGTGTGATGGCATTGCTGCACACCTACATCGGGATGAGATTGATACCCGATCTGCCGATCAGCGACAGCGCACGCATACTCGCCGTGTTCGTGTTGGTACTGTCTTGCGTGCTTGTCCCACTTGGCCTGCTCGCGCGATTTATCTGGCGTCAACCCCTGGCGGACCGCCTTACCTGGGCCGGCACGCTGACGATGGGCTGGTTCTCCTCGCTGCTCATGCTGACAGTAGTGCGGGATATCGCGCTCGAAGTTAGCAGGTTCCTCCCGCCCTTGTCTACCAGTGCTTCCGGCGCAGCGATCTCCGCTATCGCTGTCCCCGCCTTTGCGACGCTTGCCAGCCTGATCGGCTTCGCAGGCGCCCGCCGTCGTCCCCGGATCGTCGATGTCGATGTGCCATTGCGCGATCTTCCCGCGGGCCTGCACGGCTTTACCATCGTGCAGGTCAGCGATATCCACGTCGGTCCAACCATCAAGGCCGGCTACGTCAGTGCCGTCGTTGACGCCGTCAATGCGTTGCACCCGGACCTCATCGCCGTGACTGGCGACCTGGTCGACGGCACCGTGGCGGAACTTGCGCCGCACGTCGCGCCCATGGCTCGTCTGACGGCACGCTATGGAAGCTATTTTGTCACCGGAAACCATGAGTACTACTCCGGGGCAGCGGCCTGGAAGGACGAAGTGCGGCGGCTGGGCCTGCGCGTCTTGGAAAACGAGCACGTGGTGCTTCATCATCAGGGAGCGGTTCTGGTGCTAGCAGGCGTGCCCGACTTCAGCGCGCACCGCTCCGATCCCCGCCAGCGCAGCGATCCACGGGAGGCACTGGCCGGGGCCCCGGCCAACGCCGGTGCCAAGGTCTTGCTGGCGCACCAGCCGCGCTCCGCCGCAGCGGCCGAATCGGCGGGATTTGATCTCCAGCTTTCTGGACACACGCACGGTGGCCAGTTCTGGCCTTGGAATCTATTGGTGCGCCTGCAGCAGCCCTATACCGCGGGATTGCATCGGGTAAAGCATCTTTGGGTCTATACAAGTCGCGGCACCGGCTATTGGGGTCCGCCGCAGCGCTTCGGAGCTCCCTCCGAAATCACGCGACTATGTCTGGTTCCGGCAATCGGCTGAGCTCTCCTTGTGGCGGCGCGCGCGGCCGGCATTTGTCTGATCGCGGCGCTTTACGGCGCCGGTGATTTGGATGCTTCGAGCACGTCCACCAGCTCGTGCACATCGGCCACGCCGGCTTCTCCGTGCGTGACGCAGATGCGAATCACCTTGCGCCCTTCGAAGTTCGCCACGCCAACCCAGGCGCGCCCGCTTGCCAGGACACGGGCCACGAGCGTAGCGATTTCGCAGCAACCCTCGGGTGGCTCGACGCACAGGACGGCAAGCACCGAATCGTTGGCGATGCGCCAGCCGCGCGCGGCAAGTTCGTATTTCAGCTGGTCCGTCAGGTCAATGGCGCGCTCTACGTGCGCCGCGTAGCCCGGCCAGCCGGCGGCACCCAGGGAGAGAAAAAGCCTGAGTCCGAGAAAGCGTCGCGACCATTGAAAGGTGCTGACGTAAGGATCCAGACTGGCGCGATTGGACGGCATATACGTCGTCGATACCTGAAAGGTCTTGTCGAGGGCGGCGGCGTTGCGGATCAAGAACATGCCGCATCCCATCGTGGTGGCGAACCATTTGTGGGCATCCACGGTGATGGAATCGGCCCGCTCCAAGCCACGCAAGACGGTGCCGCAGCGCTCCGAAGCCAGCACGGCACCGCCCCAAGCCGCATCGACGTGGTACCAGACCCCGGCCTGTTCGGCGATCGCGGCGCATTCGGCCAGCGGGTCGATCATCCCCGCGTTGGTGGTCCCGGCCGTCGCCACGATCATCACCGGGATTCGACCGCGCGCGCGATCCTCCTGCAGCGCCTGGCGCAAGGCCGCGGCGCTCATCCGCCCGCAGCCGTCGGTTGCCACCAGCCGCACCGCCGAACGACCGATGCCGGCCTGATGGGCGATTTTGAGCCACGCGAGATGGCTCTCGGCCGAACTGTAAAAAACCACGGGCGCGCCGAACGCGCGCGCGCCATCGTCGGCGAAGCGCCCGTCGGCCATCGTCAGGGCACACAGCAAGGCGCTGAAGTTGGCCTCCGATCCGCCGGACGTGAAGTGGCCGCGCGCGCCCTCGGGCAGGCCCGCACGCCGCGTCATTGCGCCGATGACGTGGGCCTCGATCTCCACCGCAGCGGGCGATGTCGTCCAGGTCGCTAGCTGGGGATTGAAGCTGGCGGCGACGCGGTCGGCGCACTGGGACGGGAAGGAGGGCGCGGGGTTGAACAGACCGAAATAGCGCGGATGGGTCAGATGAACCAAACCGTGCTCGAGCTGGGCCACGGTCCAATCCAGCATTTCCTCAAGCGGTCTTGCCGACCGAAAGTCGAAGTGCGCGAGCTCGGCGCGAAACCGCTCGATGTCGAGCGTGGGCACCACCGAGCCCTTGGCAACACGCGCCTGCGCATCGGCCAGGACGCGGGTCAATCGATCCTCGACCGAGGTGCGGATCTCGCGTGCAGGGAACAGCGCGCGTACCGGACCTGGCGCTATGTCGCTACGGTCCATGGCTGGCATCTTGCGCGCCTTGCCCGCCGAGGCCGGCGCGCAGCGGACTCGCCATCATGGCCGACTCGACCGCCGCCGCGGCGCATTTTCGCTGCTCCAGCAGTTCCAGCCAGTTCGCGTACAGCCGCACCGCCTCCTCACGCCATGTCGCCTCCGGCAGGCACGCGTCTTCGAGCACGGGAAACTGGGACAGCAGGCCCGGATCGCGCTGGCCAAGAGCGCGCTCCTGAAAAATGGCGAGCAGCCGCGCGAGGCCGTCATCGAAATAGCCTTGCGGCAGCTGCGGGTAGTGCTCTCGCTCCCGACCCAGGAAGCGGCCGACATCGCGGCGGTATTCGCGCATGAGTGCGCGCCGGTCGTACTCGGGATGACCCTGAACGAACACAAACAAGCTACCGCAATCCTTGGTGAAGAGATCGGCGCCGACCGCGTCGGCGCGCGCCAGCACCTGGTAGCCCGCGCTCGCGAGCTTTTCCTCGGGTAGGTCGTTAAAGCGCGAGTGCGGCACGCGCCGAGCGTCGCCAAAGCCTGCAGTCAGCGGGTGCGATG
>OMSW01000088.1 GCA_900290295.1 Burkholderiales bacterium
CACGAGTTTTTTCATGGCGTGCGCAAGATCTCATTTCGCGAGCTGCTTGCGCAGGAACAGCAATTCCTGCCGTCGCTTCGCGTTCGCTTTCGGGTACGTCATTTCGAGGCCTGTCAGCGTATCGAGGACAATCCGGGAAACGATCAGCCGTGCGTTTTCCTTGTCGTCGGCGGGAACGATGTACCAGGGCGCGAGTCGCGTGCTGGTGGCGCTGAGGCATTCCTCATATGCCTTCATGTACTGCGGCCAAAACTTCCTCTCCACGATGTCCGCAAGGCTGAATTTCCAGTTCTTTTCCGGCGTGTCGATGCGTTGGAGGAAGCGTCTTCGCTGTTCCTCCTTCGAGAGATGGAGGTAGAACTTGACGATGCGGGTTCCATTGGTGTGGAGGTGTCTTTCCAAATCCACGATGGAACGATACCGCTGATACCAGACCAGCTTCCCGGGGCGCGCTGCGCCCGGAACCCCCTCACTTTGGAGAATCTCCGGATGGACGCGGACGATCAGCACCTCCTCGTAATAGGATCGGTTGAAGATGCCGATCCGCCCGCGTTCGGGTAGATCGCGGGTGGTGCGCCAGAGAAAATCGTGCTGCAGTTCGCTCGGACTGGGATGCTTGAAGCTAAATACCTGGCAGCCTTGAGGGTTGACCCCGGACATCACGTACTTGATGACCCCGTCCTTTCCCGCCGCATCCATCGCTTGAAAAATCAGCAGCACAGCATAGTGGTTGGATGCGTACAGCAGCTGCTGCAGCGAGCTCAGTTGCGCGACGTGTTCCCCCAGCAGCTGCTGGTAGTGCTCCTTCGATCGGTACACGGCATCGACGATCGTCGGCCACTCGCGCAGCTTGACCTTGTCTTTCTCCGGAACACGAAAATCCTTTGAATTGACTTTCATTTTCATCCTTTCGGCCGTGCAGCCAACGCGGGCCGCGTCACGTTAGCTAGGGCGCGCGAGATCCCGGATCACCCGGCCCTGTTTGCGCGAGCTTCTGATCTGCGTTCGTTGATCGATAGCACCGAGGTGATCCGATGATCGGCAACAACGGGGCTACGCACTAGGCGATCCCGAGACGCGCGAATACCGGCATCTTCACGAAATCCAGGATGAGCGCGAAGGCCACGGCCGCGGCAAGCGTGCCCGCCACGAACAGGGCTGGCAAAGGCGCCATCGCGATTCCGCCGACGGACAGTACCGTGGCGATCACGATATCAGCAATGGAAGAAACCGCAAGCCAGAAGCTCGGACGGGACGACCACAGCCGTCGACGTTCGCGATTGGTATAGGTCGTCGCCTGGTTGCCAAAAACGATGACGACGAAAGCCAAGGTCCTTAGCGTCCCGATGTCAAGGCCTGCATGGTAGACCCCGAGGGCCAGGACGGATGAACAAAAGACCAGCTCGCCAACGCCCATAATAACGCCCGCTGCGGTCAGATTGCCGATTCGCCACGCATTTGGCATCGGCGAGGGCCGCACGTTGTCGGTGGTCATCGACATGCCAAGGAAGTCGCCGGTAATCATGATGAGGACCATCAGCAAAGGCGTCAGGATCGCATGCCCGGTCATGAACAGGCCGACGGCCAGGAAGAGCACCTGCACTGTCTTCTTAGTAATGGAGTTCAGGGTGTACGTCAGGATGCGCTGGAACGTGACTCGCCCCACCTTGACCGCGGCCAAGATGCCGGCAAGGCCAGGTTCGGTCAGCACCATGCCGGCAGCGGATTTGGCAACATCGGTTGCCGTCGAAACCGCGATGCCGATTTGCGCCTGGCGCAGCGCCGGCGCGTCGTTGGCGCCGTCGCCACACATGCCGATGGTGTGACCGCCCTTCTGGAACGCCTTGACAAGCTTGTATTTGTCCTCCGGCATCACGCCTGCGAAGACCGCGAACGCCTCGGGACGCACGTCGCCCGGGATGGAACCGGGCGGACAGATTGCACCATCGAGTCCCACGGCATGCGCCACAATGGCTGCTGTAGTCGGGGCGTCGCCCGTCACCATGACGGTGCGCACGCCTAACCCTTGCAATTCGCTGATGAGCGCCGCCGAGTCTGGGCGGGGCGGGTCGCTCAGCGCAACGAGTCCTGCCAGCGCCAACGCCGTGGGCGCTCCGGATGCCACCGCCAGAACCCGGAAGCCCTGTGCCTCCAGCTCGCTCGCCGCGGCTGTGGCGGTCGGCGGCGATTGTGCGAGGCCGCTGACCACTGCAAAGGCCCCTTTCACGATACGTTGGGTGCCCCCGGTCGTATCGGTTGCGATCGCCTCGGACATCTTTTTCGCCGGATCGAAAGGCGTGAAACGGATTAGCTTCGGCGCATCGGTGGCGCCCTTGCCGCTTGCGGCCGCGCGTATGGCTGCATCTACGGGATCTTGCCCGCCGTCCGCGCTCGCAAGCGCCGCGAGCGTTAGGACCCGTGCCACGTCAAAGCCGGACATGGGACGAACCGTGGTTACCGTCAGCGCATTGCGCGTCAGGGTACCCGTCTTGTCGGCGCACAGCACGGTCATGCTCGCCGCTTCATCCACCGCGGACAGGCGGGTCGGAAGAACGCCCAGCTTTGCCAAGTCCCGCGCGCCCAGCGCCGAGGCAAGGGTAAAGGTGGCTGGCAGCGCTACCGGTATGGAAGCCAGGACCGCCGTGAGGACGAGCGGGACGATATCGGCGATCGGCATCGCGAGAAAATGGGCATAGGCGACTAGCATGACGATAACCGCGCCGTTGAAGGCGGCAAGATTGCGCACCACGCGCAGCACCGCCCGTTGCTGAGAGCTTATGACGTGCGCGGTACGGACGAGCTCCGCAGTACGGCCGAACTTGGTGTGCGCGCCGGTCGCCGTGACCTCCGCCAGCGCCTCGCCGCGCCGCACTAGCGCACCAGCAAAAGTTTGCACGCCCGCCCCGGCTTCTATGGGCACAGATTCACCGGTGAGCATGGACTGGTCGAGCAGGATCTCCCCCGCGCTGAGGCGCACATCCGCGGCGACAACGCCCCCCAGTGTAAGCATCACCACATCGCCCGGTACCAGCGCACGAGCGGCTACGTTCCTCCAAGCGCCGTCGCGTCGGACGGTCGCGGTCAAGGCCAGCCGTTGCTTCAGTGCGGCGAGGGTTGCTTGGGCACGACTCTCCTGGAAGAACCCCAGGGCAGCGTTGAATACCAGCAGACCTGCGATGATTCCGGCCTCGGCAAAATCACCAAGCACGACTTGGAGAACGATCGCAGCCTCGAGCATCCAGGGAACGGGCGCCCAGAACTTGCCCAGCGCCCTGCGCAGGGGCTGCGCGCTCGTGTCCGGCGTTGCGTTCGGACCGAATTTCTCCAGCTGGCGGCGAGCCTCGTCGCTCGTCAGGCCGTTCGGCAGTTCATCCTTCGCGGCGGCGCCCGATTTGGCGAGCAATGAAACTGCGGACGCTGGCGTAGCGGTTGTGCCCATGGGTCTGCCTTAGCTTCGGCAGTTCGCTGCCGGCGCATCAATGCTTGGTCGCCAAACCACCTGCAGCTATACGCCGAATCATCGACAGCGAGCAGGGAGCATCGATATTTTCTAGCGTCGAGCAGACCACAGGATAGCTCGATCGCTGGTGACTCGCAGCAAGGATGGTGTAAGGCGCAACCGGCCCAAGGAGCCAGCATTTGACCGGTGCGGCGGAAAATCTATGAGGCGTGAAAATGACTCCTGCCTCTTGTGGTCTCGAACGCCAAGATTCTCGCAAGGCCGCCACGATTGCCCGATCGTCGGCCCGAGCGGGCGGCCGGCGACGGCGCTGACTCGTCTTTGGGCTCGGGTGATCAGGCCGTGCCCGACAATCCGCCGTGTCTGCCCGATGGGGCTAATAGCCGCCATGCGGGCGCGGCCGCGGGGCCGCCAGCGACGTTCATGCTCGCCGCGCAGCCGGTACCGGAGCGAGCACGGTGACGCCGGCATCCTGCAGCGCCGCGCGCAGGCCTCGTGCGAATAGCAGTGCTCCGGGTTGGTCGCCGTGAATGCACAGCGTGTCGGCTTTCAGCGGCACTTGCCTGCCCGAGAGCGCGCGAACGCAGCCCTGCAGCACGATGCTGCGCACTTGTTCGATCGACTGCTGCAGGTCCGTGATCATCGCGCCAGGCTGACTGCGCGGTGTCAACGACCCGTCGTCTTGGTAGCTTCGGTCGGCGAACACTTCGCAGGCCACCTGCAGGCCCAGAGCGCTCGCCGCCTGCTCCATCGCGCTACCGGATGGCGCAAAAACGATCAAGGATGCGTCCACATCGCGCACGGCACGGCAAATCGCCTCGGCAAGCCGGGTATCGCCGGCGGCCATGTTGTAGAGCGCGCCGTGCGCCTTGACATGGCACATCCGTACGCCTGCCGCTGCGGTGAAGCCGTAGAGCGCGCCGATCTGGTAGACGGTGAGGTTGTAGGCCTGCGCGGCCGAGATTGTCATCTCGCGGCGTCCGAAACCCTCGAGGTCGCGCAAGCCGGGGTGGGCGCCGATGGCCACGCCCTTGGCGGCGGCGGCCTTGACCGTCGCCGCCATGGTGCACGGGTCGCCGGCGTGAAATCCGCAGGCGATGTTGGCCGAACTTACGTGGTCCAACAGTGCCAGATCGTGGCCAAGCGGGTAGACGCCATCGCCCTCGCCCATATCGCAGTTCAGGTCGAGTACACGCATGTCCTTGTCCTCGCGGATTAGACGGCCGGGATCAAGGTTCGCAGGACGCGCTCGCGTGCCAACAGCAACGCCTGCGCCTTTTCCATCGCGATCAGCACGAACCGCAGCGATTCTCCCGGGGCGCGCTGCGCCAAGCGCGGTAGGTCGACGCTGGCGACCTGCACGATCTTGGGATAGCCACCCGTTGTCTGGCGCTCCGCCATCAGCACGATGGGCTGGCCGTCGGGCGGGACTTGCATCGTGCCGAAGCAGACGGCCTCGGAAAGAACGTCGTCCGTGGTGCTTCGCTCCAGCGCCTGCCCTTCGAGCCGATAGCCCATGCGGTCGGATTGCGCAGCGATCCGATACGGATGTGACAGCAGTGTCTGCTGCGCCCCTGCGCCAAACTGCTCCCATTCGCGCCCGGGCAGAACACGGATCGTCAGACCCGATAACTCATCGTGCAGCCGTTGCACGGCCGCCGCCGTGCCGGGCGAGACAGAAGCGATGCCAGGTAGACCCCTAGACTTGAGACCGAGCACGTCACCCTTTCGCAGCGCCCGCCCCTCGTAGCCGCCGAAGCCCGCGCGTGCATAGGTGCTGGTGCTGCCCATGACCGGCGCGAGCGCGAAGCCACCCCGCACCGCCAGATAGGCCCGCATACCCGACAAGCGCTTGCCAAACTGCAGGGTGGCGCCCGCAGGCACCGGTGTCGGCGTTGCGCGCGGCACCGGCGTGCCGTCGATGGCCGGTGATAGATCAGCGCCGCACCAGGCCACCGTGGCCTGCACGGCAAAGCGCAGGGTCGGCCCCATCAGCGTGATCTCCAGCGTGGCTTCGCGCTCGTCGTTGCCGAGCACGAGGTTAGCCAGCCGATGGGAAAGTTCGTCCATCGCGCCACTGACAGAAATGCCCAGATGTTGGTGGCCGGTGCGGCCCAGATCCTGAAAGCTGCTGAACAGTCCCGGCTTGAGCACTTCGACCGTCATGATCCCGTCCTTTGCATGGCGGCGAACTCTGCCGGAGTAATCGCCACGAAGCGCACGCTGTCGCCCGGCCGCAGCAGGCAGGGCGCGGTGCGCTTCGCGTCGAACATCGCCCAGGGCGTGCGGCCGATCAGGTTCCACCCGCCCGGTACGTCGAAGGAGTAGACGACGCTAAGGCGGTTGGCAATCGCGACCGTCCCGGCCGGCACAAGCGTGCGCGGCGTGCTGCGCCGGGAAATGGCGAAGCGTTCGTCCCACAATCCGATGTAGGGGTGACCCGGGGCAAAACCGATCATGAAGACGCGTCCGGTGGTCGCAGTGTGCAGGCGGATCAATTCATCGCGCCCCAGGCCCCGAATCTGCGCGACTTCATCGAGGTCGGGACCGAAGTCATCGCCGTAGCACACCGGAATCTCGAGCAGGCGCGTGGCGCCTTCGTCCATGTCCCAGGGAGCGGCCAGAACTGCCTCGACGGCCCGGCGCAGTGCTGCCAGCGGCGACTCCTCGCCCTGCAGCGGGACGGCCGCGGCACGGTAATGCAGGCCCACGCTGCTAAACGAGGGCACGATGTCGGTGACGCCGGAAAGCGCCGCAGTGGTGAGCCTGCGCGCAAAGGCGCAGGCGCGCCGGTTGATCCCCAGGTCGATGGTGCGACCGAATTCGACGATGAGGCATTGGTCGCCCGAGGCCAGCAGCCGCACACCGGCGGTCCTGGACGGTTCGCTGACTCTCATGCTGGGCTCCTGCCAGCGTCACGGTTTGCGATTAGGACTGTGGCAATCACCTTCAGAGGACGTGCGCAGATCGTGGTCGCAACACAGTCTAGGCCACAGACCCGGCCCCACCAAGCCAGATCGTGCTCGCGCCACCAGCAAAGATCCTGACCCGCTGGCAAATCTCGCGCGTCGCCATGCCCAGGCGCGTTCGCGCCGTGATCGACTTCGTCCTCGACCTGCGCGAGGCGGTCGCCGCGAATGCCGCGGCCTGGGTTAGAGTGTATTTGCGTCATTGCCCGGGAGTGACCATGGCACCGAAAAAGATCGTATTCATCCACGGCATGTACATGACACCCGCGTGCTGGGAGCCGTGGACGAACCGCTTTGGCGCAAAGGGGTACGATTGTTTGGCGCCCGCTTGGCCAGGGCGCGATCGGCCTGTGGCCGTTTTGCGGCGCAGCGCCTCCGATCCGAAGCTTGCCGCACTGACGTTGACGGCGGTGCTGGAGCATTTGTCCGGCGCCATCAGAGCGCTCGACCAGAAGCCTATCCTGATCGGCCATTCGATGGGTGGCCTGATCACACAACTGCTCTTGCAGCGTGAGTTGGCGGCGGCGGCCGTCGCTATCGATTCGGCGCCGCCGCAAGGCGTGTTCACGATCAAGTGGTCGTTCATCAAGGCCAACTGGGGTCATATCAACCCGTTTGCCTCCAAGGACTTGCCAGCCACGATGACTTTCGAGCAATTCCGCTACGCTTTCGTGAACGCTCTGCCCTTGACAGAGCAGCGAGCGGCGTTCGAAGCATTCGTCGTGCCGGAATCGCGCCGGGTTCCCGCGGAGTCGCTGACATCAACTGCCCGCATTGATTTCCGGAAGCCAGGCGCACCGCTGTTGATGATCGCGGGCTCACAGGACCATATCATCCCGCCGTCCTTGAACCGCAGCAACTTTGCAAAATACCGCCGGCCCGAATCGATCACTGAATTCAAGGAATTCCCGGGGCGCACCCACTTTATCATCGGGCAAAGCGGCTGGGAGGAAGTCGCCGACCATGTTTCCTCCTGGCTGGACCGGGTGCTCCGATGAGAGCGGTATAGCGCGATGGCGACCGGCCATTCGGCAGCCTCATTTGCCTACGAGGAAAGGCTCAACCGACATCATCGCCGTCGCGCCAGGCCAGTCGTCCGGACTTCACGTAAGCGATGATCTCCTTGGCCTGCTCCGCCTGTTGCTGCGGCACGAGCAGCCTTGCTCCGCCAACGGCGACCGACCATAGCGAGTTCATGCGATTGATGTTGTCGTCGACGACAAAGGAGGATATTCCATCGCCGGCCAAACGAGCACGCAAAATGTCCAGGTCCCAAGGGCTTAGCGATCGCGCCACCGTGACGAATGTGACGGTCTCCTCCGATGCGCTCGCCGCGTCGTCATTCTCCCGAGTCGAGATTTCCGGCACCTGCATTCCCCGCCGCAATAATTCCGCCCGAGCCACCTCCATAGCGATTTCGGTGAGGTGACCGCCGATCCACCGCTCCTGGAGTTCCTCGTCGCTCATTTCGCGATAGGTTTCGGACAGGTCGGCGCGGGGATTTGTCATTATTGGAGGCGAACGCGATGGACGCAGGAATTTGAACGAGGCCGATCGACGGCGCTCGATGGTGACGCATCAATTCGGACCAAATGCCCATTGACAGGTCGTCGGCAAAGCGACGGCGCTGGTGGCCGTAATCGCTCCCGCACTTGCTCCCGCCGTGCCGATCACCCAAGCAACGCTGGAATTCACCGTAAGGGCGGCGAAGAATCCCCCCAGCGTCGGGTTGCTGCCCGCTCCCTGGTACCGGAGCATCGTCGAGGAGCCGAGCGTGGCCGTGACCCCGCCGATACTCAGCGTGTCGGCCGAACTGGAATCGGCCGTTACGATGCCTTGGGCACCGACCGTCGGCGTAAGCGGAGTGGGGATTCGTTCGACGCGCGTCGCCACGTTGCCGGAAGCCGTGGCATACCCGCTGACGATCAACTGGTCACCGACGGAAAGAACGGTTGCGAAGTTGTTCAGATTGAACGGACGCACGCCTTCTGCCCAATCGACAAAGCGGGTAGCGCTGTTGACCGTGAAGGTTTGGCCCAACACCGTCAACGTATCCAGGAAAGCGCTGTCCGAGTCAAGGGGAGCCATTACGGAAAAGGTCGCACGCTTTTCGGTGCTGATTGCGGTGGCAACGATCGTGCCGTCGGACGACACCGTGCCCGTAACGACGACGATTTGGCCGTTTGCCAGCATTGCCAGCGTCGAGGCAAGGTTGGAGCCGTCAATGCTGATGCCGCGCACGTCAAAGGTATCCGTGGACGTGTCGAGATTCGCCACCAGGCCCTCGATGGAAACCGTGCTGCCGGTGGCAAGTACCGGTACCTGGCTGGTGGTCTTGATGTAGCTGGCCGTCAGGACCGGTTTAGCGGCAGGGGCGACTGGCGTCGTGGTGCGCACCTCCACGAAGTCGCCACTGGCAATCGAGGGACACGGCGTGGGCTTACAGACCGTGGCAGAGGTGCCCATGGTGG
>OMSW01000033.1 GCA_900290295.1 Burkholderiales bacterium
GCCCTGGGAATTCCGGTGTATTACGTGGTGGCGTCGGCCGAGGCCTCGAGCAATCTTTCACGCTTTGACGGCGTGCGCTACGGCTTCCGCGCCAAGCAATATGACGACCTGGTCGACATGATGTGCAAGACCCGGGCGCAGGGCTTCGGCGCCGAGGTCAAACGCCGGGTGTTGGTGGGAACCTACGTCCTTTCGCACGGCTACTACGATGCGTATTTCCTGCAGGCGTCGCGGGTGCGGCGCATCATCGCCGACGAGTTCCAGCGCGCCTTCAAGCGCTGTGATGTCATAGCCGGGCCGGTAACCAGTGGGGTGGCATTCGGCTTCGGCGAGAAATCCGCCGACCCCGTCGCCATGTACCTGGCTGACCTGTACACGGTCCCGAGCAGCCTTGCGGGGATCCCGGCCATGAGCATTCCGTGCGGCTTCGGACGCCTGGGCCGCCCCATCGGGCTGCAACTCATGGCCAACCACTTTGACGAAGCCCGGATGCTCGGCGTTGCGCACCGCTACCAATGCGCTACCGATTGGCATGCCCGCGTGCCGCGCGGATATTGAGCGCCCCGCCACGACGCCCGTCAAAAACAGCGCCGGAGAGATCATGTCGAACGCCTGGGAAACCGTCATCGGACTGGAAGCCCACGTCCAGTTGCGCACTGCCTCAAAGATTTTTTCCGGGGCGGCGACCGCGTTCGGTGCCGCGGCCAATACGCAGGCAAGTGTCGTCGACCTCGCCCTGCCGGGCGTGCTTCCGGTGCTCAATGCCGGCGTGGTCGACTGCGCCCTTCGCTTTGGTATTGCCGTGGGCGCCGCCATCGCGCCGCGCTCGATATTTGCCCGCAAGAATTACTTTTATCCGGATCTGCCCAAGGGCTACCAGATCAGCCAGTACGAAATCCCCATCGTCCAAGGTGGAACCCTGAGCTTCCCGGTTGCCCCGCGCAGCGGTGAGCCGTACCGCAAGATCGTACGGCTCACCCGTGCGCACCTGGAAGAGGATGCCGGCAAGTCCTTGCACGAGGACTACCAGGGGATGTCGGGCATCGATCTCAACCGTGCCGGCACTCCCCTGCTGGAAATCGTCTCCGAGCCGGAAATGCGCTCCAGCGCAGAGGCCATCGCCTATGCACGCACCCTGCATGCCCTGGTCGTATGGCTCGGGGTGTGCGACGGCAACATGCAGGAAGGCAGTTTCCGCTGCGATGCCAACGTGTCGGTGCGACCCGCGGGTGCGCAAGCTTTCGGCACCCGGGTGGAAATCAAAAACCTCAACAGCTTCCGTTTCCTGCAGCAAGCGATCGAACACGAAATCCGCCGGCAAATCGAGCTGATCGAGGATGGCGGGCGCGTGGTCCAGGAAACCCGCCTGTACGACCCCGACCGCGACCTGACGCGCTCCATGCGTTCCAAGGAAGACGCCGCCGACTATCGCTACTTTCCCGACCCCGACCTGCTGCCCTTGGAGGTTGCGCCGGCGTGGATCGAGCGCATTCGCGCCGAACTGCCGGAGCTTCCCGGCGCAATGCGCGAGCGCCTCGAGCGCGATTACGCCCTTCCGGCCCAGGACGCCGAGGCGCTAACGGCCAGTCGTGCCTTGGCACAGTATTTCGAGCGCGTCGCGCAGGAGGTAGCCGACAAGAAGGCCGCCGCCAACTGGGTAATGGGCGAGGTCTGCGCCGCACTCAATGCCGCCGACATCGGCGTGGAGCAGTGCCCGGTGCCGGCCCGCGAACTCGCCACGCTCATCACGCGCGTGAGCGACGGCACCATCAACTTGAAGACCGCCAAGGAGCTCTTCGCCCTTCTATGGACGCACGAGGCCACCTCGGTCGACGCCGTCATCGAAGCACGCGGCCTGAAACAGATCTCCGATCGCGCCACAATCGAGCGCATCGTTGACGAGGTGCTCGCGGCAAATCCCGCGGTCGTGGCGGAATTTCGCGGCGGCAAGGAAAAGGCCTTCCAATCGCTGGTCGGACAAGCGATGAAGGCCACCCGCGGCAAGGCTAATCCGCAGCAGCTCAACGAGATCTTGCGCCGCAAGCTGGGCTAGGTTTCGCGCAAGGAGCGCCGATACTGGATTGCCTCGGCGATATGCTGGTGGTCGATGGATTCAGCACCCTCGATGTCGGCGATCGAGCGCGCAATCTTGAGTACGCGCTGGTAGGCCCTGGCCGACCAGCCCAGCCTCGCACTGGCGGCATGCAACAGCTGCCGTACCGGCCCTTCGGGATGGCAGACGCGTTCGATCTCGGACGCGATCAGCTCATCATTCGTCTTTCCCTGGCGATCGAGCGCCCGCTGGTACGCGCGTGCGACGCGCTCCGCGGTATATCGGGTCAACTCGCCGTCGGGCAAACGGTTCAGCTCCTCGGCGCTTAACGCCAGCACTTCGACCCGCATATCGATGCGATCGAGCAGCGGCCCGCTGATCCGGTCCTGGTAGCGCGACACCATTTCCGGCGTGCAGCGACAGGCAATTGTCGGGTGGCCGTGATAGCCGCAAGGACAAGGACTCATGGCGGCCAGCAACTGAAAGCGCGCCGGATACTCGACGTGGCGCACGGCGCGCGTGATCGTTATGCGCCCGGTCTCCAGGGGTTCCCGCAGGTCCTCGAGCACGCGCCGGTCGAACTCGGGCAATTCATCGAGAAAGAGCACGCCGTTGTGAGCCAGGGAAATCTCTCCCGGCGCGGCATTGGCGCCACCGCCGACCAAAGCGGCGGCACTTGCGCTGTGGTGTGGCGCACGAAACACGCGCGTTGCCCAGCGCTGGGGCGCAAACTTTCCGACCAGGCTTAGGATGGCCGCCGATTCCAGCGCCTCGTCCACTCCCATCGGCGGCAACAGTCCGGGAAAGCGCTGCGCAAGCATCGTTTTGCCCGTACCAGGCGGCCCAACCATCAATACGGCGTGGCCGCCGGCGGCCGCGATCTCCAGGGCGCGCTTGGCGTTTGACTGGCCTTTTACGTCGAAAAAATCGGGGTAGGTGGGAGCCGAAAGCCGAACCTGCGCGAAATGCTCGCGGATCGGCGCCGCCTTGGCGTCGCCGGCGACGGATTCCAGGTGCGAGACCACCTGCCGCAGGTCCTTGGCCGGGTAAATGGGTATGCCGCCGACGAGAGCCGCCTCATCGGCGTTTTCCATCGGCAGCAAGAAGCCGCGCGGCTGGCGCTCGCGAACCGTCTTGGAAACCGCCAGCGTCATCGCAAGCGTGCCCAAAATGGGCCGCACTTCCCCCGAAAGGGACAGTTCGCCGGCAAATTCAAATTTCTCGAGCAACTGGGCGGGAATCTGGCCGCTGGCGGCCAGGATGCCGATCGCGATCGGCAGATCGAAGCGCGCCGATTCCTTTGGCAGGTCGGCGGGCGACATGTTCACGGTGATGCGGCGCGACGGAAAATCGAACTTCCCGTTCTGCAGCGCCGCGCGCACCCGATCCTGCGTCTCTTTGACCTCAGTCTCCGGCAATCCGGCCAGGGTAAATCCCGGCGCGCCGTTGGCCAGATGTACCTCGACGGTCACCTCCGGTGCCAACATGCCGCAGACGGCACGACTATGGACGACTGCAAGAGCCATGTGGAGAGTTTTGCACGCAACGCTACCCGGGGCGGGAGCGCCCCTTTTAATAGTATCGGCGTAATCGCCCGATTCTACCGATGGCTAATGGCTAGCCCGTAAAGTCGAGCCTTTTCGGCCAAACGACACTGCCGGCACCAGGACAATAATGGCGCTTCGGTGGTCCCGCGGGCGTGCTAGGGTGCAGCGCTTGCAGTCGAAAGGGCATGGACAGCAATAATCTCGTTCTTTGGATTTCGCTCGCCGTACTCATGCTTGCCCTGGCGCTTTGGGGGCAAAAACGCGGCGCGGCGGCGCGCGCCCGTGCCGAGCGCGCCCGCCGGGCGGCGGAGCGCAAGGCTCTGGGCGGCGATTCCTATTTTCTGCCCCCAGCGCCGATCGAGCAGGCCGTCGAGCTTGCCAACCCGGTCGAAATCGACCACCTGCTGGCGGGCGAGTCCGAAACGGTCGCCGCGATGGCGCGCCGCCAGCTGGAAGAAGCCACGACCGACCTCGCCCTGAGCGATGGTCTAAGCGATCTTTCCTTGTCCGTCGCGGTGCCGCCAAGCCCGCCGGTAGCGGCGCGGCGCAGCGAACCGGTCCGGCCGCCGCCTATTCCTGCGGCCGTGCCGTTCAAGACCTCGGCGCCGCTGGCAGCGCCGCCGGCGCTGGCCTCCATCCCACCGCCCACCGCCAACGAGGTCACCCGCGTACCGGTGCGCGAGCTCGTGCTCGCGTGGTTCGAGGCGCGCGGCTACCGGGCCACCAACACCTTGAGTGACGCGCTGCCGATCGAACTGGTACTGCATCACCGCAAGGACCAGGCCCGCACCTACGCGTTCGTCGTAGAGCGCGAGTTGGTTACTGCCAAGCGTGCCTCCTGGCTGCTGACCCAGGCCCGCACGGCCGGGCTCGCCCGGTTACTCATCGCTGCCGAGGCCGGCAGCGAGCATAGGCTCCGGAAGAAGGTTCACCGGCACGGAATTCGCATATTCGATGAGGCCACCATCCGAAAGGAACTGGGCAAGATCGACATCCGCGTCGCCGCAAAGATCATCGCCGTGGCACGCGGTCGCGCACTTGCTCGTCGCTCCGGGCCGGCCACAGCGGCGGTAACGCGCGCCCGGCCCGAACGGCCCAGGGGTAAGAGGCCCGTATCAGCGGCGAAGCTCTAGCTCCGCCACCTTGGCCTCCAGGGTCTCGATCTTTTCCCGGGCCTTGGCCAGCACCTCGCGCTGAATGTCGAATTCGTCCCGCGTCACCAGGTCGAGCTTGGCGAATTGCTGGCTCAGTAGGGCCTTGAGATTGCGCTGCACATCGCCAGCCGGGCTGGCCGCGAACATGGCGCCAAGACGCTGCTGCAGGTCCTCGATGAAGGAAGGAATTTCCATGGGCATCCCGTCGGTCGCGCAGCCAAAACCTCGCGCACCGCTACAGTCTAGCGCTTCGCCGTTTCCCCGCTGTCTCGATTCCACCAGCCCCCGCCCAGCGCCTGGAACAGCGCTGCGGTATCGGCATAGCGATTGGCCTGCGCCTGGACGCGGTTGACGACCGCCTGCTGATAGGCCTGCTCGGCGTTGAGCAGAGCAAGATAGCTGACCGATCCCAGTTCCAGGGACTTGCGCGCGTACCCCAGGCTGCGCTCGGCGGCACGCTCGGCGTCCAGGTCGGCCTTGAGCGCATCAGCGTCGAATACCAGGGCGTTCAGGGTGTCGGCAACGTTCTGGAAAGCGGTGATCACAGCGCTGCGGTATAGCGCACCGGCCTCGTCCAGGGCGTCTACCGCCGCCCGCTCGCGGTGATAGAGCGTGCCGCCGGCAAACAAGGTCTGACTGAGGCTCGCGCCTACGGTCCAAAACTTATTGCCCGCCGCAAACATCTGGCCCACGGCCGTCGAGGTGCCACCGAGGGTGCCCTGGAAGGTGATCTGCGGCAGCATGTCGGCAATGGCGACCCCGACGTTGGCGCTGGCCGAATGCATCTGCGCTTCGGCCGCGCGCACATCGGGCCGCTGCTCGACGATCCGCGAGGGCAGGCTCAACGGCAGTTCGGTCGGAAGATCGAGCTTGGCCAGATCGAAGATCTCGCTCGGCTCCTGCGAGGGCAGGCGCCCGAGCAGCGCACTGAGCGCGTCGCGCTGCACCGCCAGAGCCTTGCGCAGCGGCGGCAACAGGGCGGCCGTCTGCGCCAGCAGTACTTCCTGCGCCGTGGCGTCGGATACCGCTATGGCGCCGAGATCAACCTCGCGCTGCATGATCTGCAGTTGCTCGGTCTCGATGCCAATCATGCGCTCGGTCGCCGCAATCTGCGCCCGCAGCGACGCTTCCTGCACGGCCGTCGTCACGACATTGGTCGACAGCGTGAGATAGGTCGCTTCCAACTGGAAGCGCTCCATCTCCGCCTGCGCTTCCAAGGACTCGACCTGGCGCCGATTGCCGCCGAAGACATCGAGCGTGTAGCCGACGCTGAGCTGGGTCGTGTACAGGTTGTAGACCGGAACGCCCGATGTCAAGGTCGGCGCCAGTGTGCCGATCGGATTTTTCTGCCGACTCGGCACAAAGGATGCCTGCAGTGTTGGCGCAAAAAAGCCACGCTGCGCGGCGACCAGATCGTTGGCTTGGCGCAGCGCCGCCTGCGCCGCCTGGACACTGGGGTTGGCCTGGAACGACTCCTTGATGAGCGCGTCAAGCGACTCGGAATGAAACGCCTTCCACCACTGTGCAGGGATGTCCTGGCCCGGGGCCCAGCGCTGCTCGGCGCCGCCGGGAGCGTCGACACCGGTGGTGTGTTCCGGCAGCGCCGCACTCGTGTACCGGTCACCGGCGGCCGTCGTGGGACGATGA
>OMSW01000057.1:0-3987 GCA_900290295.1 Burkholderiales bacterium
TTCGGCCGCGCGCCGTGCGTTCCGCAAGGGTGCGGCGCTCGCGCTTACCGGTGCAAGATCCGTGGGCGTGGCACCCGGTCGTCCGACCGCGAGGGGTATCGCCAAGCCGTTGGCCGAGCGCGGCGCGCATGCAATACTGGAGGCCGTTTGCAGCGGTACGCCAGTTATCGCTTCGAACGTTTCGGGCAATGTTGGAATGCCGGGATCGAACTACGACGGATACTTCCCGTGGGCAGATGCCCATGCATTGGCGGCGTTGCTGCAACGCTGCCGTGACGAACCACGTCTGCTCGCGCAACTCGCGCGACAGTGCCGCGCACGCGCGCCGCGGTTCGAGCCCCGCCGCGAGCGCGAAGCGGTACGCAGGCTCGTGGCAGGCTTTGTTGCGCACTGATACTGGCTGGCAGCCGGAGACGATTCTATGAGCGCTACGGGATCCGCAGCGGCGGGAGCAGGCGGCAAAGTCACTGCCGCTGCGGGCTCGGCCCCGAACGCCCGGCAACCGCGCCTGACTTCGCTTTCGCATGGCGGCGGATGCGGATGCAAGATCGCACCGGGCCTGCTTTCCGAGATACTGAAAGGCACCGCTCGCATGCCGGTGTCGCCCGAGCTGCTCGTGGGCATCGAGACCGCCGACGACGCGGCCGTGTACCGGCTCAACGACGAACAGGCGCTGGTCGCGACCACCGACTTCTTCATGCCGATCGTAGACGATCCGTTCGACTTCGGCCGCATTGCCGCAACCAACGCGATCTCGGACGTCTACGCGATGGGCGCCAAGCCGATCCTCGCGCTGGCGCTGGTTGGCATGCCGATCCAGGTGCTGTCGGTCGAGACGATCCGCGCAATTCTCGAAGGCGGGGCGGCCATCTGCCGCAACGCTGCAATCCCGATTGCCGGGGGCCACACGATCGATTCGGTCGAGCCGATCTACGGCCTGGTCGTGCTCGGGCTGGTGCATCCTAGCCATGTCAAGCGCAATTGCAGCGCACGTCCCGGCGACCGGATCGTGCTGGGCAAACCTCTGGGCGTGGGGATTTACTCGGCCGCGCTAAAAAAAGACGAGCTCGATGCCGTCCGCTATGCATGCATGATGGACACGACGACACGCCTAAATACTCCCGGTCCGGATCTGGCCGCGCTCGACGGCGTACATGCACTCACGGACGTGACCGGATTCGGACTTGCCGGACATGCGCTGGAAATTGCCCGCGGCGCCCGCTGCCGCGTGCAGATCGACTGGCCGCTGGTGCCGCTGCTGCCGGGCGCTCGCGATCTGGCGCGCATGGGATTCGTGACCGGTGCATCGGCTCGCAACTGGGCCGGCTACGCCTTGGACGTCCAGCTGCCCGTCGGATTCACCGAAACCGAGCTAGCCCTGCTGACCGATCCGCAGACCAGCGGCGGTCTACTGCTGAGCTGCGAGGCCGCCGCCGTCGATTCCGTGCTCGCGATTTTCCGGCGGCACGGATTCGATGCCGCGGCGCAGTGTGGCGTTGTCCTGGAAAGCGCCGATGCGGCTGGATTGACGATCGTGACCTGAACTCGCGCCAAATGCGCGATGGCAAACCTCAGCCGAGTGTTACCGGACCAAGACCGTCTGGCCTCGGCCGGTCGCGGCGGCGAGCCGATCGTGCATTACTTGGAGCAAGGCAGCTCCTTGGCGTTGTCGGCGAAGTCCGAGTACAGCGCCGCCCGTTCCAGCGCGCGCACCGCGGCGTAACGCCTTTGCATGGCGAGCTGCGGGCCGCCGAACTGCTCGGCGCTTGCCGATGGCCGGCTTAATCCGGGCCTAACCACCAATTCCACAAAGCATGTACCCTGCCGGCCAGGCGCGCTCCCAGGCGCCAGGGTGACCCATCCTTGTACGAGAGCGACATCGCGTGCGCGTGCTGCTGGTCGAAGACGATCGAATGATCGGTGAGAGCGTCCGCACCGCCCTGCGCCAGGAGGGCAGCGCAGTGGACTGGGTGCGCGACGGTCGCGCGGCATCGACCGCGCTTGCCACCGAACAGTTCGACCTGGTCCTGCTCGATCTGGGTCTGCCCGGACGCGACGGACTGGAAGTGCTGCGCGAAATGCGCGCTGGCAAAAATCCGACTCCGGTCATCATCCTGAGCGCCCGCGACGCATTGCGCGATCGGGTCGCCGGGCTCGATGCCGGCGCCGACGACTACGTGGTCAAGCCCTTCGAGCTCGACGAGCTGACCGCGCGCATGCGGGCAGTCGTTCGGCGCCGCTCCGGGCGCGCCGAGCCGGCACTCGAGATCGGCCCGATCCGCTTCGACCCTACGACGCGGGAAGTCACCCGCAACGGCGAGCCCGTACCGCTTTCGGCGCGCGAGTACGCGCTGCTCGAGGCCTTGCTCGCTCGGCCAGGCGCGATTCTTTCCCGCGCCCAACTCGAAGACCGCCTGTACGGCTGGGGGGAGGCTATCGAGAGCAACGCGGTGTCCGTCTACATCCACCAATTGCGGCAGAAACTCGGCGCGGACTTCATTCGCAACGTTCGGGGCGTTGGCTACTTCGTCGGGCGGCCCGGGACCAACCCGTGAGATCGATCCGCACCCGCCTGCTGGCGTGGCTGCTTTCGGCAGTCGTGCTCGGCGCCTTGCTTGGCGCGGCGGTCACGTACCGCAACATGCTGCGCGAACTCGAAGCACAGTTCGACTACCAGCTGCGCCAGATGGCATTGTCGTTGCGCGATCAGGGATTCATCCCGCCGGAGGACGCCGCCGCAATCGCCGACGAGCAGATGGACTTCGTCGTCCAGATCTGGACGATGGACGGCGTACGCATATATGCGTCGCGCGCGCCTGCGGGATTCCCGCCGCGCGCGGTGCTCGGATTCTCCGAAATCGATGTGGCTGGAACCGTCTGGCGCGTGTTCAGCGCGGCGGCCCGCGACCGCGTGATACAGGTCGGGCAACCCGTGGAGATCCGGCAGCGCCTGGCGGCGCAAGCCGCCTTGCGCAGCGTCGTGCCCGTGTTCGCCATCGCGCCCCTGCTGGGCGCGCTAACCTGGTGGACGGTTGGCGTCTCGCTGGCGCCGCTGCGTCGGGTGGCCACCGAAGTCAAGCAACGCAGTGCCAATGCGCTTGAACCGCTCACCGACCCGGGATCCCCGGTCGAGATTGCGCCACTGACCGGCGCAATCAATGCCCTGCTGGAGCGATTGCAAGCATCCTTTTCGGCGCAGCGTGCGTTCGTCGCGGACGCGGCGCATGAATTGCGCTCGCCGCTCACTGCCCTGAAGCTGCAGCTCGGCGTGCTCGATCGCGCGGCCGACGACGCGACGCGCCGCGCCGCGTTCGACGCGCTCAGCGCGGGCATCGATCGGGCCAGCCGGCTGGTCGAGCAGCTGCTCACGCTTGCGCGCAGCGAACCGGGCGGGCACGAACCCCTGCAGAAATCGATCGACCTTGCCGAAGTCGCACGCCTCGCGGTAGCCGACGTCGTTACGCTGGCCGAGGCACGAAATATCGAGGTTTCCCTCGACGCACAGGGGCCAATCCCGGTCCACGGCAATGCGCCGGATCTGCGGATCCTCGTCCGCAATCTGGCCGACAACGCGATTCGCTACACGCCCGCTGGCGGTCGCGTGGATATCGCCCTGCGCGCTGGCAACGATGGCGCGCTGCTCACGGTCGACGATTCGGGCCCAGGAATCCCCGCCGACGAACGCGAGCGCGTCTTCGACCGCTTCTATCGCCGCAAGCTGGCCGACGATGCGGCTGCCGAGATCGGAAGCGGATTGGGATTGGCGATCGTGCGCACGATCGCGGAACAGCACGGCGCGAGCGTTGCCCTGAATGACTCGCACCTGGGCGGACTACGCGTGCTGGTGCGCTTGGCCGCCTGATCCGCCCGGATCGGCCATGAAAACGCGTGCGGCCTACTCGCCCGACATCACCGGATGCCATGCATCCAGCGGCGCAGCAAGGGACTCAGGAGCAGCGCCAGCAACGCAGAGGCCAATCCCAGCCA
>OMSW01000057.1:3997-10567 GCA_900290295.1 Burkholderiales bacterium
GAGCGCCAGGCTTGATGTCCAGGGAGGCAAAGCTGGAAAAGAGCGCGGCCAGCTGTTCCGAGAACGAGGTTGCGAGCAGCCACCCGCTCATCATGACCGCGGCGACCTTGGGCATGGTGAGCTCGGAGATCGCGGCAAGCGTGATGGGGGACAGACAGACTTCGCCGACCTCGAGGATGATGTACGCGAATGCAAGCCACCAAACGCTTGCTAGCTGCCCTCCCGCGGCCGAGCCGTTGGCCCAAACCAGCGGCAGAAACGAAAGGCCGGCCAGCGTCAAACCGATCACGCACTTCGTAGTCTTGCGCGGATTGGCGCCGTAGCGCTCCAGAAAAGGCCATAGCCAGGAAAACAGCGGCGCCAACAGTACGATGAACAGCGCACCTAGATAGGTGAGCGAACCGGCGGTCTGTGGCAGCACCACGCTATCGCGCAAGATGAGCGCGAAGCCTGCCACGGTCAGCGCAGCCAAGGCCGCTGTGGCCATCGTGGCCGAGCGCTGGCGCAAGGCAAAGGCGACAACAAACGGCGATGCGACGAGGGGCGCAATCGACCATGGCAGGGGTTTGCCCTCGCGGATCACGATCTGCGGGAACAGATCCTTGTTGAGCATTCGATCGGTGAACGTCACCCAGGATGCGTAGGTCTGCTCGTAGAGCGCAAAAAAGAGCAGCACGAACGTGATAAAGAAAATAATGCTGATCATGTGTCCCCGCTGAATGGCGTCGGCGTAGGTACGCAGATACCATGCCAGCCAGATCAGCCAGATCACCAGCATCGCCGCCTGGGCATAGGCAACGAGTCGCGGGATGTTCAGCAGGCCCGCGATGAGCAGCGCGGCGAGCAAGGTACCCACGTACAGGCCCGCCTCCACCCGCACGGGTCCGATCCAGCGCGCCGCGAGGCGCGCTGGATCGGGCGGCTCGCCGAGGCCCTGCAGATACCCCTGGCCCGTAAGGAACACGCTCAATCCCGCGAGCATGCCGATACCGGCCGCACCGAAGCCATAGCGCCAACCATAGACCTCACCGACGTACCCGCAGATCAGGCTGGCAAACAGCGCGCCCAGGTTGATACCGGCGTAATACAGCGTGAATCCCGAATCGCGGCGCGGATCGTTGGCCGGATATAGCAAGCCGACGATGGTTGCGACATTGGGCTTCAAGAATCCTACGCCACAGATGATGAACGATAGCGAGACGTAAAACGCCGCCAGGCCGGTGCCGTCACGGTGTATCAGGCCAGCCGCATCGACCGTCGCCGCCTGGCCTTCGTATGCCATGCCCAGGTGCCCGAAACACAGCAGGACGCCACCGAAAACGACCGCCTTGCGCATTCCGAGCAGGCGGTCGGCCAGCATGCCACCGACCACCGGAACGGCGTATACCAGACCGGCGTACGCGCCCAGCAACAGGTATCCCAATTGGTCGCCGAACAGGTGGTGCTTGAGCATATACAGCAGCAGCAAGGCCTTCATGCCATAGAAGGAGAACCGCTCCCACATCTCGGTGAAAAAGCACACGAACAGTCCCTTGGGATGACCGAAAAGTTCGCGGGTAAGCGGGGCGATCGTGGGAGCGGCAACGGGAGCAAAAGCCGGCGTCGAATTCACGGTTTGACCAAGGTCCAGATGGGCGTAGGGGCAAGCGTACTTGGCGTACAGGGCAATGGCTACGGAGCTGCGTTCAGCCGGAGCCGCCAGTCTGGGCCGCGGAGCCCACCAAGCCCCGGCCCTCCCGATCCAGCTCGGGCAAGACACGCATATCGCGCAATACCGGCTGGCGGATTGCCACCAGGGCAAGCAGCAGTCCCACGCCGCCGGAAAAGCCCAGCGCCGCCTGCAGGCCCACGTGCTCGCCGAGCCATCCGCCGATGAGCGCCCCGGGAATTCCCGGCAGCTGGATCAGCCAACGCATTGTGCTGGTCATGCGCCCCAACAAGGGTGTCGGCGTCACCGCCTGGCGCAGCGCCAGAAAATTGATGAATACGAAAACCGCCCCGACACCAAAGCATGCCAGCATGATGGCGAACGCGATGACACCAAGCCGGCCCGGCGGGGCGGCCGCCAGCAGCAACCAGCCCAACGCGCAAATCGCCATGCCCAGCACGAGCGCGGGTCCCGGCCCGATTCGGCGCGCTACTGCATGGCCTACGGAACTGGCGCAGATGGTTCCCACGCCAAGAGCAACGTAGCAAAGACCAACCTGGTGCTCGGAAAGTCCGAGTAGGCGCGTGGCAATCAGGATCTGAACGACCTGGGCGCCCTGATAACAGAGTTGAAACCCACCCACGGTCACCGCCATGGTGACCAGAATGCGGTGGCCGGCGACGAATCCGAGGCCGATACGCATGGCGCGCCAGAACTTTGTCCGCTTATGGCGGGGGCCTTCGCGCACGTGGATGCCACGCAGGATTCCGGCAGAACCGATCAGCAGGGCGACATCGGCCAGCAAAGCCATGGGTGCGCCGGTCAGTTTGATCAAGGCACCGGCAGCGCCCGGCCCGGCGACGTCGGCCGCCGAGGAGGCAAGCGAGTTCTTTGCATGGGCCTCGACGAGGCGATCGCGCGCGACGATTTGCGTCAAAACGATTTGGGCAGCACTGCCCGCGGTCGTATAGATGAATCCAATCAGGAACGAGACGATATACAGCCACGGCATCGACAGCCAGCCCTGCCACCACGCCAAGGGGACGCTCCCGACCACAAGCGCCAGCATCAGTTCGCCGCCGATGTAGACCGGCAGTTTGCGCACGCGATCGAGCCAAACACCTGCCGGCAGGGAAAAAAGCGCGAACGGCAAGATCTCCATCGCGGTGAGCCATCCCATTTGCGTCGGAGAAGCATTGAGCAGCGCTGCCGCCGTCAGGGGTACCGCAAGCAGCGTGATCTGACCGCCCAGGGAACTGATAAGAATCGAGGTCCATAGCCGCCGATATATCGGGTCGCGCAGCAGGTCGTTCGGCGCGAGCGCAAACCCGGAAAATCGCTTTCGCAGCGCAAGTAGCAACGAAAACCCGCTCATGATCCCGGCAGGCGCCGATGCCGCGCCCGCTACGCCGCCCGCGGCAGTGGTTTGCGCCGCGGGCGCCCGACCGGCTTGCGGACCAGACGCCGCACGGTCTTACGCGCCAACGCCTCCAAAAAAGCGTCCGAGCCCAGGGGCCAGCCGCGGTGGGTGCAGTTGCGGATCTGCGCCAGCAAGCTCGCATCCAGCGGGGCGGCGCAGATTCTGCCATAGGCGGCCTGCCGTTCGAACGGAGTATTGCCCAGCGACCAGAATTGTGGATGATCGGTGATCAGCGGGTCGAGGCGCAGACCCAGGTGGTGCGCAAGGCTCGACCAGGGGTAGCTTGCCGCGTCCGCAACGAAGGCGGCGCGGACCGGGTTGAGTTCGATATACCGCATGCAATCGAGCAGATAGCGCTCGGGCTCGATCACGGTGCTGCGAAAACGCCCTTCCCAGAGCGTGCCCGCGCGGCCATGGCGCTGATTGAACCAGCGAACATAGCGGCGCCCCAGTGACTGCATGGTCCGGCTCAGACCCTCCGCATCCTCGGGCGTAATCAGCAGGTGGAAATGGTCCGGCATAAGCACGTAGGCATGCAAGGCGAGCGCATCCTGGCGGCAGAGCCCGGCCAGATCGTCGAGCATGCGGCGGAAATCCTCCTCGTCGCGAAAAATCGCGCGCCGATCGATTCCGCGCTGAAGTACATGGTGTACACAACCGGCCACGGCAAGACGGGGCAGCCGCGCCACGATGCTCAAGCCACCGGGACCAAAATGGACCGCCGGACCAGCGCGGGCCGGCGGCGTGAGATCGCAACGGAAAGCGCAGTCGCGCTCATGGTGCGGGGCTCAGAATTCCCCCACGGCAAACAAGCGTCGGTGCTCACGAATCGCAAATCGGTCCGTCATGCCGGCGATGTAATCGGCAATTGCCCGGGGACCTTCGCGCGCCAGCCGGGCGCAGTGTTCCACCGGCAGCAATCGTGGCTCGCCGTGAAATGCCGCAAACAGTTCGCGCACGATACGGCCGGCCTTGGTAGTCATGCGCATAACCTCCGGATGTCGATACAGGTTGCCAAGCAAGAAGGTCTTGAGCACGTCGGCCTCGGCGCGGATCGGCGCGGAAAAGGCCACCAACGCAGGCGCGGCGCGCACATCGTCGATCCCGGCGGGGGCGACGGCTGCGATCCGCCGTTCCGATTCCCCGATCAGGTCCGAGACCAAGGTGTCAATCATGCGCCGAACGGTCTCGTACACCGCACGCCGCGCTCCGATGAGCGGCATCAGTTCGAGCACGGCCGCACGATGCCGCGCATACAGCGGGACCTGTTCGAGCTGCGCCGACTCGATCAGGCCGGAGCGAATCCCGTCGTCAATATCGTGATTGCTGTAGGCAATTTCGTCTGCCAAGTTGGCGATCTGGGCCTCGATCGGTGCCTGCCGCCGCAGCAAGAACCGCTCGCCCACGGCACCGAGCCGGCGGGCGTTATCGGGCGAGCAGTGCTTGAGTATGCCCTCGCGCGTCTCGAAACACAGGTTCAAGCCATCGAAGGCGCCATAGCGCTCCTCCAGGACATCGACGACCCGCAGGGACTGGAGATTGTGCTCGAAGCCACCGTAGGGCTGCATGCATTCGTTCAGCGCCTCTTGGCCGGCGTGGCCGAAGGGGGTATGGCCCAGATCGTGAGCCAGCGAGATCGCCTCCACCAGATCCTCGTTCACGCGCAGGCAACGCGCCACGGAGCGTGCGATCTGTGCCACCTCCAGCGAATGCGTAAGGCGCGTGCGAAACAGGTCGCCTTCGTGGTTGACGAAGACCTGGGTCTTGTACTCCAGCCGGCGGAAAGCGGTGGAGTGGATGATCCGGTCGCGGTCCCTTTGAAATTGGGAACGCGAGCGCGGCGGCTCCTCGGGTCTTTCGCGGCCGCGCGTATGGGCCGAACGCGCCGCGAAAGCGGCCAAGTCAGATTCACGATCGATCATCAAACAAAGCCCCCATCGCTTAGCGTTGCCTCGACCAAGGCGTCATCGACCTGGCGCCGAACCGCCTGACCAATGCGTTCGAGCAGCACAAAGTCGATCTTGCCCGCAAACGCCTTCTTGTCGGCGCGCATCGCCTGGAACGCCGCTGCCCGGGAGATTCCGGCGATGCGAACGGGCAGCCCGGCGCGGGCGACGGCGGCCTGGATCGTCTCGAGCGCATCCGGACCGATCAGTCCCAGACGCGCAGAAAGGTCCGCCGCCAGACACAGCCCGCACGCCACCGCCTCACCGTGCAACCACCGGCTGTAGCCGGTGAGCGATTCGATCGCGTGTCCGAACGTGTGGCCGAGATTGAGCAAGGCCCGCTCCCCGTTTTCCCGTTCGTCCCTTGCAACGACCGCTGCCTTGATCTCGCACGATCCGGCAATTGCCGCGGCCAGTGCATCGCCATCGAGGGCCAGCAGCTGGGGCAGCGTGTCGACCATGCGATCGAAATACTCCCGATCGGCCAACAGGCCATGCTTGAGGATTTCCGCCAAACCGGCGCGCACTTCGCGCGCCGCCAAGGTCCGCAGCGACGATGTGTCGGAGACGACGACACTGGGCTGATGAAAGGAACCGATCAGGTTCTTGCCGCCCGCGTGATTGACCCCGGTCTTGCCGCCCACGGACGAATCGACCTGCGCGAGCAGGGTCGTCGGCACCTGGACAAAGCGGATGCCGCGCATGTAGATCGACGCGGCAAAGCCGGCGATATCACCGACCACGCCCCCGCCCACCACCACCAAAACGCTGCGACGATCGGCATGCCCGCTCACCAAGGCATCGAGGATGGCCGAGACCGTTGCGAGGGTCTTGATGCTTTCGCCGTCCGGTATGGTGCAAAGCCTTGTTGGAGCGACGCCGCGGCAGGAATCGAGCACGGCCTGTGCATACAGCGGCGCTACAACGTCGGTGCAGACGACATGTATCGACGTCGGGGCCAGCGCAGATACAAACTCGCCCAGGCGCCCGATCAATCCAGTGCCGATCAGGATGTCGTACGAGCGCCCGGCGAGATTGACGGCAATTCGTCGCATCGGCGCATTTTACGTGTCCGTGCCGTCGGTTGCTGGCTCGCCGGGTGGAGGTACCGTCGGCGCCGGGAGCAGGGACGCCAACGCCGGATGGGCCAGGATGCCCGCGGCCAGACGACGGGGGTTGCGCGCCGGCGAGCGAAAGCGCAAATGGGCAGTCGCCCGGTACAGCGGCGCGCGCTCCTCGAGCAAGGATTCGATGCGCGCCCGCCGGTCGGCTGCCGCGCCCGCCGGTCGGCTGCATTGAGCAGCGGGCGGCCGACATCGTGCTGCGTGCGACGCGCAATCTCGCCGGCCGAAGCGTCCAGGAAGATCACCAGGCCGCGGCTGCGCAGGCGCGCGCGATTCTCGGGACGCAATACGGCACCGCCGCCGGTAGCAAGGACGATTCCGGCCTTGGCCGTGAGCTCGTCGAGCAGCTGCGTCTCGCGCTCGCGAAATCCCGCTTCCCCTTCCAGCTCGAACATCGTTGCGATGCGCACACCCGAACGGCATTCGAGCTCG
>OMSW01000057.1:10577-10704 GCA_900290295.1 Burkholderiales bacterium
CCCGCCAGCATGCGGCCGACCGTGGTCTTGCCCGCGCCCATCATGCCGATGAGAAATACCGGGGTGCGCGCCCGGGCCGCCGAAGGCGGCCCGGATGCAGCAGGAGCAGGAGGATTCTCGACGCCCG
>OMSW01000244.1:0-18763 GCA_900290295.1 Burkholderiales bacterium
GTCTCCGGCTGCCGAACGATTTATAAAGTCGCTCGACGCCTGGCGGGGCAAAGGATGTACTCAGCGCGCGCTTATCCAGTTGGCACGGTAGTGCTGCAATTCGGCGATCGACTCGTAAACGTCGGCCAACGCCTCATGCCGGCTCTTTTTCTCAAAGCTCCGGTGCACCTCCGGGTTCCAGCGCTTGGCCAGCTCCTTCAGGGTGCTCACGTCGAGATTGCGATAGTGGAAGAATGCCTCCAGGCGTGGCATCCAGCGTGCCAGAAACCGCCGGTCCTGGCAGATGGAATTGCCACACATCGGCGACTTACCCGGCCGCACGTATTGCGCCAGGAAGGCGAGCACGGCGTCCTCGGCCGCTTCCTCGGTCCATTGCGACTGGCGCACGCGGTCGGTGAGCCCCGAGCGGCCATGCGTCGTGCGATTCCAAGCATCCATCGCCGCCAGCACCGCTTCGTCCTGGTGCATCACGAGGACCGGACCCTCGGCCACCGTATCCAGATTGGCGTTCGTGACAACCACCGCGACCTCCAGGATCCGATCCGAGTCGGGATGTAGGCCGCTCATCTCCATGTCGATCCAGACAAGGTGATTATCGTCGACAGCAGGTTTCGCCGTACGGGCGGCGAGTTCGGGGTCGGGGTCCTGTGCCATAATTTTCGCTTTGTGAGCGCGCATCCCTTGCGGCAATCTATCGAGCAACGCGGCCGCGATTGTCGCACGCCGCGCGCCTGCGTCATGGGCCATTGCCTTCATCGCCAGCAACGGCAAACCATCTCATGAGCCTGCTCTTCGTTCTTGTACTGGGCATACATCTTGTTCTCAAGCTGTGGCTGAGCGGGCGACAGGTCCGCCACGTTGCGCAGCGGGCGAACGCGGTTCCCGAACAATTTGCCGATTCCATTGGACTCGAGGACCACCGCCGTGCCGCGCAATACACGATCGCCAAGCAGCGCCTGGCAATGCTCGAAACCCTCCTCGGGACCGCGCTTTTCGTGGCCCTTACCTGGGGCGGCGGCTTGCAGTGGATCTACGACCACCTGGGCGCACTGGCTGGAAACGGCCTGGGTTTCGACATCGCCCTGGTCGCGTCCGTGATTGCCCTGCTGGGCCTGGTAGACCTGCCGATCCAATGGACGCGTCGCTTCCGTATCGAGCAAAAATTTGGATTCAACCGTATGACCCAGGCAATGTTCATCGCCGATACGGTGAAGTCGGCGCTGGTAGGCGCGCTGTTGGGACTGCCCTTGCTGACCGTCATTTTGCTGCTGATGCGGACCGCGGGAGACGGGTGGTGGCTGGCCGCCTGGCTGTTTTGGGCGGCCTTTTCCCTTGTGCTCAGCGTGCTCTACCCGTGGCTGATCGCGCCCTTGTTCAATCGCTTTACGCCGCTGCGCGATGGTCCCCTACACCAGCGCATCCGCAATCTGCTGGAGCGCACCGGTTTTCGCAGCAACGGCGTCTACACGATGGACGGGTCGCGCCGCTCCACGCACGGCAATGCCTATTTCACGGGCCTGGGCGCGGCCAAGCGAATCGTGTTCTACGATACCTTGATCGAGCGCCTGGGCCCCGACGAAATCGAAGCCGTGCTGGCGCACGAGTTGGGACACTTCCGACTCCATCACGTAGCCAAGCGTATCGTGAGCGGGCTGGCCGTGGCCCTGGCATGGCTCGCGCTCCTGGGCTGGATTCAGACCCAGCACTGGTTCCCTCCCAGCCTGGGTGTGGAAACGCGGGCAAGCGTGCCCAACAACGGCTTGGTACTGGTGCTCTTCGGTCTCGTAATGCCACTTTTCGCCTTCGTCCTTGCGCCGCTGCAAAGCGCACTTTCGCGTCGTCACGAGTTCGAGGCCGATGCATTTGCGGCACGTCACGCCTCCGCCCATTCCCTCGTGCGGGCCCTGGTCAAGCTGTACCAGGACAATGCCGCGACCCTGACACCCGATCCCGTGCACTCGGTCTTTTACGATTCCCACCCACCGGCTTCGATCCGCATTGACCGGCTGCTCGCGGGTGCGCCAGCGGCCGCAATCCCTTGACTGCGCTGCGGCCGGGGAAGCCATTGTCGTGACCGGCCGGGTGCAGGGGCGCGCGAACGATCGCTCGCAGCGGCGCGCCGATGATCAGGCCCGTGGCCGTGTCGTCGCACGCTTTGGCCAGCGCTACATCGTGGCGCTCTCCGGCACACAGGGAGCGACATCCGGTGGCGGCGGAGCCGCGGAAGTCGATGCCATCGGCCGCGGCAGGCGCATGGAAATCGTCGTTGGCGACCGCGTTCGGTGCTCCTCCGAGCAGAGATTGCACGTGATCGAGGTGGTCGAGCCGCGCCGCAACCTGCTGTTTCGATCCGACGCCAACCGCACCAAACCTCTGGCCGCCAATGTCGATCAGATCGCAATCGTCTTTGCCGCGCAGCCGCCACCGCAAGTCGAGTTCGTTTGGCGTGCCCTGCTGGCGGCACGTGCGGCGGGGATCCAATCGGTGGCCATACTCAACAAGATCGATTTGGACAGCCGCGGTGCCCAGGCGTCCTTGGCGGAAATCGAGGGGCTGGGTGCGCGCGTGCTGCGCGTTTCTGCGCGCGCCGATCCGGTTGCCGCACGCGGGCTGCTGGAGCACGAATGCCGCGACCGCGCCACGCTTTTCGTCGGTCAATCCGGGATGGGAAAATCAAGCTTGCTAAACCTGCTGATCGATGCGGAACTACGCACCGGCGCCCTGTCACGGCGCGGCACGCACGGCCGCCAGACGACGACGGCCACTCGCTGGTTCGCCTATGGCAAGGATGGCGCAGTGATCGATTCGCCCGGCTTCCATGAATTCGGGCTCGCACACCTGTCGGCGGCGCAATTGACGCAATGGTTGCCCGACTTCGCAGCGGTAACGCAGGCCTGCCGTTTCGCCGACTGTCGGCATGCGGAGGAACCCGATTGCGGGATCCGGGCGGCGGTCGAGCACGGTGAAATCACCCGTGCTCGCTACGATTTTTATCGCAAACTGCTAGCACAGGATCCCGGCGCGACGGTTTCCCGGTCCCGGAATTAAGATGCAGCGCTTCCTAGGCCAGAGCGGCCGCAAGCGTAAGTAGCAGAAGCAGGAGCAACCACAGGATCATCGCGCGCCACGCCAAGCCCACGGCAGAGCGCAGGGCTTCCGGACCGGGTTCTGCGAGCCCCGCACCCTCCTGGGCGCTGGCGATCAGGATGCGCCCACTGACGACATTGGGCTTCGAATCGACCGTCATGTGACGCCAACAATAAATGGCGCCCTCGAAATCGCCAACGATGGCAAATCCCATGGCGGTCAAGCGCGCCGGCAGCCAATCGATCCAGGCATAGGCCTTGAGCGCGAACTGGCCAAACAGATCCGGTGGGACACCCGCATCGCCGGCAGCCGGCGGCCGATTCCAATGCCGCGATAAGTATTCGCTGAGGCGGTAGAGCACCGCGCCGGACGGGCCGGGCAGAACCAGGAACCAGAACAGCACGCCGAAGACGTGACGATGCGAGGCTAACAATCCGAACTCGATCGATTGGCGAACAATCTCAGCCTCGTCGAGTTCCGTCGGATCAAATTCCGGATCCGTATTGCGGCGCCACTCGGCAAAAACGCGCCGCGCCTTGTCGGCGTCGCCCTGCTCGAGGGCGGTCTGAATTGCGGTGATCGGATGACTGAACTGACGAAATCCAAGCGCAAAGAAGAGCACCGAGACGTCCACCGCAAGGGCGGCCAACCAGTGCCAGGAGCGCGCGAGCTCGAACACGAGGCCGGTAAGTGCCGTTCCGGCACCCACCACCAGCAGCCATCCGTAAACACCGTGACGTGCCTGGCCGGCATTGAGGTTGCGCGCAACCTTGTCCGACCACGCGGTGACACCGGCGTACACCGGATTGGTCGACGGAGTCGCCCGCACCTGTTCCAGCAGCAAGGTGAGAATCAAGGCAAGCCAGCTCATGGCGGCCGATTGTAAGTCGTCCGAACGCGCACACGTAACAAGCGCTTGGGCGAAATCGCCTGCAACGGTCCGCTGCCCCTGTTGGGCAGCTCAAGCGAGCAAAAAGCGATACAGGTTCCGCAGCATTGCTGCAGTAGTGCCCCAGATCATGTACCGACGGCGGCCGAAATACTCCATCGCATACACGCCGCGGCGATTGTTTTCCTGGATAACAAGGCGGCGTTGATGATTGGCGCCGTCCATCAGAAAGCTCAGTGGAACCTCGAAGAGCTCTTCGACCTCGACCGGGTCTGCACGCAGATCGGCACCAGGCCCGATCAGGCCCACTACCGGCGTGACCTGAAAGCCGCTGATCGTACGGTACGGCGGCAAGGTACCGAGCACCTCGACCCGCCGCTGGTCCAGCTCGATCTCTTCGCGGGCCTCGCGCAGGGCCGTGTCGACAGCGCTCGCGTCGCCGGGCTCGACGCGGCCGCCCGGAAAGCTAATTTGGCCGGCGTGGTCCGGCAGGTCTGCCGCACGCACGGTAAACAGCACGTGCAGCCCGTCGGCGCGCGCGATCAGCGGGATCAGCACCGCTGCCGGGCGTAGCGGCCGCTCGGGCTGGAACAAGCTGCCGTCGCTGCTTTGTTCGGCCTGCCAGACGGGGGGCCGCAGGAAGCGACCGCGTAGGGCCTCCGGCATGAGACGCGCGGCCTCGATCGCCGGGCCGCGTTCGGAATCGAATTCCGGATCCAACGGCAGCGCTTCGGGCACGATCATTGTGCGCATCGACCCGGCTCGCCGAAATCGTTCGCCGAGTACCCTTGCCGAAATACCGTCCCGGCTGTGGCCAGCGGCCTCAGCCCTCGCCCTTGGACTCGAGCTTTTCCCGGATCCGTGCGGACTTGCCCGAGCGCTGGCGCAGGTAATAGAGCTTGGCCCGCCGCACATCGCCGCGGCGTTTGACCTCGATCGATGCGATCGAGGGTGAATAGGTCTGGAAGGTACGCTCCACGCCCTCGCCGCTCGAGATCTTGCGCACCACGAAGGAGCTGTTCAGTCCCCGATTGCGACGCGCGATCACGACCCCTTCATAGGCCTGAACGCGCTTGCGCGTTCCCTCGACGACATTGACATTGACGATTACCGTGTCGCCTGGGGCAAATACCGGAATGGCCCGGTTGGCGCTCAGGCGCGCGACTTCCTCATTTTCCAGCTGCGAGATCACGTTCACGTTCGCTCTCCAAATACCATCGTGGCGCGGCGATATTCCCGATGCCGGACACGCACTGCGTGCCATCGCGGGGGTCTTGTTTTCCGCCCCAGAGGATGGGGTTAGTCACCCGGCAAATCATCCTGCAACAGATCCGGGCGCACACGTCGCGTCCGGGCCAACGATTGCTCTTCGCGCCAACGCGCGATGCGTGCATGGTGCCCCGAAAGCAGCACCGCTGGAACCTCCTGGCCACGCCACGACTCCGGCCGAGTGTAATGGGGAACATCGAGCCGGCCGCCGGCAAACGATTCGTCCTCGGCAGATTCCTGCTTCATCGTTCCCGGCAAGTGTCGCACAACCGCATCGATCAGAGCCATGGCCGCAATTTCGCCGCCCGACAAGATGAAATCGCCGATCGATATTTCCTCGTCCACAAAGGAATCGACGAAGCGCTGATCGATGCCTTCATAACGACCGCACACCAGCACCAGCCCCACCCGCGCAGCCGCCTGTGCCGCCAAGCAACGGACCCTGGCATCGCGCAACGGCGTTCCACTGGCCGACAGCGCGATGACATGGGTGCGATCGCACCCGGCCTCGCGCTGTGCCGTGCGCGCCGCCTCAACACACTGTGCCAGCGGCTCGGCCATCAACACCATTCCCGGCCCACCGCCGAACGGCCGGTCGTCGACCGTCCGGTGTACGTCGGTGGCAAAGCTACGCGGGTCCCAGCTCGCCATCCGCCATGTGCCCTGCTCATGGGCCCGCCGGGAAACGCCGAACTGCGTGAGGACCGCAAACATATCCGGAAACAAGGTGACCACGTCAATTCGCATGTTCCCCCCTGCGCGCCGCGGGCCCGCGCTAGCTGCCCGTGCCCGCCCCGGTCTGCGCACCGCGACCAACGCAGGCCGCCCGAAATTGCGCCCAGCGGCGGACCGTCCTACCACTGCGCATCCCAGTCCACGCGGATCCGTCGAGCGGCAAGATCGACTCCATCGACGTAGGCCTCGACCATCGGGATCAGCAGTGGCCTTGTGGCCGCGCTCGCCGACTCCCGCTCCACCTCCAGCAAATCATGTGCACCATTGTTGCGCAGCGCTCGCACAACTCCTAATTGCAGCCCGCTGCGGTTGACAACGAGCGCGCCGATCAGATCCACCCAATAAAATTGTCCCTGCGGCAACCGCGGGAAATCGCTACGGGAAACTGCGATGCGCCAGCCCTTGAGCGCCTGCGCGGCCTCCGGGTCCTCGCAGCCACGCCACTTGGCGACCAGCCCAGCGCCCTGCGTTCGCAGCTCTGTGACCTGCAAGGCAGCGGTGGGATCCCCCGATGAACCGTCCGCCTCCGGGCGCAGCAACCACCAGCGCCGCGTAGCTCGCAACACCTCGGCCTCGCCGGAATACGGCTGTACGTGGATCCAGCCCTGCAAACCATACGCGCCCCGCAAAATACCCAGTGTCACCAGGTCCGGCGGGACCCTGCTAGTCGCGTTTGCGGCGCCGGGGTTCATGGCGCCCGGCACACGAACTTGCTGCGAAAATTCGGCCTGCGAAGTCAGGCAGCCGCCGCCCCACCCGGCGCCGTTGGTGCACCCTGGACACCGGCGCCGGCGGCGGCGACACCGTCCCGCGCGCCAAACTGCTTGACCAGCCGCGCGACGGTCGGGCTCAGCTGCGCGCCAACCCCGCTCCAGTAGCCCAGCCGGTCGGCGGCAACGCGGAATTTGACCTCACCTTCGGCAGCGACCGGATTGTAAAAGCCCACGCGCTCGATGAAGCGTCCGTCGCGCGCACTGCGCGAATCGGTCGCGACGATGTTGAAAAACGGGCGCTTCTTGGCACCGCCCCGAGCCAGCCGGATCACCACCATGGAATTGTCTGCCTCGCCAAATGTCGATAAACCGCGCATTCTAGCCTGGCGACCCGCTCCTAGCAAGACGGTGTGGGGCAGACGGCGTGGGGCCGGGTGCGCGCTCGGACATCTGGGCAGCGGCGAGCGGCCCGTGACCGCGCTGCAGAAATTGCTGCCGTGGGTCCGAGGCGCTGAGACACTAGTCAAGCCGCGGCTTCAGGCCGCGCACGTCGTGGTCGGAGATCACGCCGAGGAGCCGTCGGTTCTCATCGACTACCGGGACCGCCCGCAGTCCGTAGCGCGATAACGCGTGCACCGCATCGCGCAGGGTTTCATCGGGATGCAAGGTGATGAGCTGTTCGGTCATCAGCGCACCGAGCGTCTGCTCGGGCTCGGCCGCAACCAGCTCGCGCAATCCGACCACGCCCAGGAGCCGCTCTTCGTCGTCGACGACGTAGATGTAGGTGAGGACGTCCTTCTCCCGAGCAATCTCGCGGTACCCGGCCAGCACCTGCTGGACGATCGCCTGCGCCGGCATGCGGATGCATCCTTGCGTTGCGAACAGCAGGATGTTTTCGTCATGGTACTCAACGATGCGCCGAACCTTGACGGCGTCCTCGGCATCCAACAGGGCCAGGATGCCGTCGGCGTCGGACGCCGGCAGGATCGCCAGGATGTCGGCCGCCTGGGCCGGGCTCATCTCCCCGATCAGGCGAGCGGCACGGTCGTGCTGCATCGTGGCCATGAGTTCGCGCTGCACGCGCGGCTCGATCTCTTCGAGCGTTTCGGACGCATGCTCGGGCTCGAGCTGGTTGAACAGCGCCTGGCGCTGACCGCTATCGAGTTCCTCCAAGATATCGGCCAGATCAACCGGGTGCATTTCGTGCACCTTGGACTTGAGCACATTGAGCTTGACATCGCCGGAGAAGCTGCCCAAATCATCGGGCAGAGGCTGGACGTAGAGCCAGGAGACGGTCGAACCGGCACCGCGCTGCTGGGCGAAGAAATTGGCCAGGTGCCGCAGACCCAGCCGGCGTAACAGGCGGTGCCGGCTGAAGTCGACCTCGCTCGCGTACAGCTTGCCGGCCTGGAATGCCAGCTTGACGTCGTACACGACCTCGACCTCGCGGCCGTCCATATCGAGGATCTTCTTATCCAGGATGTAGTCGCGCAGCAAGATGGCCCCGGCGCCCGGGGCCTGCTGATACGCCTCCAGGCTCTCGACGTCGATGGCGATCTCGTTGGTCGAAATGACGATCACCTTGTCCCACGGCACCAGCACAGACGGCTGGCCGTAGGGCCGGCTGATGAGCAGCTGGCTGATCTCGGGCAGCTTGCCCGTTTCCACGATGACCAGGTCCTGCAGGCGCCCGACACGTTCGGAGTGGCGGTACACCCTGCGCCCGATGACCTCGCTGAGGAAAAACTCCGGTTCGACGACGGTGACCATGGCTAGCCGCTAGCCCAGCAGTGAAACGAACTTGTAGAGCATCAAGGCCACCAGAAACAGCAGGTAGCCACGCAGCACCATCAGCGAGGCGCGCACTGCCGGCGACATGCCGATGCGCGGCGTGTTGTAGTGGGCGTTGATCGCGCGGAACTTGCGCACCAGGCGGGAAACACTGCGGAACATTTCGCGAGACTCCTATCCGAAAAGGCTCGGGAACAGCACGCTGATGCCATACAGCGTCGACAGAGCAATGATCACCAGCACGATCGTCCCGCCGATCGCGTTTTGCAGGGGCGTATTGGCGTAGTCACCCATGTTCTCACTGTCGTTGAGCAGCAGGATCAGGAACACCAGCGCCGCGGGCAACAGGGTCACCGCAATTACCTGGACGAACAAGGTGATCAACACCAGCGGTGCACCGGGAATGAGCACCACCGCGCCGGCACTGGCCAAGGTCAGGAAGTAGCAGGCGTAGAACCAGGGCGCCTCCTTGATATTGGTGTTGAGCGAATGCGCCCAGCCAAAGATCTCGCCGAATGCCCAGGAGCTCGCGAGCGATATGCAAATAGCGCCCAGTAGGCCGGCGTCGAACAGGCCGATTGCCATGAAGGTGCCTACCCAGTGGTGCGTCTCCTGCAACTGTGCCGAGGCCTGGGCCGCGTTGTCGATGTCCACGCCGCGCAGCACCGTGCCCGTGACGACCACAATGAAGACGGCAACAACCACCGTCAGCACCGATCCCAACCAGGTGTCGAACTTGCCCCAGGGAATGTCCTTTTCCAGCAAACCCTTGTCAACCACCGCGCTTTGCTGGAAGAACAGCATCCAGGGCGCGATTGTCGTGCCAATGTTGGCCATCAGGAAGAAGAAGAGCTGTCCGTCAAACCCGCCCGGGAAGTTCGGCAGCAGACCCTGGTGCACGATATCGTCCAGCGACGGGTGCACCATGAAAGCGCCGGGTATGTAGACGAGGTTGAGTGCGCAAAACAGCAGTGCGATCTTCTCCCAGGTCCAGTAACGCCCATTGAGCACGATCGTGCCCAGCAATAGCACCACGGCGACGAACGTCAGCCACGCGGGTATGCCGAATATCTCCAGCGCCGAGGTCATGCCGATGAATTCCGTGACCAGTGTTAGCCAGTCGAGGATCAGCAGGTCGATCAGCGAGAACCAGCCCCAGAAGGCTCCGAAGCCGGTGAAGATCGCCTCGGCGTGACCGCGCTTGGTGACCGCCCCAAGCCGCACCGTCATTTCCTGAACGTAGTACGCCACCGGGATCAGGAGCAGCAAAAACCAAATCAGGTTGTAGCCATACTTGGCCCCGGTGGCGGCATACGTGGTGATGCCGCCGGCATCGTTGTCCGCCACCATGACAACGATGCCCGGCCCGGCGATGACCAGGTATAACTGGACCGCCTTGGCCGCCTTGCGCAGCCGGTAGTAGAGCTTGGCGAAAATATTCATTGTGAGCGGCGATCGGGCAAAGCGATTGCACGTCCGAAGCCGTGCGCATAGCGATTTTGCCGGGGCCCGTTGCGTCTGGCTCACGCCGACGCCAGTCTACAGGGGGTTAATACAAGAGCACGGCCACGGCAGCGCCAAAAGGCAGGTTCGGCGACGCGAACATCGGCGCGCGCCGCACCGAGACGCGCCCGAGTGCCGGCTTTTCAGCCGCTAAGGCCCAGGTGTTCGATGCCCCGATTGATGCCCTGCACGCCGCCGAAGAGCTTGGAATTGAGCTTGACCTGCAGGCGCAGGTCATTGACCGAATCGGCATTGCGCAGCGCGTCTTCGTACGAGATCAACTCCGATTCGTGCAGATCGAACAAGGCCTGGTCGAAGGTCTGCATGCCCTGGTCGCGCGAGCGCTTCATCACTTCCTTGATCTCGTGGACTTCCCCCTTGAAGATCAAGTCCGAGATCAGCGGCGTATTGAGTAGCACCTCGACCGCCGGGATGCGTCCCTTGCGGTCCTTGAAGGCCACCAGGCGCTGCGACACGAGCGCGCGCAGGTTTAGCGACAAGTCCATGAGCAGCTGCGCGCGGCGATCCTCCGGGAAGAAGTTGATGACCCGGTCCAGGGCCTGGTTGGTGCTGTTGGCGTGCAAGGTGCACATCACCAGGTGGCCGGTCTCGGCAAACTCGATCGCATGCTCCATCGTTTCGCGCTCGCGGATCTCGCCGATCAGGATCACATCCGGCGCCTGCCGCAGGGTATTTTTCAGCGCAACATGCCAATCTTGGCAGTCCACACCGACTTCGCGCTGGGTGACGATGCAATTGCGATGTGGGTGCACGTATTCGATCGGGTCCTCGATCGTGACGATGTGTCCCTGGCTGTTTTCATTGCGGTAGCCAACCATCGCCGCCAGCGTGGTCGATTTGCCGGACCCGGTGGCGCCGACGATCATCACGATGCCGCGCTTGGCCATGGCCAGATCGTTCATCAGCGGCGGCAGGCTCAGTTCCTCGCAGGTCGGGATCGTCTCGGCGATCACCCGCAGCACGATGCCGACCTTGCCCTGCTGCACGAAGGCCGATACCCGAAAGCGTCCGATACCGGTTGGATTGATGGCGAAATTGCATTCCTTGGTCGCCTCGAATTCGGTCGCCTGACGATCATTCATGATCGCCCGTACCAGGTCGGACGTGTGCTGCGGCGTGAGCGGCTGATTGGATACTGGCAGCACGCGGCCGTCGACCTTGAATGCCGGCGGAAAGTCGGCCGTAAGAAAAAGGTCCGAACCCTTCTTCGCAAGCAGCAGCTTGAGAAGATCGTGGACGAATCGTATCGCCTGATCGCGTTCCATGGTCGATGCTCAGTCGTTGTGAAGTGCTGCTCAACCCGGGAAAGTCTCGGGGCTCTTGGCGTACAGGCGTGCCTCGGCGGCGCTGATGACATTGCGGCGCACGAGTTCGACCATGCACTGGTCCAGGGTCTGCATACCGAACTGGCTGCCGGTCTGGATCATCGAATACATCTGCGCGATCTTGCTCTCGCGAATGAGGTTGCGGATCGCAGGCGTGCCGATCATGATCTCGTGCGCGGCGACGCGGCCGCTGCCGTCCTTGAGCTTGATCAGTGCCTGCGAGACGACCGCCACCAGTGATTCGGACAGCATCGCCCGGACCATGTCCTTCTCCGCTCCCGGAAACACGTCGACCACCCGGTCGATCGTCTTCGCCGCCGACGAGGTGTGCAAGGTCCCGAAAACCAGGTGGCCCGTCTCGGCCGCGGTCAACGCCAGGCGGATCGTCTCGAGGTCGCGCAATTCGCCTACCAGGACCACGTCCGGGTCTTCCCGCAAGGCCGAGCGCAGGGCATTGGCAAATGACAAGGTGTGCGAGCCGACCTCGCGTTGATTGATGATGCACTTGCGCGACTCGTGCACAAACTCGATCGGATCTTCAATGGTGAGCACGTGCCCGTAGGTACTGTTGTTGACATGATCGACCATCGCGGCAAGCGTGGTCGATTTGCCCGATCCGGTCGGGCCGGTAACCAGGACCAGGCCGCGGGGTTTGAGCGCAAGGTCGGCAAACACCCGCGGGGCCTGCAACTCCTCCAGGGAGAGAACGCGCGACGGAATCGTCCGGATCACCGCGGCCGCGCCGCGATCCTGGTTGAACGCGTTGACGCGGAAGCGTGCCAGTCCGGGCAGGTCAAAGGAAAAATCGCATTCCAGGTGCTCATCGAACTGTTTGCGCTGGGCGTCGTTCATGATGTCGTACACCATCGTGTGCACTTCGTCGTGATCGAGCGGCGGCAGGTTGATGCGGCGCACGTCTCCGTGGACGCGGATTAGGGGCGGCAGGCCCGAGGATAGATGCAGGTCCGAGGCCTTGTTCTTGACGGAAAACGCCAGCAGTTCCGAAATGTCCATATTTTCGTGACTTCCGTTCGATTACGCACCCATGATGGCAGCGGCGCCCCACATCGGCGCCTGGGAGCATACGCTACGCTATGCACTGCGCAACGCGGCCGCCGAAACGCAAACGGGGGCACCAATCCGGTGCAGCGGCCCGCACCCGGCTGTTTGGCCCGGCGCGACAATGCCAAACCATACGTTACCGAAGCGCGGAGTACGCAATCGAAAAGATTCGGTCCACTTTGGGTCACTCCAGAGAACTTCAAAGCGCCGATCCGGCAGCGGCAATCGCGCCGGATCCGATGCCGTCCGGTCCTCTCGCGCCGGCGCAGGCCCACCTGCAGGCGTCGTTGGAGCGGGTGCGCCAGCGCATACGGGCAGCAGAGCAGCACAGCGGACGTGCGCTGGGCTGCGTTGCGCTGCTGGCAGTGACCAAGGCCTTCGGGCCGGAGCTGGTTGCCTCAGCCGCGGCACTGGGCCAGCGCGCCTTTGGCGAGAACTACGTCCAGGAAGCCATTGCCAAGATCGAGAGACTTCGCGCCTGCGCTGGCCTGCCCGAACTCGAATGGCATTTCATCGGTCCGATCCAGAGCAACAAGACGCGCCTGATCGCGACGCATTTCCAATGGGTACAGACGATCGAGCGGATCACGATCGCCCAACGATTGTCGGCGCAGCGCCCGCAAGCGCTGCCACCGTTGCAGGTGCTGCTGCAGGTCAACGTCAGCGGCGAGGCAAGCAAGAGCGGAGTTGCGCCTGCCGAGCTGCTCGGACTGGCGCACGAGGTTGCCGCCCTGCCGCGGCTGCAGCTGCGCGGACTGATGGCAATTCCGCAGCCGGGACTGCCGCCAGCCGCGCAGCACGCGTCGTTTGCGCAGCTGCGCGAGCTCCTGGAGAACATGCGCGAGAGCTTGCGTGCTCGGGTGCAGGATGCAAGCGCGCCGCTGGATACCCTGTCGATGGGCATGTCGGCGGATTTCGAGGCGGCAATTGCCGAAGGCTCGACCATGGTACGTGTAGGAAGCGCCATATTCGGGGAACGCCCATGAAACTCGGGTTCATCGGCGGCGGCAACATGGCCGCGGCCCTGATTGGTGGTTTGCGCCGTCGCGCCGACCGGGGCGAGGAGATCCTCGTGGTCGAGCGCGACCTTGCGCGCTGCGACCAGCTCGAGCGTGACTTCGGCGTCACCACGCAAGCGAGCATCGACGCCGCAGTGCGGGAGTCGACCATCGTCGTGCTCGCCGTCAAGCCACCGGACCTGCAGGCGGTCTGCGAGGCCCTGCGCTGCGTCCCGGGCCAATACCTGGTGCTGTCGATCGCCGCCGGCATCCCGAGCGCGGCGATCGCGCGCTGGTGTGCGACCGACGCGGTGGTTCGCGCCATGCCCAACACGCCCGCCCTGATCGGCCAGGGCATCACCGGCTTGTTCGCGCGCGCCGGAGCGTCCGATGTGCAGCGCGCCGCGGCCACGCAAGTCTTGCGGGTAATCGGCCATGCGGTATGGTTTGCCGACGAAGCGATGCTCGATGCGGTTACGGCAATTTCCGGCAGCGGGCCCGCATACGTCTTTTATTTCATCGAGGCACTGCAGGATGCTGCAGCTCAGATGGGCATGGACCCGGAGCAAGCGCGACATTTCGCGGTCCAGACTTTTGTTGGCGCCGCGCAGCTGGCGGCCCAATCGCCCGAGGACGTTTGCGTGCTGCGCGAGCGGGTCACCTCCAAGGGCGGAACCACCGCCGCCGCGCTTGCCCGGCTGCAGGAATCGAACGTCGCTGCCGCCATCACCGCGGCGGCCTTTGCCGCGCTCGAACGCAGCCAAGAGATGGCACGCACCCTGGGCTCCTAAGCCGCTTGAGCAGGGACGGCGCGGCCCGGTCGCGGCGCTCAGCGCAGGGCGTAATCGGCAACGATGCCGGCAAAGATCGATAGGCCGAGCCAATGGTTATGGCGAAAGGCACGCAGACATTGCTGCGGATCGCGCCCGCGGATCCATAGCACGTGCAGCACCGCGCATGCCAGCGCTCCGATCCAGCCCACGGCGAAACACCAACCCAGGCCCGCCGAGCGAGCGATCCCCGCGAGCGCTGCCAGATACGCGGCGTAGCAGAGGGCAACGGCCGGCACGTCGGCCCGGCCGAAAAGGATCGCCGAGGAGCGAATGCCGATGCGCAGGTCGTCGCGCCGATCGACCATCGCGTACTCGGTGTCGTACGCCACGACCCAGAACAGGTTGGCCAACATCAGCAACCAGCCGCGATCGGGAACACGGCCCAGCACGGCGGCAAAGGCCATCGGGATACCGAACGAAAAGGCGAGTCCCAGGTAGGCCTGTGGCATGGGAAAAAAGCGCTTGCAGAAGGGATAGCTGACCGAAATCAGCACGGCAATCAGCGCCAGGGGGGTCGCGGCAGGATGCAGCAACGGCAGGGTGAGCGCGGCGCAGGCGGCGAGAACGATCGCCACCATGATCGCTTCCGAGCTGGCAAGCTCGCCGCGTGCCAGAACGCGCCCGGCGGTACGCTCGACGTGTGCGTCAAAACGCCGATCGGCCACGTCGTTAATCGCGCAGCCCGCCGAACGCGTGAGCACCGTTCCGATACAAAAGATCAAGGTCAGCTGCGCTCCCGGCCAGCCATCGGCTGCGAGCCATAAGGCGTCGAGAGTGGGCCAAAGGAGCAAAGCGATACCGATGGGCTTGTCGAGCCGCGTCAAACTGACATAGCGCGCGAGCCGCGATCGTTGGCGCGGAGGCGCGGTCGGGTCGGGGCGCAGGTTCGCTTCGGTCATGGGCGCTTCGCGGGACGCGGCAGATGCGCCGATGAGCCAGCGGCGATGGGGTGCGCGTCGAACATGGCCAAATGCCGGGATTGCCGTGCTAATGGGCGCGCCATGGCGGATCGATCTTGCGCGCGCCGGGCAAAACGCAGCGATGCACCGCGGTGCACAGTGCCTCGACCGCGGGCGTGCGCGTGAAGCTCCTGCGCCAGGCAAGGACCACACGCCGGTCGGGTATGGGTCGGCGAAACGGGATGTAGGCGATCAGCGAATCGCGCCTTGGCCGCTCCGGGACGGACGTGCTCGGCAGCACCGCCACCCCGATTCCCGATGCCACCATCTGGCGGATCGTTTCGAGCGACGATCCTTCCACCGGTTTTTGCATGCCTTCCACTGTGGACGCACGGTCGAGTTCCGGACAGGCGTCCAGAACCTGGTCGCGGAAGCAATGGCCGCTGCCCAGCAGGAGATTCGTCTGGCCCGATAGCTCCTCGACCCCAACCGCCTTGCGGCGTGCCCAGGCGTGATCTCGCGGCACGGCAACCACGAACGGTTCGTCATAGAGCGGCTGGATCGCGAGCCCGGTCTCGGGCAATGGCAGTGCCATGACCGCAGCATCGATCTCGCCGTTGCGCAGCATTTCCAGCAAGCGCACCGTGAAATTCTCGTTCAGCAGCAGCGGCATCTGCGGTACATCGCGCTGAAGCTGGCGCACGAGCGCGGGCAAAAGGTAGGGCCCAACCGTGTAAATCGCAGCCAGGCGCAAAGACCCGTTGAGCGGATCGCGTCCCAGGCGGGCAATTTCAGGAATCTCGGCGGCCTGCTCAAGCACATGCTGCGCCTGCGCGATGACGCGCTCGCCGATGCCGGTCGGTGTCACCTCGCTGGCGCCACGCTCGAAGAGTCGCACCCCGAGCTCCTCTTCCAGCTTGCGGATTGCCACGGATACGGTCGGCTGGCTCGCATGGCAGGCCTCGGCCGCGCGCCCGAAGTGGCGTTCGCGCGCCAGCGCCACGATATAACGCAGTTCCGTCAGGGTCATCGCTACGCGGCCAGGTACTGGGCAGCGCCGGCGAACCAGCGCTCGATGATCGATCCTGCGCCGGACGCGTCCCGCTCCAGGAGCTGGTCGGCCGTACGCTGCACGGTCTCCAGCCAGGCCGCGTCGCGCTCCAGGTCGGCAAAGCGCAGCATCGGCAGACCCCATTGGCGCGCGCCGAGAAATTCACCCGGCCCGCGCAGGCGCAGATCGCAGCGAGCGATCTCGAAGCCATCATTGGTTTCGTACAAGACCTTGAGTCGCGCCCGTGCCGTTTCCGACAGCGGCTCATCGAACAGCAGCACGCAGGTGCTTTGCACCGCGCCCCGACCGACCCGGCCTCGCAGCTGGTGCAAGGTGGCAAGGCCAAAACGCTGCGCATGCTCGATCACCATGAGACTGGCGTTGGGAACGTCGATGCCAACCTCGACCACGGTCGTTGCCACCAGCACGTCGATGTGACGCGCCGCGAACGCTTGCAGCGCCAGCCTTTTTTCGGCCGCACTCATCTGTCCGTGGAGCAGACCCAGACGCAGCTCGGGCAGCAGTGCACGCGTCTGCTCGACCATCTGCACCGCCGCCATAGCCTCGATCTCGTCGCTCTGCTCCACCAGGGGACAAACCCAATACGCCTGGCGACCCGCGGCGACCTCCGCGCGAATGCGGGTCAATACCTCCTCGCGGCGAGCGCCGGAGATGAGCTTGGTGCGGACCGCGTGGCGACCGGGCGGCAGGGTCTGGATGACCGAGACATCCAGGTCCGAGAGATAGGTCATCGCTAACGAGCGTGGGATCGGCGTGGCGCTGAGCATCAGCAAGTGCGGTGTACTTGCGCCCTGGCGCAGCGCCAGGCGCTGTTCGACCCCGAAGCGATGCTGCTCATCGACAATTGCCAGGCCCAGGTTGGCAAAGCGAACCGGCTCCTGGATCAGGGCGTGGGTCCCGACGACAAGACCGGCTGCGCCCGATTCGATGTCGGCGAGAGCGTCGCGCCGCAACGCCTCACGCGAGCGTCCGGCCAGCCAGGCGACGTTGACGCCCAGAGGCTGCAGCAGTTGGGCAATGCGCTGGAAATGCTGATCGGCCAGGACTTCGGTCGGTGCCATCAAGGCTGCCTGGTAACCCGACTCGATCGCGCGGGCCGCGGCGAGCGCCGCAACGATCGTCTTGCCGCTGCCGACATCGCCTTGCAGCAGGCGGTTCATCGGCGCGGCGGCGGCCAGGTCGCGCTCAATTTCCCCCCAGACCTTGCGCTGATCGGCCGTCAAAGAAAAAGGCAGGCTCGCAAGCAGCGCACGCGTCAAGCGACCATCCCCGGTCAGCGGCGCTGCGCCGTCACGGCGGCGGCGCGCCCGTGCCTGGCGCAGCGCAAGCTGCTGCGCCAGCAATTCGTCGAATTGCAGACGCTGCCAGGCCGCGTGTTGGCGCTTCTCCAACGCGCCCGCATCGGTCTGCGGGGGCGGCTCGTGCAGCAGGCGCAGCGCGGCGCCCAGCTCCATCAGGTCCAAGGAGCGGCGCAGCGGCGCCGGCAGTTGGTCCGTAATCTCGGTCTCCCGCAGGGCCTTGGCGATCCGCCGGCGCAGCCATGCCTGCGGTACGCCCGCCACGGTCGGGTAGACCGGCGTGAGGTGCGCGGGCAGCGGCACCGTCCCGTCGACGATGCGAATCTGCGGATGAACCATCTCGATTCCCATGAGGCCTCCGCGCACCTGTCCCAGGGCGCGCACCCGGCGACCCGGTACCAGCTGCGCTTGCTGGGAGGCATAAAAATGCATCCAGCGTAGTAGCAGCTCGCCGCTGCCATCGCGCAGACGAACCAGCAGCTGCCGGCGGCGCCGCACCGAGACCCGGACCTCGGCAATGTCTCCCTCGACTTGCCCGTGCGAGCCGCTCACCAGCGAATCGATCGGGACGATTTGCGTCTCATCGACGTAGCGCAGCGGCAGATGCAGGAGAAAGTCCCAGTCCCGAACCAGTCCGATGCGCGCCAGGCGTTGCGCTGGCGTTGCGCCGGCCCTCGGTGCAGCGCCCGCTACGGGCCCCAAGGCCGCCTGCGCCCGGGTGCGCCCAGCAAGCGAAGAAGTACCGTGCGTGCTGATTTGCGTGCCCTCGACAATGGAAGCAACGGCGGCAACCGCGCGTGGCGAAATCCGGGGTTACAGGACCAGGATGGCATCGACCTCGAACTGCGCACCCCGCGGCAAGCTGGCCACACCAACCGTCGAGCGTGCCGGGTACGGTTGCGGCACCAGTTCGGCCATGATCTCATTGACCTTGGCAAATTGTCCCAGGTCGGTCAGAAATAGCGATAGCTTCACCGCATCGGCAAGTGTTCCTCCGGCCGCTCGCGCAACGGCGTCCAGGTTGGCAAAGGCCTGCCGCACCTGTCCCTCGAAATCGCCGCTCGCCAACTCCTTGGTAGCCGGATCCAGGCCGATCTGCCCCGAGAGAAATACGACCAAGCCGGTCTTGATGGCCTGGGAGTATGGACCGATCGCTGCCGGCGATGCTGTCGTAGAAATCGCTTCCCTGTGCATGTTCCCCACCTCGAAAATTCCCCGGCACGTCCATTGCGCCACCACCCATGAACCACAGGCTCCCGCCGCGGGGG
>OMSW01000244.1:18773-23247 GCA_900290295.1 Burkholderiales bacterium
CGGTGGCGCTCCCATGAAAAGGATTGCGCCACGAAATAAGCGGGAAATTACCCCATATTCACGGTATTTCACCGGGAGCGCTGGACCGAAAATTTCCGCCAAAGGGGGCGATTTGCGGACCGTCTTCGTCCGACCCGCCGCCTAAGTATTGGCACCGTGGCTCGCGCCGCAGCAGGCAAGAGAGAAGGCACCTGGCACCCCATGAAATCCCTGTCCGGCCCGACGCTACGCTCCCGGCTCCTAGGCGACGGGGTGCCGGGATTCACCTTGGTCGAATTTCTCGTGGTGGTTCTCTTTCTCGCCACGGTGGGTGCGCTTGCATTGCCGCGGCTTTGGAACACGGGATCGGACGCGCGCGCGGCAAAGCAACAAGCCATTTTTGGATCGGTCCGAACCGCCGCCCAGATCACGCGTGCGGCCGCCCAAGTACACAATCAGATGGGCCCTGCCGGCTTGGTAACGGTCGATGGCACGAGAATCATCACCATATATGGGTACCCGGCGGCGAGCGCGGCGGGCATCATCGCCGCCACCGGCCTGGACAGCTCCATCGACCAGGTAAGCCTCAGCGGCGGAGGCGCACAGGCCGGCAACACGATCACCGTCGCCTTGCAGGGGGCGCGCGCAACCTGCTCCATCATCTACGCCGCGCCGGCCTCCGCCGAAACGCAGCCGGTCATCCACTACGTCAATTCCGACGGCAACGGCGGGCCGGGCTGCTAGCAGCACAGTCCGACCGTTTCATGTTCCTCATGAACGACCATCCCGCCGCACTCGACCCCAAGGCCGGCGCCGGATCACACTCCTCCGATGGCGCGGACGCGGGCGGCGAGGACGCATCGCCCTTGAACTGGCTGGTTCCCTGGCTGCTGGCACTTGCCGGGATTCTGATCACACTCGCACTGTCCGGCTGATCCCAACGCCTAGCGGTTGACCGTGCGCGCGGCGACGCCAGAGCGCTCTTGTCCGGCAAGAGCCAGCAGGCACACGACACATGCCTTGGCCGGGCTCAGGGGCCGGCCAACGCTGCCGACGCCTTGGCCGCAGCGGCTCCACGTCGCGGTGCAAGCAAGGCGCTCATCTGCCGCGCCGTGACGGGACGGCCCAAGTGATATCCTTGACCCTCCAAGCAACCGGCGCGCAGCGCGGCAGCAAGCTGGGCCGGATCCTCAATTCCCTCGGCGATTACGCCTGCGCCGAAGTGGCGCGCCAGCGCGACAATGGCACGCACAATGGCTAGCACGTCGGCGTCGACATTGAGTCTGCGGATGAGCTGCGAGTCGATCTTCACATACTCGGCGCGGCACCGCCGCAGCAAGTCCAGACTGCAGGCGCCGGTACCAAAATTGTCCAGGACCACCCGCACACCGCTCTGGCGCAAGGCGGCCAAGCGCGCGAGGGTTACGTCGGTATCGCCGATCGCGCCCAGCAGACTGGCCTCGGTCAGCTCGATCAGGAACCGCCCAGGGTGCAAGCCGGAATCGGCCAGTGCGCGATGTACGATGCTATCGAGCCTGGCACCGCGAAATTCGCGCGTGCAAAGATTGACCGACAAGCCGACTTGGTCCGGCCATTGCGCAGCATCGCTGCATGCCTGCCGCAAGACGGCATCGCCAATCGGGGTGATCAGCCCGGTCTCCTCGGCGACGTCGATGAATTCGCCGGCGGCGATCGTGCCACGCTCCGGATGATTCCAGCGCAGCAGCGCCTCGACACCGCTGACGCGCCGACCGCGCAGCCTGCAACGCGGCTGGTAGTGCACCGTAAACTCGCTCCGGTCGATTGCCCGCCGTAGCTCCGACTCCAGGCGTAACCGCCGCGCTGCGCTCTGACCGATGGCGGCGCTGAAAAACTGATACAGACGAGTGCCGTTATCGCGCGCAAAGCGCATTGCGGCCTGCGCACGCGCCAGCAGCATCTCCGGTTGCGTGCCGTTTTGCGGAGATAGCGCGATCCCGATCGTTGCCATCATGCGCAAATCGTGCTCGCCCTCCCGCATGGGTCTGTCGACCACCTCAATGAGTCTGCGGGCCGCCGCGGCCACGTCCGGCGAGACACGAAGCTTGGTCAGCACCAACGCAAATTCATCGTCGCCTACCCGCGCCACCTGGGCCGAGCCCTGAACGGCCTGTCGCAGGCGCTCGCCGATGACCCGTGCCACCTGGTCTGCCATCGCAAAACCCAGCGATTCGCGCACGTGCGAAAGACGGTCGATGCCGACGACGATCAGCGCAGCTGGCTCGCCACTTTGCGCGGGCTGCGCAAGGAGCTCTTCCAGGCAACGGACAAACGAGGCGCGATTGGGCAAGCCGCTGGCGGCATCAAACTTGCGCGCGCTCTCCGCGTCGACGACCAATTCATGGCGTTGATATACCTCGGCAACCAGGCGATCGCTGGACCAGGCCAACTCGGACCGCTGCTGCGCAAGCTCCCGTTCAAGGCCGCGCGCGTGATCGTCCAGCTCGCGAAGGCGACGCTCCAACTCCGGAAGCGGCCGCCGGCGCGGATTGTCGGTCGTAGCGGTTGTCGAATCCATGGCCAATTCCCGTGCTGAGGTCCTGCGCATTGCTTCCGCTGCCGGCGAGGCCAAGTGCCAGGTAGCGCGCGAGGCGTGCGCAACGCCCCACGAAGCATCGTCCATCACGCCGGCCGAGTCTTCGGGACTGCGCTCCTTGCCCTGGCGTACCTCGCCGACGCGGGTCCGTGAACAAGCGTGATCCTGGGACGGCAGGCTTTGGGCTCCAAATTGCGGCCGAAATCTGGACCAATTCGACAAATCGACGGGGTATCCCTCAAATTGCGTGATTTGTTGCCGATTACCCGGAGGATGGGCCGGAATACGGCCTACGCGCCCCGGGAGAATCATTTGATCCTGTTCCTCGACTACGACGGAGTGCTGCATCCCGATCCGTGCCCGGACCCAGCGCGACTTTTTGAGAATGCCGAACGGCTGGCCCGGGTACTCGAGGAATTTCCGGAAGTGGGTATCGTGCTATCGACGTCCTGGCGCAACGTGCGCTCCGAAACCGAATTGCTGGAGCCGCTACCCGAGATCCTGCGTCATCGCGTGCTCGGAGTCACTCCCAATTTCAGCGAATTCTCGGCCGCCGCTGCCCGTATTCCCTATCAGCGCCACGCGGAATGCGAACAATGGTTGCAAATGCACGAAATGGCCAGCAGCCCCTGGTGGGCACTGGACGACCGACCCAGCTGGTTCGCTCCGTACTGTGAAAATCTGATCGAATGCGACGCAAATTGCGGATTCGACGATCGGGTTAGCGCATGCTTGAGCAGCGCGCTAGCGGTTGCTCGCAAGCGCTACGCGAGCGGGGTGGACTTCGTCCTGGCCTGAGCAGGCGCGCCGCCGCGTGGCGCATTCCTGCACGCCGCGCGATTCCCATCGGATGGGAAAGCAGCCATATACGGTTTTGCGTCTAATGCGCGCGCAGAGATTCGGAAAGACTTAGGAGATTTTGCGGATTCACGCGTATGAAGCCGCCGCGCGGACTGTCAATGTCCGCTATGAGCGCGAGCGCAATGGACACGATCAGCGGGAGAACCACGAACAGGGCGCCTTCCGCCTTGGCGTCCCGCGCCCCATAACCGATCAGCAGATTGCAGCAGATTGCCGTCATCGCCATCAGAACCCATGCCGCGATTGGGATTCGATTCCACCAGGCCGCCTGCGTGTATCCCTGGGAGTTCAAGACATCGTTCATGCCCGAAACCGCCTGGGCGATGACGGGACTTGGATGCGCTGTGGCCGGAATCTGGGCCGCGGACCACAGTTGGGCCTGCCGTTGAGCGGTCGCGGCATTGATCTGGCGAAGTTGTTGTTCATCGCGGGTCGTATAGAACAAAACACGCTGATCGAGGTAGCTTCTAAGTAGCGCACGCACGTTGGCGGCATCGGCGGGGGGCAGCAGGTCGGCGCGGACGTATTCCGTGCCGATCGCATTGGCCTCGGCCTCCTCGTAATTCTTGCGCTGATCGTACCGGTTGATGGCCATCGAGAAGCTAAAACCGATGAGAAGGCTGAGTAGCGTAAGCGTAGCTGCCTCGATAACGCCGAAGTCTTGCCGCGCCACCTCTTCCAGGTTTCGTCTCCTCTTGAGAACGAAGACTCCAATCTGCGCCGAGAACCACAGGATAAAGAAAAAGAATACGAAGATGAGCAGTGGCTCGTCCAATACGCTCATACGCTAGGGCTCCTTACCGATCGCCTTTCGTTCGTAATGAGCCTTGCGCTGCCCATCGATTCGATGCGTTGATGCCCCACCCCTGCAGACCCCTCAAGCGTCGAGGAGTTGAGCGTCCGTTGCAGCGCGTCAAGGGCAAAAGCGAAATATCCCGCAGAGCGACCGGCGCGTATCGATTTGCTAGGAAGGGATTGCCCCGCGTGGACAGCCAAAGCGGACATTGCCACCGGTACAAGAGGCATTTGCAAGAGCCAATTCCTTGGTGCAAATGGATT
>OMSW01000041.1:0-5358 GCA_900290295.1 Burkholderiales bacterium
GCGAATGAAAGCGCTATTGGATCTGTTCAAGCAAGTTCAGCAGGACGAACAGTTCGACGTCATTAAGATCGGCATTGCCTCACCCGACAAGATCCGTTCCTGGTCTTTCGGCGAAGTCAAGAAGCCGGAAACGATCAATTACCGCACGTTCAAGCCCGAGCGCGATGGCCTGTTCTGCGCCAAGATCTTCGGCCCGATCAAGGACTACGAGTGCTTGTGCGGCAAGTACAAGCGGCTCAAGCACCGCGGCGTTATCTGTGAAAAGTGCGGTGTCGAAGTCACCCTCGCCAAGGTGCGTCGCGAGCGGATGGGCCACATCGAGCTGGCTTCGCCGGTGGCACACATCTGGTTTCTCAAGTCCCTGCCCAGTCGTATGGGCATGGTCCTGGACATGACCTTGCGCGACATCGAACGCGTGTTGTACTTCGAGGCCTACGTCGTCGTCGACCCGGGATTCACTCCACTGAAGCGGGCCCAGTTGATGACGGAAGACGATTTCATCGCCAAGACCGAGGAGTTCGGCGACGAATTTCGCGCCCTGATGGGCGCCGAGGCCGTTCGCGAACTGCTGCGCTCCATCGACGTCGACAAAGAAATCGAGACGCTGCGCAAGGACCTGTCGGAGACAGGTTCCGAAGCCAAGATCAAGAAATTCGCCAAGCGCCTGAAGACGCTGGAGGGTTTTCAGCGCTCCGGTATCAAGCCCGAGTGGATGATCCTGGAGGTCTTGCCGGTGTTGCCGCCGGAACTGCGTCCGCTGGTGCCGCTCGACGGCGGGCGCTTTGCGACCTCGGACCTGAACGACCTGTATCGGCGCGTCATCAACCGCAACAACCGTCTCAAGCGGCTGCTCGAACTCAAGGCGCCGGAAATCATCGTGCGCAATGAAAAGCGCATGTTGCAGGAAGCGGTCGATTCGCTGCTCGATAACGGTCGACGCGGCAAAGCGATGACCGGCGCCAACAAGCGTCCCCTGAAGTCGCTTGCCGACATGATCAAGGGCAAGGGCGGACGCTTCCGTCAGAACCTGCTGGGCAAGCGCGTCGACTATTCCGGCCGCTCCGTCATCGTGGTCGGACCGCAACTCAAGCTTCACCAGTGCGGGCTGCCCAAGCTGATGGCGCTGGAGCTGTTCAAGCCGTTCATCTTCAACAAGCTCGAGCTGATGGGCTTGGCGACGACGATCAAGGCGGCCAAGAAGATGGTCGAAGCGCAGGAACCCATCGTCTGGGACATTCTGGAGGAAGTGATCCGCCAGCATCCGGTCCTGCTCAATCGCGCCCCCACGCTACACCGGCTCGGTATCCAGGCATTCGAGCCGGTGCTCATCGAAGGCAAGGCGATCCAGCTCCATCCGCTGGTGTGCGCTGCCTTCAATGCCGACTTCGACGGCGACCAGATGGCGGTACACGTACCCCTGTCGCTCGAGGCGCAGCTGGAGGCGCGCGCACTCATGCTCTCGTCGAATAACGTGCTGTTTCCGTCCAATGGCGACCCGTCGATCGTACCGAGCCAGGACGTCGTGCTGGGCCTGTACTTCGCAACCCGCGAGAAAACCAACGGCCTGGGCGAGGGCACCTTCCTGGCCGATGTGGGCGAGGCGCACCGCGCCTTGGAGGCCGGTCGCGTCGAACTGCAGACACGGGTGACGATCCGCATCCGGGAGAGCGATGTCGATCGCGAAACCGGCGCGCGCACGGAACACACCTCACGCTACGAGACCACCGTTGGCCGGGCGATCCTCTCCGAGATCCTGCCCCCCGGCCTGCCGTTCACACTGATCAACAAACCGCTGAAGAAGAAGGAAATCAGCCGCCTCATCAATGCCGCTTTCCGTCGCTGCGGTCTGCGCGAGACCGTGATCTTCGCCGATCGTCTGTTGCAGTCCGGTTTCAAGCTAGCAACTCGCGCCGGCCTGTCGATCGCCATCGGCGACATGCGCGTTCCGGAGCAAAAGGAAGAAATCATCCGCGCCGCCGAGAAGGAGGTGAAGGAGATCGAGGCCCAGTACACCTCGGGTCTGGTGACGCAGGGCGAGCGCTACAACAAGGTGGTCGACATCTGGGGCCGCGCCGGCGACCACGTCGGCAAGGTGATGATGGAACAGCTCGCCACCGAGCGCACGATCAACCGCCATGGCGTCGAGGTCAACCAGGAGTCGTTCAATTCGATCTTCATGATGGCCGACTCGGGCGCGCGTGGATCCGTGGCGCAGATCCGGCAGCTCGCCGGCATGCGCGGACTGATGGCCAAGCCGGATGGTTCGATCATCGAGACGCCGATCACGGCCAATTTCCGCGAAGGCCTGAACGTGCTGCAGTACTTCATCTCGACGCACGGTGCGCGCAAGGGCCTGGCCGACACGGCGCTCAAGACCGCCAATTCGGGATACCTCACGCGGCGCCTAGTCGACGTGACGCAGGATCTCGTGGTTACGCAGGACGACTGCGGCACGAGCAATGGCGTCGCCATGCGCGCTCTGGTCGAGGGTGGCGAGGTGATCGAGGCCCTGCGCGACCGGATTCTGGGGCGCGTCGTCACCGTTGACGTGGCGCACCCCGATACGCAGGACGTGCTGTACGCGGCCGGTTGCCTGCTCGATGAGGACGCGGTCGATCGCATCGAGGAGCTTGGTATCGACGAGGTCAAAGTGCGCACGCCGCTGTCCTGCGATACGCGCTACGGCATCTGCGCCAAGTGCTACGGCCGCGACCTGGGCCGAGGTGTCCTGGTCAACGCCGGCGAGGCGGTAGGCGTGATCGCCGCCCAGTCGATCGGAGAGCCCGGCACGCAGCTGACGATGCGCACCTTCCATATTGGCGGTGCCGCCTCGCGTGCCGCGGTGCAAAGCGCGATCGAGGCCAAGAGCAACGGCACCGTGCGTTTTACCAGCACCATGCGGTACGTAACGAGCGCCAAGGGTGAGCAGGTGGTCATATCGCGCTCCGGCGAGGTGATGGTGGTCGATGACAACGGGCGCGAGCGCGAGCGCCACAAGGTCCCGTACGGGGCGACGCTCAACGTGGTCGACGGCAAACCGGTCAAGGCGGGAGTGCAGCTTGCGCAGTGGGATCCGCTGACTCGCCCGATCATCACCGAGTACGCCGGAACGATCCGATTCGAACACGTGGAAGAAGGCGTTACGGTCGCCAAGCAGATCGACGAGGTCACCGGCTTGTCCACGCTGGTCGTAATCGATGCCAAGCGGCGCGCGAGCACGACCAAGGGCTTGCGTCCCCAGGTCAAGCTGATCGGTGAGAGCGGCGAGGAAGTCAAGATCCACGGCACGGACCATGCGGTGACGATCTCGTTCCCGGTCGGAGCCCTGATCGTGGTGCGCGATGGTCAACCGGTTGCGGTCGGCGAGGTTCTGGCCCGCATTCCACAGGAGTCTCAAAAGACGCGCGACATCACCGGCGGTCTGCCGCGCGTGGCCGAGCTGTTCGAGGCCCGTTCGCCCAAGGATGCCGGGACCCTGGCGGAAGTCACGGGCACGGTATCGTTCGGCAAGGACACCAAGGGCAAGCAGCGCCTGATCATCAGCGATCTGGACGGCAAGGAACACGAGTTCCTGATCCCGAAGGACAAGCACGTGCTGGTGCATGACGGACAGGTCGTGAACAAGGGCGAGTCGATCGTTGATGGGCCCGCCGATCCGCACGACATCCTGCGCCTGCTCGGCGTCGAGGCATTGGCGCGCTATATCGTCGACGAAGTGCAGGATGTGTATCGTCTGCAGGGCGTGAAGATCAACGATAAGCACATCGAGGTGATCGTGCGCCAGATGCTGCGGCGCGTGCAGATCGTTGACGCGGGCGATACCCCTTTCATTCCGGGCGAACAGGTCGAGCGTTCCGAGTTGTTGGACGAAAACGACAAGGCGATCGCCAAGGAAGGCGGGCGGCCTGCCTTGTACGAGAACGTGCTGCTGGGCATTACCAAGGCCTCGCTGTCGACCGATTCGTTCATTTCCGCCGCGTCCTTCCAGGAGACCACGCGGGTGCTCACCGAAGCGGCGATCATGGGCAAGCGCGACGATCTGCGTGGATTGAAGGAAAACGTGATCGTGGGCCGCTTGATCCCTGCCGGCTCGGGTCTTGCGTTCCATCGTGCACGCAAGGAGAAGGAAGAGATCGAAGCGGCAGAACGCGAGGCCCTCGCAGCGCTCGAGGCGAGCGGGCAGCCGCCCGCGGAAATCGATACGGCAGAGCCGGTCGATGGCGATCATTCGGCCGAAGTGTCGGAGTCGTAAAGCCAGGTCCGGTACCGGATCCGCGGAGGGACTCCGCGGATCCGCCGTCCCGGCACGAGCCTCCGAGCGTGCCTGCCGGGATGCGCATGCGCGCTTGCGCGTTGGTCGGAGCGGGGGTTTTGCTTGAGTTTGTCGTCGATCGATGCGCTGAGAAACGGCGTCGACGCCGTCCGGGCGCACCGCATTGAATGTTGTGTAGCCGATTTTTCCTCGAATGCCCGTGGCAAGACCGTAAGCAGGGACGACTTTCTCGCGCACGGCGGCTGTCGCTTGGCCTCGGTCGTGTTTGGCCTGACCATTACCGCGGAGACGCCACCTGGCGTGTTCGGCCAGATCTTGCCCAGTTCGTACCAGGACGTCGACTTGCTGGCCGATCCGACGACGCTGATCGAGCAGGTCGGGCGGGCGAACGCGGCAAGCGTGCTGTGCGAGCCCCACGGTCGGTTGCGCGCGGAGATCAGCGGCCGAGAATTCGATGCCAATGAGATTTCCCCGCGCGCTGCCTTGCGACGCGTGGTAGCGCGACTGGGCCAGGCCGGTCTTAGCGCCCAGGTGGCGCCCGAGCTGGAGTTCTACCTCCTCAGTCGGCATGCCGAGGCTGGCCCCGGGGGCTTGATTGCGGCACTGGCGACACCAGGATCACCGGCCCGGGAGTTTGGCTGCGAGGCAGATTCGGCGGAACGGGCAGCCTACTTTGCACCGTATTTCGACGACCTGTTCGACGCCTGCGAACGCATGCGCATTCCCGTTTGCGGCTATGGCCACGAGTCGGCGTACTCGCAGTACGAGGTCAATTTCCGGCCCGGCGCACCGCTGCAGCAGGCCGATGCGGTATTCCGGTTCAAACGCCTGGCACGCCAGATTGCCGCCCGCCACGGATTTCTTGCCAGCTTTGTCGCCAAGCCTTTTCTCGACCAACCCGGCGCCGGCATGCATTGGCACTTTAGCCTGCAGCAGCAAAGCGATGGTCGCAATGGCTTTCTGGCAGCGGACCACGATGGCGATGGCCCGCGCCTGCAGCAATTTGTCGCCGGCCTGCAACGGCACGCCGAGGCCGCCACCGCAATGTTTGCGCCCTACGATATCTCCTACGACCGAATCGCGCG
>OMSW01000041.1:5368-9374 GCA_900290295.1 Burkholderiales bacterium
AGGCCGAACAACCGCCGCGTGGAGAACCGCCTGCCCGGTGCCGACGCCAGCCCCTACTTGATCGTTGCCGCCACGCTCGGTCTCGGGCTGGCCGGAATCGAACAGCGATGGGAAGTCCGCGAGGATGCGGTTGAACTGCCGCGCAGCCTGGAGCGGGCCCTGACTAGCCTGCAGGCCGACCAGACGCTGCGAGAGGTGTTGGGCGACGTCCTGATCGATTTGTTTTGCGCGGTAAAGCGCGGCGAAAGCGCGCTGCGCAACGCCCGTCCTGAGCCGCGCCAGAACTGGGATCTGGTGTACCTGCCCGAGCAGGCCTGAGCGCAGCTACTGCAAATCCGGGAGGCCGCGGGCGGCCGAAAGCCACGGTCGAATTGACCGCCAGGGCCACGGCGGGCTAGAATTTAAGGCTGCGCAAAGCCTGGGGCGCGGGCAAAACTCGTGCGCCCGTCGCCGGAGGCGCCTTCCCCGTCCAGGACGGCTCTGGAGCCTGGGATGTGTTAGGCGGGGACGCGCGGGTAATGAGCGCGCGGGAATTCGTTCGGGACTACGTGGGAATTGCGCCGCCATGCCGCGGCAGTAGGGCCGTGTTGACGCGGCTCCGTTGAAAGCGAAGAGATGCCGACTATCAACCAACTGGTTCGCAAATCGCGCGAGAGCGCGACGACCAAGAGCAAGAGCCCGGCGCTGAAGGGCAGCCCGCAAAAGCGCGGGGTCTGCACGAAGGTGTACACGACTACGCCGAAAAAGCCCAATTCGGCGCTGCGCAAAGTTGCCAAGGTGCGCTTGACCAATGGCTTCGAGGTCATCTCGTACATCGGCGGTGAAGGCCATAACCTGCAGGAACACTCGGTGGTCCTGATCCGCGGCGGGCGCGTAAAGGACCTCCCCGGCGTGCGCTATCACATCGTGCGCGGCTCGCTCGATACGCAGGGGGTGAAGGATCGCAAGCAATCGCGCTCGAAATACGGCGCCAAGCGGCCGAAAGCAAGCTAGGCCCACAAGCCGCGCCATCGCATTACCCGCGGACCGCGATCCGGTCCGCCGCCGCCGGCAACGGCGGCGCGCAATACCGACTTGCATTGCAGTAAGTCGCGGCCCGGCGCCATGGGGCCGCTAGCTGGACGGAGCGATGTCGCGCCGGCCGCGACCCGACTGAATTAGAAAGAGGTGCCTGATGCCACGCCGCCGCGAAGTACCCAAACGGGACATTCTCCCGGATCCGAAGTTCTCGAACACCGACGTAACGAAGTTCATCAACGTGATCATGCTCGACGGCAAGAAAGCCGTCGCCGAGCGGATCGTGTACGGCGCCTTGGCCCAGATCGAGTCAAAGAGCGGCAAGAATCCCTTGGAGGTCTTCACGACGGCGATCTCCAACGTCAAGCCGATGGTCGAGGTCAAGAGCCGCCGTGTTGGCGGTGCCAATTACCAGGTCCCGGTGGAGGTACGGCCCGTGCGGCGCATGGCGCTGGCGATGCGCTGGCTGCGCGAGGCCGCCAAGAAGCGCGGCGAGAAATCCATGCCGCTGCGGCTCGCCGGCGAATTAATCGAGGCTGCCGAAGGTCGTGGTGGCGCCATGAAGAAGCGCGAGGAAGTCCATCGCATGGCCGATGCCAACAAGGCGTTCGCGCACTTCCGGTTCTAGCAGCAGGCAGGTTTGGCGAGGCGCGCATTTCGCGCGCGGCGCCGCAAGCAAGGGCTCGGCGAGGCGCTGCTTCGCTTCCCGGTCCACGCAAGGTTAGGTGAGCAAAATGGCACGCAAGACATCGATCGATCGATATCGCAACATCGGCATCTCGGCGCACATCGACGCGGGCAAGACGACGACCACCGAGCGCATTCTGTTCTACACCGGGGTCAATCACAAGATTGGCGAGGTGCATGACGGCGCTGCGACGATGGACTGGATGGAGCAGGAGCAGGAGCGCGGCATCACCATCACGTCTGCGGCCACCACCTGCTTCTGGAAGGGCATGGACCTTTCCCTGCCGGAACACCGCGTCAATATCATCGACACGCCTGGCCACGTCGACTTCACGATCGAGGTCGAGCGCAGCATGCGCGTTCTCGATGGCGCGTGCATGGTCTACTGCGCCGTCGGCGGCGTCCAGCCACAATCGGAAACGGTGTGGCGACAGGCCAACAAGTACCACGTTCCGCGCCTGGCGTTCGTCAACAAGATGGACCGCACGGGGGCGAACTTCTTCAAGGTCTACGAGCAGATGCGCGCTCGCCTCAAGGCCAATCCGGTTCCGATCCAGATCCCGATTGGCGCCGAAGAGGGTTTCACCGGCGTGGTTGACCTCGTCAAGATGAAGGCGATCTATTGGGATGAGGCCAGCCAGGGGATGAAGTTTGAGTACGGCGAAGTTCCGGCCGCACTCCAGGCGACCGCTGCCGAATGGCGCGAAAAGATGGTCGAAGCCGCCGCCGAGGCCAACGAGGAGCTGATGAACAAGTACCTCGAGGGCGGCAAGCTCACCGAGGCGGAAATCCGGTTCGGGTTGCGCGCGCGCACGATCGCGCACGAGATCACGCCCATGCTCTGCGGCTCGGCGTTCAAGAACAAGGGTGTACAGGCCATGCTGGACGCCGTCATCGACTACTTACCCTCGCCGGTAGATATTCCGCCGGTCAAGGGTCTGGACGATCACGAAAAGAGCGTCGAGCGCAGGGCCGCCGACGACGAACCGTTTGCCGCGCTGGCGTTCAAGATCATGACCGACCCCTATGTCGGCCAGCTGACCTTCCTGCGCGTGTATTCCGGCGTCCTGAGCTCGGGGGACACCGTCTACAACGCGATCAAGGGAAAGCGCGACCGCATTGGCCGGATCCTGCAGATGCACGCCAACCAGCGCGAGGAGATCAAGGAAGTTTTTGCCGGCGACATCGCGGCGGCGGTCGGCCTCAAGGACGTGACAACCGGCGACACCATGTGCGATCCGCAGAAGTCGGTGATCCTGGAGCGCATGATTTTTCCGGAGCCGGTCATTTCGCAGGCGGTCGAGCCCAAAACCAAGGCCGACCAGGAAAAGATGGGTGTCGCGCTGAATCGACTGGCACAGGAAGATCCCTCGTTCCGCGTGCACACCGACGAGGAATCCGGGCAGACCATCATCTCGGGGATGGGCGAGCTGCATCTGGAGATCATCGTCGACCGGATGCGCCGCGAGTTTGGCGTTGAGGCCTCGGTCGGCAAGCCCCAGGTCGCTTATCGCGAAACGATACGGCGCACGGTGGAAAACGCCGAGGGCAAATTCATCAAGCAGTCGGGCGGACGCGGCCAGTACGGGCACGTGATCCTCAAGCTCGAACCCCAGGCGCCCGGTACCGGATTCGAATTCGTCGACGCCATCAAGGGCGGCGTGGTTCCGCGCGAGTACATCCCGGCGGTGCAAAAAGGCGTGGTCGATACGCTAAAGGCCGGCGTGCTGGCGGGGTACCCGGTGGTCGACGTCAAGGTCACCCTGCACTTCGGCTCGTACCACGAGGTCGACTCCAACGAGAACGCCTTCAAGATGGCGGCCTCGATGGGCTTTAAGGACGGCATGCGTGCTGCGTCGCCGGCGCTGCTCGAGCCGATCATGGCGGTCGAAGTCGAGACGCCGGAAGAGAAGATGGGCGACGTGATGGGCGATCTTTCCTCCCGACGTGGAGTCATCCAGGGGATGGAGGACATCGCCGGCGGCGGCGGCAAGGTGGTCCGGGCGGAAGTGCCGCTGGCGGAGATGTTCGGATATTCGACCACGCTGCGCTCGCTGACGCAGGGCCGTGCCACGTACACCATGGAGTTCAAGCACTATGCCGAGGCGCCGAAAAATGTCGCCGAGGCGGTTATCAGTTCCAAGACCAAGTAACAGTCATTGCGTAGCGCGCCGGTAGTTCGGGCAATTGGAAACCAGGCACCCCGAGGGCGGCCGCCATTTTTTGAAAGAGCGAGGACATGGCAAAGGGCAAATTTGAGCGGACCAAGCCGCACGTGAATGTGGGGACGATTGGGCACGTT
>OMSW01000046.1:0-11035 GCA_900290295.1 Burkholderiales bacterium
GCATAGGACTAACATCCAGAGAACGGCCCGACTCGCCGGGGTCTGTCCGGCCAACGCGTCGTTCGTTTTACCGGCGATGGCAGAGCCGTCGTCGAACGCGAAAAACGGAAGGGCAAAGGCAATGGCGAGGGTTCGATTCGAAGGCCTCAGACACTTCGCCGCCGGGGCCAAAAGACGAGGCCTTCCGCGTCTCCGAATTGCCCGGCTGGCCGCAGGCGCGAAGCACAAGGTTTGGTCAAGTCGCAGTAAGGACCGCGAAGATAGAGCTGGCTGACAGATCTAAAGCGCTGCAAGCTGTCGCAGCGGCATCAGCAATCCGTTCCATGGCGCCGCTATTTGCAACCCCATGATTTCGAAGGAATATACCCTTGGCGAGGGCGGCGTACGCGCTAGCTGTACGATTCCAAGGAAGGCCTGCAGTTCGTCCTGGGGCAAACTGTTGTTTTCCGGGTAGCCCGTTCATCGGACGACGGCGCTCTTTCATCGGCAGGCCTCATTGCTAGGGCCGAGCGCGCAGGCGGTGAAAAATTATTGTTATTTCAGCAAGTTACTGGACTGCGACTGTCTGCCGCACCGCTTTGCAGGCTGCTACTCTTCTGTCAGGGGTCCAAGTAGTTCGCGAACCGATCGGCGTGCCCGAGCGCCGGTCCAGCGATGTCTGGCACCGCATATGACCGAGCAGTGCGCAATTTGTGGATGTCCGCTGCACCGCATAGCCAATAGCTATGCGCAGGCGAGCATTGCCGGTCGCAGTTATGCCATAAAGCACCATTACGTTGCCCGACGGTTCTTCGGCCGTCCAACGAACGCTCAAGGCGAATTGGTCGAGGGCATCTTTTCCGCCTGTCCGTGGAAGCACGAGCGAGAGTCGGCGATTTTCTGCTACGAGTGCCGCGAAGAGCTCCTACGAAATCCCGTGCTGCTTCCGGAAGATGTGTCGCAATTTGCCCAGCTCGTGAAGCGGCGCGGGCTCGGCGAGAAACAAAAGACCGAAAGCCGCGTACCGATCGCCGGGCGCGTTGTGCTCTTGCACGAGGTTATCAGCCTCGGAATCGCAACCGCCCGCAAGCGCGACGCCATATTGGCCCGAAAGCGAGCCGTACGTGACCTGAGCCCCCTCCTGGGTGGCTTTGCAGCAATCTTCCTGTTGGTGGGATTTAGCCCATGGTACGGTGCGTATTCCGCCACGGAAAACGTCGCAATCGAGGGCTGGTTGTTCTTTTTGGCTGGCTTGTTGGTTTGCGCACTCGCTCCCGCCCATCCTTTTCGCGCGGCGGTCCAGGGTACTGTCGGCGTTTTCGCAGGCACTGCTGCTGGCATTGTCGTTCACGGCATCTTCGATGGCAGCTCGGAGCGCAGCTTTTTCCCCTTCGAAATTGCAGCTCACACCGGCATGTCGGCACCCGGCTTCCTTCTGTCTGCCCTTGTCTGGAAAACAGGTTCCGAACCCATTTTCTGGAACATGAGCGAACTTCGCGAAGTGGTAGACGCGCGAATTGCAGCCGCGCTCGCAAAGCTCCTCGATTCCATGCGTGTCGACATTGAGACGCTGAAGAGCAAGAACACGGGGAACGGTTCGCTTGGTGCTGCGAGGACAATTGATGGAGTCCTTGCCATTTGTACGAATGCACTCTACGCCCTAGCCGAGGCGGTAGTCACACAGTACGACGCGGTACTGGGAGAGTCGCTGGTGATCAGTCCATTCGCGGTTGAAAAGATGGTTCGCGCAGTTCCGGACCAACTTCGGCCGCTCCTTGAACAGTGTCTCGCCCACGTACGGCGCGAGGCGAACCTGGCCAGGATGTCCAACGCCGCGCCAGATTGCATAGCGAGTCTGGAGAGCAAATTCGATGCAATCAGCCGCGACGTCGCGCTGACGCTCCGCGCCAGCTGTTCGGAGCGCAACCAAAGCCTGGCACGAAAGCTCGCAAGACCCTTGCTTCGTTTGCTTGAAAGTTTGGTCGCGGCCCTCAGACCGTCAACGGCTGACGGCGCTCGACGCTTTCCTACCTCAGCCGGTGGCGTTTCGGAAAACTTAACAAGCTAAGCTTGCCCGCCCTCGAGCGCGGGCAGCAACCCTGGCTGCCGCAGCAGCGGCGTCTATGACTAGCCAAAGTGCCCAAAACCGTTTCTTGCGGTGTGCTGCTTTTCAATGAGGACTTGGAGGTCTTCCTCGCGCACGCCACCGGCACTCGGCACTGGGACGTGCTCAAGGGACTAGCCGACCCTGGCGAGAGTCCCCTTGCAACAGCCTTGCGCGAAGCGCGCGAAGAAGCAGGGCTAGACCTCTCTGGGATCGACCTCGAAGACCTGGGGGTGCTGGAGTATCGGCCGACCAAACTGCTGCATCTATTTGCAGCCTGCGTAGCCCGGGCAAGCGTGGAGCCCAGGGCGTGCGTCTGTTCGAGCTTTTTCGTCGACGAGCGAAGCGGCCATCGCAGGCCGGAAATGGACCGCTTTGCTTGGACGCCACTGACTGCGGTCGCGCGCCTGTGCGGTCCCAACCTGCGCCGCGTACTGGAAGAACAGTTCGCCGCCGGCCTTGCAGACAGGCTTTCTTTGCAAACACCCGGCAAGCAATTGACCGCGCGAGCAAATACCGTAGGCTCCGACTAGCCCAAGCCTGTTGCGGCCGAGGACCTTGTGCTCGTGCGATTCGAGCGCTTGCCTCAGCGCCGATTTCCGAGCGAGCTTGATCGCGGAGACGTCACCGAAATGCCCGTCCAGGTTTTTGTCATCGAGGAGTTTCACCGCGACACGTCGGTCCTCACGACCTGGAACTGCATTGGCCGCATCAAGGTGCAATTTCGGCTCGCTGGGCGAACGGCTTTGAACGCCAGCGGGAAACTCGCGCCCCAGGCAGAAAGACGCGCCGGATCGATGTCCGCGTCCACGGTATGTGGAGTATTTCCATGTTTTGCTCGAATCCCTGAGAACCGGTTCCGCCTGCATAGACGCTCCATCTTGGCTCGCAATCGGTGTGCTCCGATTTGCGTCATACCGGGGCCCTTGCCCACGCTTCTCAGCAGCAAAGCGCGGGCATTGTTCATTCTGAACCCCTGGCGTTACGAAGATCCCTGGATATCCTATTGCACCGTGTCCGAGCTGCAAGCGCTTGCACGCTCCAACACCGCTGTTCCACTCTGTCGCTCCAAGCGCATCTCTGATGACATCGAAATCGCCGTCAATCGCGTATCGGAGTCCGAACCGGCGTCACGCTCCGATATACTTGCGCACGCGGACATGGAAAGCAAAAGAGACGTACGGATGAACGATTGCGCCGCCCTGACCGATGTTCCCGGTCTTTTTGATCGTCGACCGCGGCGCAGCTAGGTCCGGGCCATGCACATCCTTGTTTCGAACGACGACGGCTATCTGGCACCCGGCCTGCTGGCCTTGGTCGATGCGCTGCAACGCTTCGGTGAGATCACGGTGGTGGCACCGGAACAGAACTGCAGCGGTGCCAGCAACTCCCTGACCTTAAATCGTCCGCTGACCGTGAACCGTGCCGGCAATGGATACCTCTACCTGAATGGCACGCCCACCGATTGCGTGCACGTTGCCCTGACCGGGTTGCTCGATCCGCTGCCGGACCTGGTAGTTTCGGGCATCAACAACGGTCAGAACATGGGCGATGACACGATTTACTCCGGCACCGTTGCGGCCGCAATGGAGGGATACCTTTTTGGCTTGCCATCGATTGCGTTCTCGCACGTCAACAAGGGACATGCCCACCTGGATGCGGCCGCGCGTCTGGCCGCGGACCTGGTCGCTCGCTATGTCAGGCGTCGGCTGGCCGGGCCATTTTTGCTCAATGTGAACATTCCAAATCTGCCGTACGAGCAGCTCCAGGACATACGCTGCACGCGGCTGGGCAAGCGTCACCAGGCCGAACCGGTCATTCGCGATACCAGTCCGCGCGGTGAGACGATCTACTGGGTCGGATCCGCTGGCGAGGCACGGCTTGCCGGTCCGGGGACGGATTTTCACGCCGTTGCTTCCGGCCTGGTATCGATCACGCCCTTGCAGATCGATCTGACCCATGTCGAGCAATTGGGCACCATTTCCGAATGGCTTAAGGCGTGACGCAGCGGCGCAATGACGCACTGGGCAATACGGGGCTGACATCGGCGCGTGTACGCCAGCGCATGGTCGAGCGCGTGCGCGAGCTCGGTGTTCGCGACTCGCGCGTACTGACGGCATTGGCGGCCGTGCCGCGGCACCTGTTCGTGGACGCCGCGCTGGCGAGCCGGGCCTATGACGATTGCGCATTGCCACTGGGGCATGGCCAAACGATCTCGCAGCCGTACATCGTCGCCCGCAGCGCGGAGCTTGCGATCGGGTCGATGGCCACGCCGCGCACGGCGCGGGTACTGGAAATCGGCACGGGCGGAGGCTATGCGGCGGCCGTCTTTGCGCAGCTTTTCGGTGAGGTTTATTCCATTGAACGCGTGCGCGCCTTGCACGAGCGCGCGCGCAGCAACCTGCGTCCTCTGCGGCTGGCCACCGTCCGCCTGGCCTACGGCGATGGAGCGGACGGGTTGGCAGCCGAAGCGCCGTTTGACGCCATCATCGCGGCGGCCGCGGGAGCCGAAATCCCCCAAGCCTGGGGCGAGCAGCTCGCGCCAAATGGCGTCGTTGTTGCGCCCTTGGGGGAGGAAAATCAACAACTTTCGGTACTGAGCAGGGACGCGCAGGGCCGTTGGATCTGCCGGAAGATCGAGCCGGTCCGGTTCGTCCCCTTGTTGGGCGGGGTGATCGCCGCCTGAGCATTGGGGCTTGCAGGGAGACGCACGGTGGTGAGGGCAAAGCATGACGGAAAGTTGCCAGGGTTCGCGCACGTGAGAGTAGCGGCGCTGGTCATTGCGGCGGCACTCCTGGGCGCCTGCGCGGAGACCTCGCTTAGCGAGGCCCCGATCATCGACCGCTCCACGCGGCCGGCTCCGGACTCAGCGCCGATGCGAGCGGGGCAGGTCGCGGCGGCCGGCTCCCCGGCTCAGGTCTCGGCCGAGGGCATGTACACAGTACAAAAGGGCGATACGCTGGTTCGCATTGCCACGACATTTCATTGTGACGTCCAGGATCTGGCGCGATGGAATGGGATTGGGGAGAATGGCCCGATCGCTGTTGGCCAGCGCCTGCGCGTGCGACCGCCCACAGCGCAGCAAGCCGGTGCGCAAGGGCCGGCCGGGGCGTTTGCGAACAGGGAGCCGGTGGAGCCGGCCGAGGCCGAGGTTCACGCGATTGCGGCACCCGGGACCAGCGCGGTGGAAACGCGCTCCCTGGATGCAGCACCGGTTAGCGCGCTGTCCGCCGGCGCGGTCGCGAGCGCCACGGACGCGGCCAGCAGTTCGGCCGGAGTGCCGGCTGCCGGCCTGGTCTCTGGGGGCGGGGCTGCGCAGGCCGCCAACGCGGTAGCGCCCGGCAGCAGTTCGCAGGTGGTGGCCAACGCGGCAGCTAATCCGCCACCAGCGGACGCTTCGAGGACCACGGCGCCCGTGACCTGGATCTGGCCCTTGTACGGGCGGGTGACCGTAAAGTTTGATCCGGTGCACTCCAAGGGGATCGACATTGCCGTCGATCAGGACGCCAAGGTGGTGGCGGTGGCCGACGGCGAGGTGAGCTATACCGGCAGCCCCCGCGACTATGGCAATCTGGTGATTCTGAAGCACCCAGATGGTCTGCTCTCGGTGTACGCGCGCAACAAGACGATACTGGTGACGCAGGGTCAGGCGGTTACCCGCGGTCAACCGATCGCCACCGCGGGCAAGACCGACGGCGCAACGCCCAGCCTGCACTTTGAGGCACGCCGCAAGGGTGTTCCTGTCGATCCGCTGGGCCTGTTGCCGGCGCGTTAAGCGCAGCTTGCAGCGAGCATGCGCGTGACCCCGGTCCTGGCCTTTGACCTGGAAACGATCCCGGATATCGCCGGGCTGCGGCGGCTGCGACCGCAGTGGGCCGCTCTTGGCGATCGGGATCTGGCGGCGCAGGTATTTGCCGAGCGCCGCGAGCACACGGGTGGCAATGATTTTCTGCCCTTGCACCAGCATCGAATCGTTGCCATTGGTTGTGCATTTCGAGATGACAGTGGATTTCGGGTGCGCTGCCTGGGCAATCCCGGCGACGGCGAAGCCAAAGTCGTACAGGATTTTTTTCGCCTGCTCGATCGCTACACGCCGCAACTGGTGAGCTGGAACGGTGCTGGCTTTGATCTGCCGGTGTTGCATTACCGTGCTCTCGTGCACGGTGTGGTTGCGGCGCGCTACTGGGAAACCGGCGATGAGGACCGCGAATTTCGTTACAACAACTACCTCAGCCGCTATAACGCGCGCCATACCGACCTGATGGACGTGCTGGCCATGTACCAGGGCAGGGCGGCCGCGCCGCTGGATGAGCTGGCCAGGCTGTGCGGATTTGCGGGCAAGCTCGGAATGGCGGGCGACAAGGTATGGGACGCGTATTGCGACGGCCAGATCGAACTCATCCGCAACTATTGCGAAACGGACGTCGTCAATACGTTCCTGCTGTACTGCCGATTCCAGAAAATGCGTGGCTTGCTCAGCGCGGCGGCGTACGCCGCCGAGATGGAACTCGTTCGCCGGAGCCTGCAGCAGACGGCTGGCTCGCACTGGCGCGAATTTCTCGCCGCTTGGGGCCCCGATGACGACGCGTTGGAATAGTCCTAGTGCCGACGCCTCGCATTGCGCACCTTGGCCGGGAGCCGAGCGCCGCGGCTGAGCCGCAGATCGCCGAGGTGGAGTCGCTCGACCTGGAGGGCCGCGGCGTGGCTCGAATTGACGGCAAGGTGGCGTTCATCGAGGGGGCCTTGCCCGGCGAGCGGGTGCTCTGGCAGCGCAGCCGTTCCAAGGCCCGGTTCGACACGGGAATTGCCGTGAAAGTGCTACGGCCGAGCAGTTTGCGCACGGCACCGCGCTGCCCGCATTTTGGCTTGGCGCCCGGCAGTTGTGGCGGCTGTTCCATGCAGCACCTGGACGCGCGCGCCCAGGTTTCGATGAAGCAGCGCATGCTCGAGGAGACGCTCGGGCGCATCGGGCATGTTCGGCCCGAGATGATCTTGCGGCCGGTTTGCGGTCTGACCTGGCACTACCGGCACCGTGCCCGCCTAACGGTGCGCTACATCGAACGCAAGGGCGGCGTGCTGGTGGGCTTTCACGAGCGCGCCAGCAGCTACGTGGCGGACATGCGTCAATGCGCGGTCCTGGCCCCATCCGTGTCCTGTCTGCTTGTGCCGCTGCGCGCACTTGTAGGGAGCCTGTCGATCCGCGATCGCCTACCGCAAATCGAGGTGGCGGTTGCCCAGGATACAACCGTGCTGGTACTGCGTACCCTGGCGCCGCTCACGGAGGCGGACCGCGTGTTGCTCGCGGAATTTTCGCGCCAGCACGCAGTTTCCTTATGGATCCAGACCGCCGGCCCGGACAGTGCCGAACCGCTCGATCCGCAATGCGCGGACGAGCTATCGCTACCCCTACCCGAGTTCGGCTTGTCCCTGCCATTTCGGCCAACCGATTTCACCCAGGTCAATCATCGTACCAACGAAGTGCTGGTGCGCCGCGCCGTGGCACTGCTTGCTCCCGAGGCCGACGAGGTCCTTGCCGACTTCTTTTGCGGCATGGGAAATTTCACGCTGCCTCTGGCAACCCGCGCTCGTCTCGTGCTGGGTCTGGAAGGCAGCGCGCCGCTGTTGCTGCGTGCCGCCAGCGCGGCAAACGTTGCCGGCCTGGGGCAAAAGACACGCTTTGCAATTCGCAACCTGTTTGCCTGGACTGCCGCTGATTGGGTCGACCTGTGCCGGGCAGCGGGAGGAGTCATCCACCGTGTTCTATTGGATCCGCCGCGCGACGGTGCGCTGGCCGTGATCCAGGCCCTGGCCGGCGACGTACCGCCGCCACGGCGCCTTGTGTACGTGTCCTGCAATCCTGCGACCTTGGCGCGCGATTGCGGCTGGCTCGTGCACCAGGCAAATTGGCAGCTACGTGCCGCCGGCGTCGTCAATATGTTTCCCCATACGTCCCACGTCGAGTCCATTGCGGTACTCGAGCCTGGCGGATCGGAGTCTGCTGTGTGATCTTGTGAAATGCAGCCCGTTTCGGCCTTCGCTTTGCCTGCCGATCGCGCTGGCGCAAGGCCCCACGTGCTACAATTCGCTCCGAAATTTTCTCGCAAGTTATTAATTTTTCAAGATATTTTTCAAATGGGATCCGCCTTGGCGGAGATTCTGCATGGCAATTGAGACCACCTTGTCCATCCTTAAGCCTGACGCCGTTCGCAAGAACGTGATCGGTCAGATCGTGGCGCGTTTTGAATCGGCAGGTTTGCAGGTTGTCGCGGCGCGCATGCTGCACCTGTCGCGGCGCGAGGCGGAGGCGTTCTATGCGGTTCATCGTGAGCGTCCTTTCTTCAAGGATCTGGTCGAGTTCATGATTTCCGGGCCAATTTTTGTCCAGGCACTCCAAGGCGAAGGAGCCATCGCACGCAACCGCGATCTCATGGGAGCTACCGACCCGAAAAAAGCGGCTGCGGGCACGATACGGGCCGATTTTGCCGACAGCATCGACGCGAACGCGGTGCATGGCTCCGATGGTGCCGACACCGCCCGGGCCGAGGTCGCTTTCTTTTTTCCGACCCTGGCAATACACCGGCGCTGACCATCGCCGGCGACCCGACTCCGACCACAGGCACTGACGACCGTTGCGGCAATGATGGGCGACGTTAATCTGTTGAATTTCGACCGCGACGGCATGACCTCGTGGTTCGAAACGCTGGGCGAGAGGCCCTTTCGCGCGCGCCAGGTTATGCGCTGGATCCACCGCCGCGGGGCGGCTGAGTTCGGCCAGATGAGCGACATTGCGCGCAGCCTGCGCGAGAAACTTGCGAGGGGCGCGTGCGTTCGGGCGGCACCGGTACTGCGCAGCGGCGCTTCTCCCGACGGCACACGCAAGTGGCTGTTGGATGTCGGGCAGGGCGAAGCCGTCGAAGCCGTCTACATCCCGGAGCCCGATCGTGCGACCTTGTGCATCTCGACCCAGGCCGGTTGCGCCGTGAATTGTCGCTTCTGCGCCACTGGCATGCAGGGGTTCAGCCGCAACCTCACGACCGCGCAGATCATTGGACAGCTCTGGATGGCCGAGCGCGAATTGCGCCCGCGGGCCGACGGGCAGCCGACGAACGTTGGACATGCCGGGCCGGAAAGCGCGACACGCGCCATCAGCAATGTCGTGCTCATGGGCATGGGCGAGCCGTTGCAAAATTATGATGCGGTGCTGCCCGCCCTGCGCCTCATGCTCGACGACGACGCCTACGGTCTTTCGCGGCGCCGCGTTACGGTATCGACCTCTGGCATGGTGCCGATGATCGACCGACTTGCGCGTGACTGCCCGGTCGCCCTGGCCGTTTCGCTGCATGCACCCAACGATGCCCTGCGCAGTGAACTCGTTCCCATGAACCGCAAATACCCTCTGCCCGAGCTATTGGCGGCGTGCGTGCGTTATCTGCGGCACGCGCCCCGCGACTTCATCACATTCGAATACATCATGCTTGCGGGCGTCAACGACAGCGACCGCCACGCGCGCGAACTCATCAAGCGCGTCGGCGACATTTCGTGCAAGTTCAACCTGATACCGTTCAATCCGTTTCCGGGTTCGGACCTGCGACGCTCGGATGCGCAGCGGGTGCGCGATTTTGCCGGCATCCTTACCGAAGGCGGCATCGTGACGACGGTGCGACGCACGCGCGGTGAGGACATCGATGCCGCCTGCGGACAGCTTGCCGGTGCGGTGCGCGATCGTACGGACGTGGCTGCGCGCCGCGCGTCCATTCCTCTGGTACCGGCCGTGTCGACGGCAGCATGAGCATCGCTGTGCACCCGGCAAGACAGGCCGAGCCAGAAGGGTCTTCGCCCGCGTGCTGGAGCCGGTGGTGCCCCCCGTGGTCCGTGCGTGCAAGCCTCTTCTGTATTGCGCTAGTGATGCTCACCGCCTGCCGCACGACCACGACTGTCAACGGTACGCAGGTTCCTCCGGGTACCGCCATTCCAGGCGTATCGGAAGGCGACGCAAAAAAACGCGCTGCCGTCCGGCTGCAGCTCGCCGCGAATTACTACCAAAGCGGCCAGCTGCAGATCGCGATCGAGACGGCGCGCGGCGCGATCGACCTCGACCCCAACTCGGCCGTCGCCTACGGTCTGCTCGGCCTGATGCTGATGGATCTGGGCCAGGTGTCCCAGGCCGAGACCAGCTTTCAGCGGGCATTGTCGATCGATCGCGACAATCCGGATTTGAACAACAACTACGGCTGGTTCTTGTGCCAGACCGGCCACGAGCGCGAGTCCATCAAATATTTTGACCGGGCGGCCTCGAATCGTCTCTACGAGAGCCCGGCGCGCGCGCTGCAAAACGCCGGACTGTGCTTGCTGCGCATCCACGACGACACCGATGCCGAGAAATACCTGCTGCGCGCATTGGCAGCCGATGCGACCAGCCCGGTGGCGAAGTTCCAGCTCGCGCAGATGTATTTGCATGAGCGTCGCTTCGATCGTTGTGACTTCTACTTCAATCTTTTGGTGAACTCGACCGAGCCCAACGCCGAAGTCCTATGGCTGGGCGCGCGCATTGCCCACGCAAAAAAGGATGTGGCCACCGAGCGGCGTTACGCCGAGCAGCTGCAGACGCGCTTCCCCGACTCGCCGCAGGCCGATTCCATGCACCATGCGCGCTACGATGAATGAGCGATCTGCAGGCCTTGCCCACGCTGATCTATGTTCGCGGCTTCCTTCGCAGCTGCGCGCGCGAATTGAAGCTCGACCCGGGACCTTTGCTCGAGGATCTGAATCGACGCTCCGGCGTGGGTCCGAGCACTCTCGAGGGGCCAACCGTCGGTTCATTCCGGCTGGCGCGCTTCGGCGATGGCTCCAAGTCCATCATCGGCTTTGCGATCCTGGCCTTGGTGCTCGCCGGTCTAGTGGGAATCCTGGTACCGCGGCGGCAATCGGCGCCGGCCGCGCCGGTGGTGCCGG
>OMSW01000046.1:11045-22588 GCA_900290295.1 Burkholderiales bacterium
AAACCGACCGCGGCCCCGGCGGCGCCGGTAGCGGATGCCACCTCTGGCCCTGCTCCCGCCCCGGTCGTCGCGCTTGAGGCGGTCCCGCGCAGTGGCGCACCGCAGGAGTCCGCCGCTACGCCCGAAATGATGACCGGCGGTGCAGCGACGAGTGCCGTGGGAATTACCACAGCAGCGCCCACGTCGGCTTCCCGGCCGGTGGCTGAGGCGCCCGGCAAGACGCCCAATGAGGAACAATTGCCGGCGCCAACATCCCCTACGGCGGGTCCCGCGGCATTGGTTCTGCGAATCCGCTCCGAGGCCTGGATTGAGGTCGTCCAGTCCGATGGAGCCACCTTGCTGTCGCAGATTTGCGCAGCCGGTACGGTGCAGACCATCAAGGGTACGGCACCCCTGCGTGTTGTCGTCGGCAATTCGGCGGGCGTAGAGGTACAGTTTCGCGGTGCAGCAGTCGATCTGGGCCGATATACCAACCCCAACGGCGTTGCACGATTGACGCTGGAATGACAGCATCGAAAACAGCAGGGGGTCGCTCCGACGTGAGGCAGGTTGTGCGTATTGCGGTTCCTAATCCGGCCGGCGGTATCGCGGTCGGTGCGACGGGATCGGGCAGGGCACCCGGGCCGCTGCTGCGCCGGCAAACGCGACAAATGGAGGTGGCTTGGGGGACACGACGCGTCGCCATTGGTGGTTCGAGTCCGGTGGCGGTTCAATCGATGACCAACACCGATACGGCGGACATCGACGGCACGGCTGCCCAGGTCACGGAGCTAGCGCTTGCCGGATCCGAACTGGTACGCATCACCGTCAATACGATGGAAGCGGCGCGCGCAGTGGCCGCGATCCGCGAACGACTCGATGCGCGTGGCGTCGATGTTCCACTAATCGGCGACTTCCACTACAACGGCCACCGTCTGCTGGTGCAGGTTCCCGAGTGTGCCGCCGCCCTATCGAAATACCGCATCAATCCGGGCAATGTCGGAACCGGATCGCGCCGCGAGGACAACTTCGCGCAGTTGATCGAGCTCGCTTGTCGCTACGATAAGCCGGTGCGCATCGGTGTGAACTGGGGCAGCCTGGACCAGGACCTGCTCGCCTCGCTAATGGATGCCAACTCGCAGTTGGCAGAACCGCAAGATGCCGGTGCGGTGCTGCGCGAGGCGCTGGTGCGCTCGGCGATCGACAGCGCCGAGCGCGCGGTGGCCCTGGGTCTGGCGGCCGATCGGATCTGCCTCTCGGCCAAAGTAAGCGGGGTCCAGGACCTCGTTGCGGTCTACCGTGAACTGGCAAAGCGTTGCGCCTTTCCGCTCCACGTGGGCTTGACCGAAGCCGGTATGGGCAGCAAGGGCATCGTCTCCTCGACCGCGGCGCTGGCCGTCCTGCTGCAGGAAGGAATCGGCGACACGATTCGAGTGTCGCTTACGCCGCAGCCGGGAGAGTCGCGCACGCGCGAGGTCGTCGTTGCGCAGGAAATCCTGCAATCGCTGGGCTTGCGGGCGTTTTCGCCCATGGTGGCAGCCTGCCCGGGCTGCGGGCGCACGACCAGCACCGTGTTCCAGGAACTTGCCGAGAAGATCCAAACGCATCTGCGGGTGCAGATGCCGCTGTGGCGTACCCGGTACCAAGGCGTGGAAGCGATGAAAGTCGCCGTGATGGGATGCGTGGTCAACGGCCCCGGGGAAAGCCGGCACGCCGACATCGGCATCAGCCTGCCGGGCACGGGCGAGACCCCGGTTGCACCGGTATACGTCGATGGCCGGCATGCCGTAACACTCAAAGGCGAGGGCATCGCGGAACAGTTCCAGGCATTGGTCGACGAGTATGTTCAATCGCGATACGGCCAGGCCTGCTCGGGGTCGGTGCCGGCGCGCGCCGACTAACCGACACTTTTTTCTTTTCCCATGCGCCATTCCAAGATCAGCGCCGTGCGCGGCATGAACGATTTGCTGCCGTCCTCGGCCCCGACGCTGGAGAGATTCCAGGGCCTAGCGATCGCGGCATTGCGCAGTTACGGCTATTGCTACATCCGCACACCGGTCGTCGAGCCGACGGCGGTTTTCCGCCGCAGCCTCGGCGAGGTCACGGACATCGTCGAAAAGGAGATGTATACCTTCGTCGACGCGCTCAATGGTGATTCGCTGACGCTACGACCGGAGAATACGGCCGGGGTGGTACGAGCCGCCATCGAGCACACTTTGCTGCACGACGGACCATGCCGGCTCTGGTACTACGGACCGATGTTTCGCCACGAACGTCCGCAGCGCGGCCGCTACCGCGAGTTCTATCAGATCGGCGCCGAGGCATTGGGGTTTGCCGGCCCGGAGGTGGAGGTCGAGCAGATGCTATTGCTGCAGCGCCTGTGGAAAACGCTCGAACTCGGTCCCGTGCGCCTGCAGCTCAATACCCTGGGCGAGGCGGCCGAACGCATGCGCCACCGCCAGGACCTCATCGCTTATTTGCAGGCGCATCGTTCGGAACTCGACGCCGACGCGCAGCGCCGGGTCGAGACCAATCCCCTGCGCGTTCTTGACTCCAAGCATCCCGGTACGCAGGCGGTACTGGAGCATGCGCCGCGCCTGATGGATTACCTAGACACTCAATCGCTGGCGCATTTCGAGCGCGTGCAGCAGTTGCTGCGCCAGGAAAACATCGCTTTCGAGATCAACCCCCGCCTGGTGCGGGGCATGGACTATTACAATCTTACGGTGTTCGAGTGGGTTACCGATCGCCTAGGCGCGCAGGGAACCATCTGCGGCGGCGGCCGCTATGATGGGCTGTTCGAATTGCTCGGAGGCCGGCCCACGCCTGCCTGCGGTTTCTCGATTGGCGTCGAACGGGTGCTCGAACTCATGGGCGCGGCCGAGGATGCCGGGGCGGTGTGCGACGTCTACGTCTTGCACCAAGGCGGCGGCACATACGACGCCGCTCTGCGCGCCGCCGAGCAGATACGGGACGCGGGCGTGGACGTAATACTCCACGCGGGCGAGGCGAGCTTGAAATCCCAGATGAAAAAGGCCGATGCCAGCGGTGCCGAATTTGCGGTGATCCTGGGCGCCGAAGAAGTGGCCGAATCCGCGGCCACGGTCAAGGCCTTGCGTCCGGCCAATGAATCTGCGCCCTTTGCGCGCCAGGCGCGTGTGTCCGCGGACCAATTGGCGCAGCGTCTGGTCGATGCACTGTGTGCGGAAGACGATCTTTCCGAGCAATAAAGCGCGGTCCGGCGCGGATGTCGGGCGACAAATGACGGGGAACCATTGCGATGGCGTACGACGTAGAGCAGCAGGAATCGATTTCGGCCTTGAAGGCGTGGTTCGAGCAGTACGCGAACTGGCTGATCGGCGTCTCGTTACTGGCGTTGGCTGTAGTTGCCGGCAATTGGGGCTGGCGCTGGTACGAGCAGCGTGAGTCCACTGCGGCCTCGATCCTGTACGAGCAGTACCAGCAGGCGGTCGCGGCGCAGGACAGCTCCAAGGCCCGGGACCTCGCCGGTACGCTGGTACAGCGGTACGGTTCGAGCGCCTATGCCGGCCTGGTTGCTCTGGCGCAGGCGCGTGCGAGCCTGGCGACGGGCGACAGCGCTGCGGCCAAGGCGCAACTGCATTGGGTCATCGACAAGTCCGGCAACCGGGAGTGGGCGGCGCTGGCGCGCCTGCGCCTGGCCGGCATACTGCTCGATGAGAAGGCCTACGAGGAGGCGCTTGCGCTGCTGCAGGCCGACGTGCCGGCGGCAATGGCAGCCGAATTTTCCGATCGTCGCGGCGATCTGCTGCTGGCGCAAGGTAAGACGGCCGAGGCCCGCGCCGCCTATGCGAAGGCTCTAGAGCAGGCTGGCGCGCAAAGCCAGCTGCGACCCATGATCCAGTCCAAGTTCGATGCCTTGCCGGCGGCAGGTTGAAATGCGGCTGTCCTTTGGTCCCTGGCCGGCAGGCCTTGGCCGGGTCGCGATTTTGCCGCTAATCGGCAGTCTCATGCTACTGGCGGCCTGTTCGTCGAGTTCCCAGGCGGTGAACAAGCCGACGGCCCTGACGCCGATCGCCGCACCGATCCAGATCCAGCGCAACTGGGAAATTGACCTGGGCGACTCGGCGGGCACGTTCCTGCGTCCCTGCGTGCTCGAGCACACGATTTTTGCCGCCTCCCGGGGCAAGCTCGTACGGTTGGATCCGTCCTCGGGCAAGGAGCTTTGGCGTGTCCCGGTCGAGGGGGGCATCGCGGCAGGCGTAGGTAGCGACGGGCTGACGGTTGCCGTCGCCGGTCCGCGCGGCAATGTCGTCGCCCTCGACGCCGAAGGCAAGCAGCTGTGGCAGGCACAGGCGCCTAGCGATGTCATCGCGCCGCCCCTGGTGGGACATGGTCTCGTGCTGGTGCGATCGACCGACCAGCGCATCACGGCCTACGAGGCTGCCACCGGCAAGCGCCGCTGGGTCTTTCAAAAGCAGCCACCGTCCTTGTCCCTGCGCGTGGAGGCGGACATTGTCTTTTCCGGTGAAAGCGTGCTGGTGGGTTTCGCCGGCGGCCGCTTGGGAGCCATCGCCTTGGACAACGGCGCGGCTCGCTGGGAAGCTGCGGTTTCCGAGCCCAAGGGCGCGACCGAGGTGGAACGGCTTGCCGACGTAATAGGCCTGCCCGGCCTTGTGGACAATGATGTCTGTACCGCTTCGGCCCAGGGGCGCATCGGCTGCTTTGATTCGCGCAACGGCGACCTGCACTGGGCGCGCGAATTTTCCGCGGGCGCCGGCGTCGCGGTTTCCGCGGATGCCGTCTTCGGTGTCGACGCGAGTTCGCATGTGAGTGCGTTCCAGCGCAGTTCGGGCGCGGGCATGTGGCAGACTGCCGCGCTCGCAAACCGTGGCCTCAGCGCACCGGTCGTCATCGGCAAACAGCTGGCTATGGGTGATTTCGAGGGCAAGATCCTCTTCTTGGGCACCGAGGACGGCAAGCTTGTCGGACGCTTCGACGCCGGTGCGGGTCCCGTGATCAGTACACCGCAGGCATGGAACGGCGGGGCCGTGTTCCAGACGGCGCGCGGACACCTGCTCTTGCTTACGCCGGGCGGCAGTTAGGAAATTGAACATCGCCACCGTGAAACCCGTTGTCGCGATCGTCGGTCGGCCCAACGTCGGCAAATCGACGCTTTTCAATCGTTTGACGCGTTCGCGCGCTGCCCTGGTGGCGGATGCGCCGGGGCTCACACGCGACCGCCACTACGGTGAGGCCAGGATCGGCCCGGTTGCCAGCACCGTCATAGATACCGGGGGATTTGACCCGGCCGACAGCAGCGGTATGCAACAAGCGGTCAACCAGCAGGCCGAACAGGCCATTGCGGAGAGCGATGTGCTGCTGTTCGTAATGGACGCGCGCACTGGATTGACCGCACACGATCGCAGGATCGCCGAACGCCTGCGTGTTACCGGCCGGCGCATCCTGCCCGCCGTCAACAAGGCGGAAGGGCTAAGCGAAGCGGCGCTGGCCGAGTTCTTTGAGCTCGGGCTCGGTCCGCCACATCCGATTGCGGCAGCACACGGCGAAGGCGTCCAGTCCCTGATGGAAGCGGCGCTGGCGCCGCACGTCGTGGCCGCTTCGGCGGAGCCGCAATTGCCGCCGGGCACCGACACCACGCGCCCGCGCAACCGGGTAGCCATCGTCGGCCGTCCCAACGTCGGCAAGTCGACCCTGGTCAATGCGTTACTCGGGGAAAACCGCATGATCGCCTACGACACGCCGGGCACCACGCGCGACGCGATCGAGGTCGAGTTCGAATATGCCGGGCAGGACTTTGTTCTTATCGATACCGCCGGGCTGCGGCGCAAGGGAAAGGTGTTTGAGACCATTGAGAAGTTTTCAGTGGTCAAAACCCTGCAGGCGATCGACCAGGCCAACGTCGTAGTCCTGCTGCTGGATGCGGCCTCCGAGATTTCCGAGCAAGATGCGCATATCGCAGGGTATATTCTCGAGAGCGGCCGAGCGCTGGTGCTGGGTATCAACAAGTGGGACGGGCTCAATCCGGAGCAACGCGAACGGATTCGACGAGAGTTGGACCGCAAGCTGCATTTCCTCAATTGGGCCCGGATTCACCAGATCTCGGCGTTGCGCGGAACCGGGCTGGGGGCCCTGATGAGCTCGGTGGTGGCCGCCGAGCGGGCGGCCTTTGCCAAGTTGGCGACGCCCAAGCTGACGCGGGCATTGCGGGCTGCCGTAGAGCGGCAGGAGCCGGCACGTTCCGGCTTGTCACGACCCAAGATGCGCTATGCGCATCAGGGCGGCTCGAATCCGCCCTTGATCATCGTGCATGGCAATTCGCTGTCCCACGTTCCGGACAACTACCGCCGCTACCTGGAAGGATGGTTTCGCAAGGAGTTTGAATTGCTGGGCACGCCGTTGCGCATCGAGTTTCGCAGCAGCACCAACCCCTTTGTCCAATCGCGCGTCCGCTCGGGCAAAGGGCGCGCTGGCAAAGGACGCGCTTTTCCAGTAGATTGAATCAGCGGCCGCGGTTTTCATCCACCGTCGGCCGGTATTTGCACCCGTACGATCGGGCGCATAACAAGGGGCGTGCGTGCTCGCCGTCCCCGACATTTGACCGGAGCTAGCATGAGCAATAAGGGCCAACTTCTACAAGACCCGTTCCTCAACGCGTTGCGCAAGGAACATGTGCCTGTGTCGATCTACCTGGTCAACGGAATCAAGTTGCAGGGCCAGATTGAATCGTTCGACCAGTACGTTGTCCTGCTGCGCAACACCGTGACGCAGATGGTATACAAGCACGCGGTTTCCACCGTCGTGCCTGCGCGCCCGGTGAACTTGAACGCGGAGACCGAAGCCTGAGCAGCGATCGCGCGTCCGGCGCGGCCGTGCCGCCGCGCGCCTTGCTGGTGCAGGTCGCCTTGCGCGGTGGGCCGTTTGATCCCGAGGCGCAGGAGGAATTGCAGCAACTGGTCCAGAGCGCCGGGATGACGGTCACGGAGCTCGTCCAGGCGCGCCGCGACCGCCCGGATCCGGCGTTTTACCTGGGCAGCGGGAAAGTCAAGGAACTGCACCAGCGTGCGGCCGATCTGGGGGCCTCGGCCCTGGTCATCGACGCCCAGCTTTCCCCGGTGCAGCAGCGCAATCTTGAGCGCGAACTTGCCCTGCCGGTGCTCGATCGCACCGCCCTGATCCTGGACATTTTTTCCCGCCGGGCGCAGAGCCGAGAGGGCAAACTCCAGGTCGAGCTGGCACAACTCGACTACCTTTCGACGCGCCTGGTGCGCGGCTGGACCCACCTGGAGCGCCAACGCGGCGGTATCGGCCTGCGCGGTGGCCCCGGTGAAAAGCAGATAGAGTTGGACCGACGCATGATCGCCGTGCGCGTGCGTCAGCTACGGACAAAGCTGCGCATACTCGAGCGCCAGCGCGGCACCCAGCGGCGTGCACGAATGCGTGGTGGCGTGTATCGGGTCTCGCTGGTCGGCTATACCAACGCCGGCAAATCGACCCTGTTCAACGCGCTCACCCACGCCGATGCGTATTGCGCGGACCAATTATTTGCAACCCTGGACACGACGTCGCGGCGCTGCGTCGCGGCTCCCGGCGTTGCCTTCGTCCTGTCGGACACGGTCGGATTTGTCCGTGCGTTGCCGCACACCCTGGTGGAAGCATTCCGCTCGACGCTCGATGAAACGGCACACGCCGACTTGCTGCTCCACGTGATCGACGCCGCCAGCCCGGCACGCGCCGAGCAGGCCCAGGAAGTCGAACGTGTTCTCGAGGAGATCGGCGCGCAGCAGGTTCCGCGGCTGCAGGTTTACAACAAGGTGGATCGGCTCGCACGCGCCGCCGGCGTCGAGCGCGATGCCTGTGGTAGCATCGATCAAGTTTGGTTAAGTGCGCATAATGGCGATGGAATCGATTTGCTGCGCAAGGTGATCGCTGACCGGATTGCCGAACGAATGCGCGGTCGCGGCGGGGAGGCGATGGCCGCAGAGCATGACCCAGGTCTTGACCCGGAGATGGCACCGGCGGCCAGCCCGTCCCACGCTAATGGCCCGTCGACCGATGCCCAAAGTGATCTGCACCGCTCCCCATTGGAACGCAGCAACATCTTCGATGCATTCTGATCGTGCGATGGCGATGTCCATGAACGAACCACCATGGGGGCGAAGCGACGGCGGAAGCAACTCCGAAGGGCCGCGCTCGCCGCGACGCCCTGGCGGCTCGGATGGGCCTCCCGATCTGGATGAACTCTGGCGCGACTTCAACCAGCGATTGACTCGATTGTTCGGCCGCGGCGGTGACGGCGCCGGTGGCGGTTCGCCCCACGACTCGCGTCAGGCCGGGATCGGCGTGACCGTGGTATTGGCGGCGGCGTTCCTGATCTGGATGTGCACCGGGATCTACACGGTGCAGGAAGGTCAGGTCGGAGTGGTATCGACCTTCGGTCGCTACGACTCGACCACGCTACCAGGACTGCGCTGGCGCGCCCCGTGGCCGATCCAGGCAAACGAGATCGTCGATGTATTTACCCAGCGCAAGGTTGACATTGGCATGCGCGGTGGCCAGGACCGGCTCAAGGAAGCGCTCATGCTAACCGACGACGAGAACATCGTCGACATGCAGTTTGAGGTGCAGTACCGCGTCAAGGACGGTCCGGATGGGGCACGGGACTACGTCTATGGCAGTCGTTTCACCAAAGACGCGCACGATGGCGATCCAAGCCAGGTGGTACTGCAGACCGCGGAGTCCTCGATGCGCGAGGTTGTCGCGCGGCGCACCATGGACGAAGTGCTGTTCGGATCGCGCCAGCAGATCGCCGATGAGGTGCGCGTGGGAATGCAGGCTATGTTGGACCGGTACAGCACCGGGCTGCTGATTTCGGCCGTGGCAATCCAGAATGCCCAGCCGCCGGACCAGGTCCAGGCGGCCTTTGACGATGCCTCCAAGGCAGTGCAGGACAAGGAGCGCCAGATCAACGAAGGGCAGGCATATGCCAACGACGTCGTTCCGCGTGCGCGTGGCAATGCCGCGCGTCTGATCCAGGAATCCGAAGGATATCGGGTCAAGGTCGTGGAAACCGCCCAAGGCGATGCGTCGCGCTTCCGCCAGGTGTTGACGGAGTACGCCAAGGCGCCGGCTGTCATGCGCGAGCGCATGTATCTGGACACGATGCAGCAGATTTTCAGCAGTACCACCAAACTGCTGGTCGATACGCACAACAATTCACAATTGCTGTACCTGCCGCTCGATCACCTGCTGCAACAAGGCGCGGCCGATGGCGGGCAACATGCGCCGGTCGCCGCGACGCCGGCCCCGGCGGGCAGCACGGATTCGACGGCGGTGACCGATCACAACCGGGACACATCGCGTAGTCGCGATCGGGAAGGGCGGTGAATCGATGAATCGCGTTGTCGTTGCCGCCATCGTCCTGGCGATCGTCTTGGTCATATTCCGCCTATCGGTCTTCATCGTCGACCAGCGCCAGTTCGCGATCGTGTTCGAGCTCGGCCACATCGTGCGGGTGATCAGCGATCCGGGACTGCACTTCAAGATGCCCCCTCCGTTTCAGAACATCGAAACGGTGGACAAGCGCATTCTTACCATCGACTCGGCAGCCACGGATCGCGTCCAGACCTCGGAGAAAAAGAACCTGTTGATCGATTCCTTTGTGAAGTGGCGCGTGACCGATGCGAGCGCGTATTGGATCAGCTTTCAGGGCAGCGAGCGCGCTGCCGAGGACCGCATGTCCACGCTGGTGCGCGACGCTATGAACCAGGCGGTGAACAAGCGCACGGTCGTTGAAATCCTGTCGCGCGATCGCGACAAGGCGATGGAGGAAATCCGCCTCGCGGTTCAGGATCGGGTCAAGGATCTGGGCGTGAAAATCGTCGACGTGCGTCTTCGTCACGTCGATTTCGTGCCGGAAATCATGAGTGAATCGGTCTATCCGCGCATGGTTGCCGAACGCAAGCGCGTGGCCAACGAACAGCGCTCGATCGGGGCCGCCGAGGCCGAAAAGATCAAGGCCGACGCCGACCGGCAGCGCGAAGTGCTGCTGGCCGAGGCGTATCGTGACGCGCAACGCGTCAAAGGCGAGGGCGATGCCAAGGCCGCCGCGATCTATGCGGGCGCATTTGGCGCCAATCCGGAGTTTTACGCCTTTTACCGCAGTCTTGATGCCTATCGACAGAGCTTCAAGAGCCGATCGGACATGCTGGTCGTCGACCCGTCGTCGGAGTTCTTCAAGTACATGAAGGGTTCCGGCAGTGCGGGCGCGACGCACTGATGGCGGCAGCCGTCTTTGCCAGCGCTTGATCGTTCGCCGGGGCCCCATGCAGACCGTTGTCGCCGCCATAGCACTGATGCTGGTATTCGAGGGGCTTTTGCCCTTCTTCTCGCCGTCGTCGTGGCGCTCGGTCGTGCGGCGCATCGGCAGCCTGGCCGACGGCCAGATTCGTTTTTTCGGCATGGCGTCGATCCTTGTCGGTGTGGCACTGCTATTGCTGTTTTTTGACTGATCGAACACCCGACAGATCGCCGCGCGATCGATCACCTCATTGGAAGCCTCGCACCGTGGCCCGCTGGTTGCTGCCTGAAAACATTTCGGATGTGCTTCCGGAGGAGGCACGGTCCGTGGAGAGGCTGCGCCGCTCGCTGCTGGATCTGTTCCGTGGCTACGGCTACGAACTGGTGATTCCACCATTGCTCGAGCATCTGGAATCGCTGCTCACGGGCAGCGGCCACGACCTGGGGCTTACCACTCTCAAGCTGGTCGATCAGCTCAGCGGCCGTACGCTGGGCCTGCGCGCCGACACCACGCCACAGGTGGCGCGCATCGATTCGCACATTCTGAACCGTGCCGGTGTGGCGCGTCTTTGCTATGCAGGGTCGACCCTGCACGCCCGGCCAATGCATCCGCTGGCCAGCCGCGAGCCGATGCAGATCGGTGCCGAGATCTACGGTGATGCCGATTTTGGCGCCGATATCGAGGTTCTCGAGCTGGCGGTGCGCTCGGCCCGGGTGATCGGAAACACGCACGTGCAGATCGACCTGGGCCATACCGGGGTGGTGCGGGCGCTGCTGGGCAATTTGCTGCAGGCAAGCGCCGGCGTCGAAGATGTGCTGGCGGCACTCACGGGCAAGGACCCGGCGGCACTGCATGCCGCGAGCCAGGAATTCGAGCCCCAAACGCAGCGTGCCCTTCATTCCTTGATGGAACTCAACGGTGGCCGGGAGGTCCTGGAGCAGGCGCAGCGCGAGCTGCCGCGCTCGGCTGCGTTAGATGCCGCACTCGAGGAATTGGCCCAATTGGCGCAGGCCTGCGGTGCCGACGAGGTCAGCATCGATCTGGCCGACCTGCACGGATTTCGCTACCACACCGGGGCCACGTTCGCCGCTTATGTTACGGGTCTGTCGGGCCCGCTGCTGCGGGGCGGGCGCTACGACGACATCGGCCAGGCGTTTGGCCGCGCGCGACCGGCAACCGGGTTTTCGCTACTCGATCTGCGGGAGGCGGCGCAACTGGCGGCGCCGTGCCGGGTGCGCGCGATCCGTGCCCCGCGCGCCGCGGA
>OMSW01000046.1:22598-25609 GCA_900290295.1 Burkholderiales bacterium
GTTGACCGCGAACTCGTCTGGCACAACGGTACCTGGAGCGTGCGCGAGTTGCCGTGCGCGCCGGGAGTGAAGATGGATCAACCGGGGTAATAGTCGCGATGGCCCGTAATGTGGTGGTGGTAGGCACCCAATGGGGTGATGAAGGCAAGGGCAAGATCGTCGATTGGCTCACCGAGCAGGCCGATGGTGTCGTGCGCTTTCAAGGCGGGCACAATGCCGGCCATACGCTCGTGATCGACGGCCGCAAGACCATATTGCGCCTCATACCATCGGGAATCCTACGACCTACGATTGCCTGCTACGTCGGAGCGGGGGTCGTGCTCTCGCCCCAGGCGCTATTGGCCGAGATCGATGAGCTTGCCACCGCTGGCGTCGACGTGGCCTCCCGCCTGGCAATCAGCGGCAGTTGCCCGTTGATTCTCGACTACCACGTCGCAATCGACAGGGCACGCGAGCTCCGCCGGGGCAACGCCAAGATCGGCACGACCGGCCGCGGAATCGGTCCCGCCTACGAAGACAAGGTGGCTCGGCGCGCGGTGCGCGCGCAGGATCTGTTTGATCCCAAGCGATTCGGGGAGCTCGTTCGCGAAGTGCTCGACCTGCATAACTTCGTGCTTGCCCAATACCTGCACGCGCCTACCGTGGATGCCGAGGAGGTAATCGCATCGACCCTGCGCCTTGCCGAGCGCATTACGCCGATGATCACGGACGTATCCCATCGCCTGCACGTGGCGATGAGCCGCGGGGACCGCCTGCTGTTCGAGGGCGCGCAGGGCACCTTGCTCGACGTGGACCACGGCACGTATCCGTACGTGACATCCAGCAATACCCTGGCGGGTGCGGCAGCCACCGGCGCCGGTGTCGCGCCGCAGCGCCTGCACTACGTATTGGGAATCACCAAGGCATATGCGACGCGTGTCGGCTCCGGACCCTTCCCGACCGAGCTTCTTGACCCGACCGGGGAACGGCTGCGCGAAAAGGGCGGGGAGTATGGCTCCGTGACCGGGCGCCCGCGTCGATGCGGCTGGTTCGACGGCGCGGCGCTGCGTCGTTCCGTCCAGTTGAACGGCACGAGCGGGCTGTGCATCACAAAGCTCGACATACTCGACGGCTTGCCGGTCGTCCAGCTGTGCACCGGCTACCGCCATGGCGATACCGTAAGCGAGATCCTACCATTTGGCGCCGACGAGGTTGCGCGCTGCGAACCGGTGTACGAGGAGTTTCCCGGCTGGAGCACATCGACCTACGGCGCGCGCGAATGGGACGATCTGCCCCTGGGTGCGCGCCAATTCCTGCAGCGTCTGTCCGAGGTGGCGGGTGTGCCCATCGATCTCGTGTCCACCGGGCCCGAGCGCGACCAGACCATCGTGCTACGACATCCATTCCATGCGCCCCTGGTTTCCTGATATGGCGAGATCGGCCACCGGACCGCGGCGATGATAGAAGAGCCAGGCTCGGCAGCGGCTGCGTCACTGCATGTTGACTGGCCGGAATATCATCGCCTGATTGAACGTCTGGCGGTGATCATCTACGAATCGGGCTATGCGTTCGATTCGCTGCTGTGCCTGGCCCGAGGGGGAATGCGTGTGGGCGACGTGCTCTCCCGGATCTTCGAGGTACCTCTGGCTATTCTGGCGACCAGCTCCTACCGCGACGCCGGGGGAACCGTGGCTGGGGCCCTGGATATCGCCGAATTCATCACGACAACCGGTGGAGGCCTCTCGGGCCGCCTCCTGCTGGTCGATGACCTGGTCGATAGCGGAAACACGCTGCAACGCGTCGGAGATCACCTGCGGCAGCGCTTCGCGGCGATCCGGGAGATCCGAACGGCGGTCCTTTGGTACAAGGAGGCTTCATTCACGGCGCCGGACTATTTCGTCGAACGTCTTACGAACAACCCGTGGATCCACCAACCGTTCGAGCGCTACGATCATCTGCGGCCGGGGCAATTGGCCGAGCAACTGCGCGATGCCGCCCCACAAACCGATGACGATCTTTTACAGCGGTAGCGAGTCCAAGGCCTCGTAGGTCGCTTTTAACCAGGTCTTGACACGCTGGCGTTCAAGCAGGCCCAGGGCGTCGGGGCCAGAACGATTGTTAATGGCGGCCCAAAAGCTCGCGTTCTGCCGGTCGATCTTGCGCATGCCGGCTTCGTGCAGTTGCGCCAAGGTGATGACGCGGGCACCCAGGGCCAGCGCCTTTTTCAAGGCCGGCGATTCGTCCAGCTGGGAAAAATCCGAGCCGCGACCCTCGTTCTTGACCACAATGTAGTTCGGCCCAGCGCCGTAGGTGTTGATAAGCCGGTCCAGCAGGTCCACCGAATCCTTGCCCGCATCGGCCAAATGCCAGAAATTGACGCTGACGCCCATCTGCACCAGCAGCGAAAGCAGATCCGAGTCCTTGACCCAGCGCGCCAGCTGTGCGGCGGTCTGCGCGGCAAGATCCACGATCACGCTCTGTTGCCTGCCATCGAGTGGGGCCTGTTCGAATGCGCTGACGACCAGGTCCAGGCCCTCATAGCTGTCCACGATGACGGGTGATGCATAGTCGCCATAGAAGCGGGTGAACGACGTGTGCGAACGGTCGGTGTCATAGCCGGTGAACGGCCGGTCTTTGTCGATGAAATACTGTGCCAGGACCCGCGCAGCAACAGACTTGCCCACGCCGCCTTTTTCGCCGCCGATGAGATTCAGTGAGTTCACGTCCTGATCCTGTTTGGTGTTGGCACTGGAGCCGGAACGAATTGTATGCGCACTGCCCGCAAAGACCGCATTCCCAAATTTTTGCGCAACCGCCGCCAGCGGCAAGTACGCTGCGCAAGCCGGGCCCGGCTTGCGCGGCCTCGATCCTTGCCATCGTGGCCGAACCCGCGCGGGCAAAGCACCGGTGCCCAAATCCGCATCAGGCGCGCCCGGCGGGGATGCTTCTTGCATCCGGGCGTGCAAACCCGGTCCTTCTTTGTCCAAGGCGGAGAGGAGCAAAACCAAAAACAATCGCAACGGATGCCCGAT
>OMSW01000046.1:25619-32597 GCA_900290295.1 Burkholderiales bacterium
GCATTTACGCCAAGGCTAGGCTAGGCGCATGCTCCTGTTCGCGCTCGGCGCAAGTCACGCCTTCGGTTCCTCTCTCGCCTCTGCCCTCGATCTCTCGCTCAGCCCCCACGAGGAGCGCGGGTTCGAGGACGGCGAGCACAAGGCCCGTCCCTTGGTCGACGTTCGCGGTGCCGACGTCTATGTCGTGCAGAGCCTGCATGGTGGCCCGGAACAGGAGTCGGCCGACAAACTGATACGACTACTCTTTTTCCTGGCGACGGTGCGCGACCACGGCGCTGCCCGCGTCACTGCCGTCGTACCGTACCTAGCGTACGCCCGCAAGGATCGGCGCACGCAGCCCTATGACCCCATCGGATCGCGCTACCTTGCGCAGCTATTTGAGTCGGTCGGGACGGACGTCCTGCTGACGTTGGAAGTGCACAATCCAGCCGCATTCGACAATTCCTTCCGCTGCCGCGCGGTCCACGTGAGCGCTCATCCGCTATTCGAGGAAGCCGCGACGCGCTGCGACGACGGCAGCGCCTTGGTTGTCGCGTCCCCGGATCCTGGCGGCGTGAAGCGCGTCCTGTTGTGGCGCGAGACATTGGAGCGGCGCATCGGACGGCCGCTAGGCCAGGCCTTTCTCGACAAGACCCGGCGCGAGGGTGTGGTCGGGGGGAGCACGATCGTGATTGGGGACGTCGCCGGCGCGACCGTCCTCATCTTGGACGACATCGTAAGTACCGGAACGACGATGGCACGGGCGGCCTCGGCGCTGGTGGCTGGCGGTGCACGCCGCATCTTTGCCTTCGCGGCCCATGGCCTGTTCGTCGGAGACGCGGCCACGGTACTGCGCACCGCACCGATCGAGCGGGTGTACGTCAGCGATTCGATACCTCCGTTTCGCCTCCCGCAGGACTGGATCGGGTCACGGGTGCAGGTGCTAGGGGCGGCTCCCCTGTTCGCGGCCGCGATCCGACGGCAGGCGGGAGCCGTGATCGACCCGCTCGCACGGTCCTAGCGACGCGTACCGGCAGCTACGGTGCTGCCATCGCGCTGACTGCGGCATGGCGAATCTGCTCGCGCACCTGGGACCCACGCGTTACCGTGTCGGCTCGGCGCGCCGACACAGCAGGCGTCAAATCCGCGTACCGCTTCCGGCAGCTGCACCGCGTGCCGGCCCCGAATCCGAGTACGATCCGCAGGCATGCGCTATGTCGATGTGTTCAACGGAGACGCGGACGGACTGTGCGCGCTGCATCAGCTGCGCCTCGCCGAACCCGTGGACGGCGAGCTTGTCACGGGCCTGAAGCGCGAAATCGACTTGCTCGATCGTGTACACGCGGATGCTCAGACCGTCGTGACCGTACTCGACCTGTCGCTGGATCGCAATCGTGCCGCGTTGCTTCGACTGCTGTCGCAGGGAGCGAACGTGCACTACGTCGATCACCATATCGCAACGCAGATCCCAACGCATCCCCGGCTGCGGGCCTGCATCGACACCTCACCGAGCGTCTGCACGAGCATATTGGTCGATCGCCAGTTGGGAGGCCGGTTTCGACCTTGGGCAATCGTGGCTGCATTCGGCGACGGCCTGCAGCGTCCCGCGCTGCAAATGGCCGGAGCAATGATGCTCGACGAGGAGCAGCAGGCAAACCTGCGTACCCTGGGCGAGGCCTTGAACTACAACGCGTACGGCGAGACCGAAGCCGACGTCGCCATCCACCCGCGCGCGCTCTATGGTCTCGTCCACAGGTACGTCGACCCGCTGGAGTTTGCCGCGCGCGAGCCGATCGTCGAGGTGCTGGTCAAGCAGATCGCTGCGGACCTCGAAGCCGCAATGCAGCTAGCGCCGATTCACGACGACGACCACTGCAGCGTTCGCCGGGTTCCCGACCTCGCCTGGGGCCGCAGGGTAATGGGCACTCTCGCGAACCGACTTGCCGACCAGGATCCTCGGCGCACCTGCGCTGTGCTGAAGGAAATCGACAATGCGAGCTTTCGCGTCAGTGTCCGCGTGCCACGCGCGTTCGATCCCAGCGCCGGGGACAACGCCGACCAGCTGTGCCGGACCTTCGGCGGTTTGGGCCGTGCGGGCGCCGCCGGGATCGAGCGGCTGCCCGCTGATCGACTCGATGAATTCGTGAGCGCGCTGTGCGCGGCGGCGCGGCGCTGGACACGCAGCTTGCAGCCGACGGGAAAATAGCGCAATGGGCGGACCGGAAGGGCCGGTGCGGAGCTGCGCGACCTTGTTCCTGTGCGGTGACGTGATGACCGGGCGCGGCGTCGACCAGATCCTGCCACACCCGAGCAATTCGCAGCTGTTCGAGCCGTACGTATCGTCGGCACGAACGTATGTCGAGTTGGCCGAGAAAGCCCACGGCCGCATCGCGCGGCCCGTCAGCTACGCATACATCTGGGGCGACGCGATCGACGAGATCGCATGCCAGCAGCCCGACGCGCGAATCATCAATCTCAAATCGGCCGTCACTGCGTCCGCCGACGCGTGTCAGAACAAGGGAATTCATTACTGAATGCAGCCGGCCAAGTTGCCTGCCTTACGGCGGCCGGAGTCGGCTGCTGCGCGCTGGCCAACAATCACGTCCTGGACTGGGGCTACCGTGGCCTTGCAGAGACGATTGCAGTATTGCAGCGCGCCGGAATCTAGACAGCCGGCGCAGGCGCCAATGCGGCCGATGCCGGCGCGCCCGCCCTGGTCGACCGGTGCGCATGGGTCAGCTGCGCATCGAACGTGCTGGCGAGACCGACGTCGATTGGCTGCTCACAATACTAAATCGTGAGGGGAGCGTGCTCGGCACGTCCTTTGCCCATTGCAGCGGCGGGCCCCTTCCCCTTAGGAGTTGCGGGCACGAACCCACACGTTCAAATGCAACGGGCGGGTGTGCCAACGTCGGTGGCGGATCGGCACCCTAGCATCGACTCCGTGCAAACCCCGGTGCGATCCATCCTCATGCACGCAGAACGGCCTTATCGTACAGGCCGAGTAGCCGGCCGGTCGGGTCATACTTCGCCTTCAGTGCCTCATACCGCGGTATGGCATAGGCCCGCGCGAACTCCTCGCGCGTGAAATAGCTGTCCGAGTACAGCGACTTGATGCCGCCGAGACGAATCGCCTCGCGCTCCACGAGGCGATTGAAGTGCCCGGGCTCGTGTGCCACGGCGCTATCAACGCTGTCCCAGAAGCCAAAATTCACGTACAGCGTTTGCGGATCGAGCGGATAAAGGGTGAAGCGCGCTTGACCATCGACGGCGCGCAGCGGGCAGATCCAGACCGGCAAGATACCAATCTCTCGCAGCAGGAAGGCGAGAAACTCCTCCGCGTGTTGCAGCGGAATGTCCACGTCTTGGATGACGGTCTCGGGATGGCGACCGCGCAGGCTAGCCAGGCGTCGCGTCAGGCCCCAGCGCGCGTTCCAGCGCATTGCGCGCAGGTAGGTCCGGGAGTTCAATCGCTCACGGCCCAGTATGCGCCGCACCAGGGGGTACTGCGCGCCGAAGTTCTTCGAACACCAGAACCAATCCGTATCCCAGCGCCAGAGATAGTCCCTCGTCGTCAGGTAGTCAAATGGCTTCTCGAGCAGCGAGCGGTAGTAGATCTGGTCGAAGGTGTAGTCACTGAGCCAGGGCGCGCGCTCAACAAAGCCGGCGACGTTGATCACGAGCGTCTGCGGCCCGAACGCCACCCCGTCGATGAAGTCGGCCGTGCCGACGCAGTGCTCGGCGAGCGCGGCAAAGAAGTCGCGCGGTGCCTCGAAGCGCAAGTGCTCGACCCGGACACAGGGCTTGACCGGTAGCGTGCGCTGCCGCAGGCGCAAGGCATAGCCCAGCGTGCCGTACGAATTCGGAAAGCCGTAGTACAGGTCGCGGTGTTCGTTGTGCGGCGTGCACAGCACAACCTCGCCGCCGGGCAAGAGCACATCAAACTCGAGCAAAGTTTCGTGCACAAGGCCGTGGCGAAACGACGTGGCCTCAATGCCAACTCCGGCGGCCGCACCGCCGACGGTAATGGTCTTTAACTGCGGAACCACGGCCGGCATTACTTCGTGGGACAAGGTCGAGGCGACCAGATTCTCGTACGTCGTGAGTCCTTCGGCATCAACCCATTCGTGGTCCGTATCCACCTCGATGACGTGATGGAAGTCGTTCAAGTCCAGACGCTGCTTGCGGCCTTGGGCACGGTCGCGGAACAGGTTGGAGGTGCGTTTACCCAGGGCAACAGGCACACCGCCCTCGGACGTGCGCATGCATGCGAGCAGGTTCGCGCGGCGCTTGGCGTAGGCCAGCGCATCAGCTGGCATACATATGGGCCCGGCTCATCGGATAGCTATCGTTCGTGACGTTGCCCTTGCTGAAGAGAACCTGAAACAGGTGGGTGTAACCAGAGGGCGAGCGGAACATCTCGGCGCAAGCCACCAGGTATGTGCGCCAGACGCGCCGAAAACGCTCGTCAAAGCGCGCCGGATTCAGCGCGTGAATCTCGTCCCAGTGATCCTCGAAGCGCTGCGCCCAGGCATCCAGTGTCGGCGCATAGTGGCGCCGCAGGTTTTCCACGTCCAGCACCTCGAGCCTGCAGCGCTCCATTTCGACCAGCACATCGGCCAGGCTGGGAATCCAGCCGCCGTTGAAGACATGCTTGCGGATGAAGATTTCTGTGTCGAAGCGGCCCACATGGCCGATGAAATGCAGCATTCCCAAGCCACCAGGCTTCAAAAAGTCGGCATGCGCCTTGACGACTTCGGCCAGTTGGTTGCGGCCTGCATGCTCCAGCACGCCGATCGACACCACCTTGTCGTACTGCGCATCTACGTCGCGAAAGTCGGCCTCGCGCACGCTGATCTGCCGTTGCAGGCTGCGGCGCTCGATCTCGGTGCGCAGCCATTCCACCTGTTCGGTTGTCGTATTGAGGCCGGTTCCGAGGGCCCCCAAGGTCTCGCACGCGCGGAACAGAAAACCGCCAAATCCGCAGCCAAGGTCCACGAAGCGCTCGCCGCGCGCCAGCCGCAGCTTGCGGCACACGTGATCGATCTTGTTGCGCTGCGCCTGCTCCAGCGTTTTCGTGCCCTCGCTCCAGTACGCACAGGTGTACATCTTCAGCGGTTCATCGAGCCACAGGCGATAAAAGGCCTCGCCCAGGCCATAGTGCGCGCGCGCGTTGACCTTGGCCTGCGCTGCGCTGCGGTTCGAGTAGCGCAGCTCGTGCAGGTTGTTCTCTACGTCGCTCACGGCCTTGAACTGCAGGTCAAAACCGCTGGCCATGCCGGCAGCAAGGGCAGCGCCGAAGTCGCCCTCAACGTCGACCGCTTGGTCGAAGTAGGACTCGAGCAGACCGCTGTGCCCACGAAGGAATGTGGCCAGCAGCGCGGCCTCGGTTCGAAAGACGATACGAAAAGCCGGCTCGGCCGCGCCCGCGCGGTACACGGTACCGTCGGGCGTCACGATGGCGAACGGCACACCAGCACGGGTTCCCATCGCTGCCACAAAACCTTGTATTGGAAGGCGCATGCTGCTCTCTTCGCGTTGGCTGGACGGCATTTTGCGCCGCGCTCGCTGGCTCTCTCTCAGGTTGAGCGTTATCCACGCAGCCTTGTTTTGGATCGTACTCGCTATGGGCAAAGGCAACGCAGGGTGCCGCTGACCGGCACCTGCGGCGGACAGGACCGGGCAGTGGATTGTTGCGCTCGACAGCGCGCCGTGGAATGCTGCAGTCGTGTCGCAGGTTCAAAAATTTTGCCCAGACCGGAATGATCTGGCGTGCTATTCCCAATGCGGATCGGGCAGCAAAGCGACGCACGATCGGTGATGGCACCCGGATCGGGGAGGAGCGCGCGGTGGATCCGAAGGGGCAGGCCTAGGGCCGTCCCGGCCAGCATCCAAGCGAACGCCACACCGACTCTGGAAGAGAGAACGCTCGCTCCCCTGCAGGCCGATGTCGAGCGGTGCAATAGGGCGTTTGCGGGAAGCGCCTCGGCCGTGCCCATCGACAAGCTCGGCAGCGCGATCGGGCATTCGAAGCCACGCCGATCGCTCCAGCATCGCGCCTTGACCCGTTCCTCGCGGGCGGTGCCGACGCGCCCAGCGCGCAGGAGAAAAAAGGGGCTGTAGCGGCTTCATGGACTAGGGCAGCTCCGGTAGCCACCGACGCATCAAGGTTGGCGGCGAGGCGCAGCTTTCATCCAGGCTGATCGAGAAGAGAAATCAGCAAGGCAGCGCTGGACGGCGCTTGCGGGCCGAAATTCGATGGCCCTTGCCTGCCAGCATGCCTAGGGCCCTGGATCGATCAGACGGATGCCCCACTTTGCAGGCAGCTCCTGCATAGCATTTGCGCTGGGTCAAAGCAGCCGATGGGCGCGAGAGTATTTTCGGAGCTAGTGGCAGCGGCAGCTTGCGTGACAGCAAAAGCATGTTGGTCTCCATGCGTGGCTACTTATGGTGCCTCGACTCAAACATGGAGCACAATGGCCTGGTACGTGGCTACTCATGGTGCCTCGGATTGGTTGGTCATTGCCGCTGCCACCTCGCGCGCTTTTGTGACCGGCGTATTACCTGAGCCAAAAAGCGCTTGGCTGGCGCGCACTTGCGCCCTCTCGTCCGAAGACGCCAAGAAACTCTCATTAACGGGAATTCGGTACGCGCCGATGCGTATATCTTCGTACGGCGTCATCGGGTAGGTTTTTACCAGCGGCAGCGCCTTGAGGGTCCTGTGCGCGAGGCCGTGGCTTCATGCGGTCACCGCGGACACGTTCGACGCACGCGGCCAAAAGCGCTGCCTGGGACGGGACTCAAATTATGGGAGAGATGCATCATGACGGACATCGCGCGCTCTTTAACCCCTTTCGTGAACTCGGCCGTTTTGAACCGTTCGGCCGCGAGATGGAAGACCTATTCAAGGGCTTTTTCGTGGCCCCGGTCCCGTTCAATCAGATTTCCGCCGGTCGGATTCCCATTGACGTGACCGAGGACGATAAGTCCTATCGAGTG
>OMSW01000046.1:32607-34516 GCA_900290295.1 Burkholderiales bacterium
TGCTTTTTCGGCAGACAGTACCGCGCTTTTGCGTTACCGCAGGCGGTCGACGAGGCCGCAACCACGGCAAAGTATGCAGACGGGATACTTGAGCTCAGCTTGCCGAAGAAGGCAGCCGCTGCAAACAGGAAAATTGCGATCGCCTGAGTTCTGTTGCCGGATTGGTCCCGGCGGTGGGCCTTTGGACCGGGACCGAGCAGGCATATGTCTGCGGGTTCGTCGCGCCGGCCGATGCACGTATTGGACAAGTTTGCTGGCCGCTCTTGGGCATAAGCATGCGCCTGCGTGTCAGAGCGCTTTATAACTTTTGTAAAATTGGAGACTCGCTCTGGAGCGATCTGCAGACATGGCCCAGGTTCCGTCGATGAAGGATTCTTCCTGGACGGTGGGTCCGCTCAGCAGCAAGGGTGAGAAAATCGGAGGTGTAGCGTGAACAATTCGCAAACAGTTGTCGCAAAAGCAAGGACGGTTCTCAAGAGAGTCAAGACCAGTGCGGAAGCCAGATCGCAAACGGGCGCAAACCTCACAAGTCCGAAGGAGTTGCATCAAGCCATTATGCTTGCGGCCTATTACCTGGCGGAAGCTCGCAATTTCGAGGCCGGCCACGAACTGGAAGACTGGCTCAATGCCGAGGCGCAGATAATGGCGGAGCTCGAGGGCTTGAAAGGTTTCCCGGCCTGAGTCCGTTGCTTGTGACGGAAACTTCCTGGGGTGGGTCGCCGCCGGCATCGGCTGGTCAAACCGCTGTAGCCGGTGGATTGCGCGCGAGGTGAGGGATCATGTCTAGCGAGTACCGGTACGTCCGCCTTTTCAAGGACATCGGCATCAAGGATGTCGCGTCCGTGGGAGGAAAAAATGCATCCCTAGGCGAAATGTACCGCGAGCTCGTGCCAAAGGGGGTGCTCGTTCCCAATGGCTTTGCCGTTACTACGCAGGCCTACTGGTATGTGCTCGAGCATGCCGGTATCACGAACGCACTGCGCACCTCGCTGGAGGGTCTGAATCCCGACGACGTTGAAGACCTAGCGCGACGCGGCCGGCGCGCGCGCGCGCTCGTGTACGGGGCGCGCTTGCCGGAGGATCTGCAGAAGGAAATCCTCCAGGCCTACCGGTCGCTGCAGGAGGAATACGGTCCGCGGTTCAGTCTTGCCGTGCGCTCCTCGGCCACCGCTGAGGACCTGCCCGACGTGAGTTTTGCCGGTGCGCACGAGACATATCTCAATATCCAGGGCGACGAGCACCTGCTGGATGCGTGCCGGCGGTGCTTTGCCAGCCTGTTCACCGATCGCGCCATCCATTACCGAATCGACCAGGGATTCGATCACTTCAAAGTCGCGCTCTCCATCGGCGTTATGAAAATGGTGCGTTCGGATCTAGCCGCAAGCGGCGTGATCTTTAGCCTCGACACCGAGTCGGGTTTCCGCGACGTCGTGTTCATCACGGGCTCGTATGGCCTGGGAGAAAACGTTGTGCAGGGGGCCGTGGACCCGGACGAGTTTTACGTGTTCAAGCCGACCTTCGAATCCGATCATAGGGCCGTGCTGCGCCGCGCGATGGGGAGCAAGAAAATCAAGATGGTCTACGCCTCCGGGGGCGGGCGCGAGACCACGCGCAACGTACCGACGCCAAATGCGGACCGGGCGCGCTTTTGCATCGACGACGCGGAAGTACTTGTGCTTGCCGATTACGCAATCGCGGTAGAAAAGCATTACAGCGCCAAGGCCGGATCGCCCCGACCGATGGATATGGAGTGGGCGAAAGACGGCAATGATGGACAGCTTTACCTGGTGCAAGCACGCCCCGAGACCGTAGCCTCCCAGCGGCACGCGAACATGTTGGAAACGTACAGCTTGAAGGGATCGGGTGCGGTGCTGGTCTTGGGTCGGTCTGTCGGGGAGAAGATCGTCTC
>OMSW01000038.1 GCA_900290295.1 Burkholderiales bacterium
AGAGTGACGTGGTCATGAGATCTTCCCTTCAATAGTGGAATGTAAGAAACCTGCTTCGGCGCCTATGGACCCGCCGATAGTGGTCCGCCTGGGCACCGTCTAATGTTGAAATGTAACGTCCGGCGGAGCTTTCGGCCAGAACCAGCCATGCTTAGTCCCGCGTCTAGGCGGACACTGGCGATGATCAACTCAGATTCTGTATCGACCTCCCGACAATCACTGCCGCTTACGCGAGTTTTCCAGCAATCCGGTTTTTCATTCGGCAAATCAGCCCCCCACAATCCCTTGGAACCGAGGAGCAAGAATTCAGTCCAATTGTCTAAGGTTAAAAAATCGTATTTCTGACTGGCAATGACAAGTGGAATGCTTATGATTACCTTAAAAAGGATTTCATTGTTTTTTGCAGTGGTTGCATTCGTTACTTCTTGCGCGACCAAGCCACCTCGAGATGCCTCCGAAATAGAAGCGGACAAGAAAATTGAGTTTGCGGTGACGCAACAACTTGCGGAGGACCCAAACATCTACGCTCGGCATATCGAGGTCAGCGTATACCGAGGTGTAGTTACGTTATCGAAGATCAGATGGAACTGCAAATGTTCGGGCGCGGGGGAGGTAGTGGCGGACATGGACCTTGAGAAGATGTGTGTGACCGGCAGCCTTAAGGACCGAGTCTGAGACTTGCTTATGAAGTGCGTTAAACGACTTCTTTCTGTAGTCTGGTCGTTTGTCGAGCCGTTGTATGGTGGACCCTGTATACGTCAAACTGCGTTGAACGGCAGACATTAGCGATGAGGATGTGGCCGCGCCCGCCTACGGACCAGCCGGTCTTGATGGAAAAAAGCTCGGCCTACGAACCGTCCCTGATGCTGGGTCTCAAATGTTGGGATAAGGAAGAGGAACTGACTGAGGGGGAGCACCAATGGTCACGCCGCCAGCGACCACTGAAATCTCCTCACCCGTCAGGGTGCGAATGTTCTGAGGTTCGTTCATTGTGTCTCCTTTCGGTTCCACTCCCAGCCAACCATGCCGCTCGGCATTGGCGATAACATGGACGCAGGGAAGCGCTGCGGCTTCCTGATGGAATACTGCTGGACATGTCCGCCAAGAATGGCAGCGACAGCTAGATCCTTTTCCTGCGAATCGTTGGTGACCGCGCGAACCACTTTTGTGAAGTCGTTCATTTGTTTCCTTTCGATGTGATGGAAGATGCAGTTTCCCGGGCAACCACAGAAGGAACTGTGCGCTTTGCCGCCCATCGGAGACAGTGCCGAAAGTCACGTTGGTCGGCCTGCGCACACGATGCCGGGTCTGCCTTAGAACGGCTGTGCATCCTGGGAGCGCGAGCCTGGGGCGGACGACGAATGACGCAGGTGCTGACATCGCACCCATGTCACCGCCGATAATCCGAGACCCTGTTGCCGTAGCTTTGCGGAATCAGGGGCATTCGTAAGTGCAATGCTCCACCTGACTATCATCTTGCGAAGACACAAAGGTGCAAGTGCTTCGTAGCTTCCATCCCGCTGTTGAGCCGGCTGCTGGGCAACGCGCACCCGTGTTGCGTAGGACCAACATACATTGACGTTACTCTCGTTCTTCGCATCGCCACTGCTCTTCGTCGTATTTTCGCTGCCTAGCACTAAATAGGATGTCGTCGTAGACTCCTTCTTCTTCTTCTAGTAGTGGTGCTTCTGGGGTACTGATCATGGTATTTCTCCTAGTCGAAGTTGATTGGCCGCGGAAAGTTGGTCTGCCGCGAGTTCATTGCCCTTGTTGAGCTGCGGAACGAAGTCTGTCTAGTGCGGACAATCGGCGTAAGTGCCGTAAGTCACGGGAAACATTCCTGCGTTTCGAAAAGCGCCCTCAAGTCTGCCCGTGTGCGCCGCCTTGTGACCACAGCAGCGAGAAGAAAAAGGGGTCAGCTTGAGCACAGTCGCCCATGTCGTGTCTGCCCGTGGAGGACTTCGGCCAGATAGATCGAAAGCGGCATCGGCCACAGCGCGAACAGCAGCGGAAGCCGATCGCAGTCTGTGTCCAGCCCTGGCTTGTCAAGAAGACAGCGATGAAGGGACTGAATCCGGTTTGGATGTTCGCGACGAACAGGTTCAGCGCATCGAGCCGTGGCCCGTCGAGCTGCAGAGCCTGTTTTCGGCGCCGTCGACGGTCGTGACGACACTCACCGATGGCAGGTTCTTATCCAGCGCCATCGGGATCGGACCGGGGCAGCCCGACCATAATGGGCGGTGGTCCCGTATCGCTGTATTCGAGTGTCGCCTGAATTTCCGTCGTGCCCAGACTCAGCACGAGCGGAATGTCGGGATCATCCGGCATGAACCGTATGAGCCACCAGTCGATGGCGATTTTCCGACTGATGACCCCCAGAAAGCCGCCGAAATCGATTACGACCGCGCGCAGATGCGCATGGCGATCGAGCAACAGGTCGACGACCCGTCGTATAACCTCGCGGGCGGGCCCACGTACCTTTTTGCCGAGCACCAAGATCGCGGCCGCCTTCGGCGGCGTCAGATTCTTTGGCGGCAGGGGCGTAGCCTTCGCCTCGTCAGACGCGGCCGTCCTTCGCTCGCGCAAGGCACCGAGAGGCTCGACGGGTTGTCGGCGGCGATCTGATTGTTGACCGCGACGGCGCGACCGATGAGCGACAGGCGTCGGATCCAAAGGCAAGACAAGGCCGCCGCGAACAACAGAAGGATCGTCAAACGTCGCTGGTGGTCGGCCATTTGTGTTTCGCACTGCCCGAGAGTTGGCGGCCATACATGCGGCTATAGGCACCATTTCGCCGCAGCAGCTCCCCGGGTGGCCCGTCCTCGATGATTACGCCGCGATCGAGCACCAGGATCCGATCGAAGGAATTGAGCGTCGAGAGGCGGTGGGCTATTGCGATGACCGTGCGGTTCCTGACCAGCCGCATCAACGCCTCCTGGATAAACTGTTCGGATTCCGTGTCGAGCGCCGAGGTCGCCTCATCTAACAAGATGATCGGCGCGTCGCGCAGGAAGGCGCGGGCGATCGCGAGTCGTTGTCGCTGACCGCCGGAAAGATTCAGGCCCCGCTCCCCGACGATGGTGTCGAAACCCTGCGGCAAACAGTTGATGAAATCGGTGCAATAGGCCGCCTCGGCGGCGCGATGGACTTCCTCGTCGCTCGCCTCCGGTTTGCCGTAGCGTAGGTTTTCGAGGACCGAGCGATGAAACAGCGAGATGTCTTGTTGCACCACCGCGACGGACTGGCGCAAGCTCACCTGCGAGACTTGGCGGATGTCCTGCTCGTCTATCAGGACGCGGCCCGTGACCGGATCGTAGAGGCGCTGGAGTAGGGCGAGAATCGTGGATTTTCCGACGCCGGATCTGCCGACGATGCCAACTTTCTGGCCAGCCGAGACCCGCAAGTCGAAGTCCCGCAGTACTTGCACACCACTAGGGTAGCTGAAGGAAACCCTCTCGAATGTGATGCTACCGCGGAGAACGGTGAGCGGCTTCGCGCCAGGAGTGTCCTGCATCTCATGCGGCAGGCCCAGTACCTCGATCGCCTCGCGGAGCTTGGCGAAATCCTGGACCAAATCGACAAGCGACATCGCCAGATCGCGCGAGGCATGGAGCACGGTGAAGCCGAGCGTGGTGGTGAGCACCACGTCACCGGTGGTGATCTGACGCTGGCGCCACAATTCGACGGCCCAGACGAGCACGCCCGCCGTGACGATGAAGACCGACACGGCGTGGATCAGACGCAACCGCTCGAGGGAGCGCAGGCTGTCGCGCTGCGCCGACATTTCCTGCTCGATCGTGTGGGAAAGGCGATCTTGCTCCCGTTTGGCCGCTCCAAAGGCCCGCACCAGATTCATGTTGCTGACGACGTCGGTGATGTCGCCGCTTACAGCGGCGGCTCGGCCCGCGAAGAGCGCATGACGGCCATGGCCGCTGGCCGCCAGCCTGGCAATGATGACGCCGAGGATCGCGACGACCGCGAAGAGCACCACAGTGATCTTCCAGTTGATGGTGCCCAGCAGGGCGATGCTGCCGAGGACGGCGGCGCCGGGTGGAATGGTGGTCCAGGTGAGCGAGTTCTCGATTACCCGGGCGGTATTGGCGGCGATCGTGATCCGGGCGGCAAGCGCGCCGGGGAACTGGTCGGCGAAATAACGGGTCCCTTGTCCTGACATATGGTTAAAGAGATCGAGGCGCAGGTCGCCGCCCACGGCAACGAATGCGTAGGCGGCGACCCAGCCCGCAAGCCGCCAAAATAGATTGTCGCCCGCGACCATGGCCAGCAAAATGCCGACGGCGCCCCAGAGGCGGGCGTCGTTGACATCTGGATTGCCGAGCGCATCGACCAGGTTCTTGACGCCATACTGGGCACCGATGGCACAACCGACCGCGGCGAACACCGCCAGCAGGACGATCACATGGCTGCCGAGGCGGCGTCCGACGTAATGGAGCAGGAATCTGCCGGGGCCTCGCGAACTGCGCCGAAACATGCTCTTGTCACCGTCACCAAGTCAGAAGTAGCCTTGCGGCATGGACCAAACTGCGTGCTTGCCAGGGTGGTCGATCAGTTGATGATCACGATCTCCACGTCGCTGCTGGCGCACGACATGCAGAGCGACATCGTCCTGAGGACGCAGTAACTGCAGATCGACTTCGGCGTCGCGGAGTCGTAGATCGGAAATTCGGCATTCGCGTCCATCCCGGCCGGCAGAGCCAGCCGGCCCGTTTGTCTGGGCATTGCCGAAATCATCCAGCACGGAAAAGACCTCACCCTGCTTGAACACGCGCGGCAACTGCGTCGAAACGGCCGCGTTCGCGGGGACGTAGAAGGGCGGAATCGCCTCACTGGCGTCGGAGGCTGTCGTGCATGCCGCGCTTATACGGGCCCGCCTGATCATCTGGCCACCGCACGCGGCATGGGCTGATGAGCCCGGACCAGGCGCTCGTAGAGCCGAATATAGTCCGTGGCCATGCGGCGTCCCGTGAAGCGCTCCTCAAAGCATCGGCGGACCCGATTCCGATCGAGCCGGGGCAGGCGCCGGACAGCGTCGATTGCTTCGCCTTCCGTGTCGACGATGAATCCGGTGACGCCCTCTTCTATGACTTCGGGCACCGAACCCTTACGCATCGCAATCACTGGCGTTCCGCAGGCCATCGCCTCGATCATCGCCAGTCCGAACGGCTCGCGCCACGCGATTGGAAACAAGAGCCCCACGGCATTGCCCAGGAACGCGCTTTTCTGGGACTCGCCGATTTCGCCGATGAACTCGACATGGGGCAGAGACAGCAAGGGCTCGATGAGCTTTTCGAAATAGGCTTGGTCAGCCTTGTCGACCTTGGCTGCGAGCTTGAGCTTTAATCCTGCCGCGCCGGCGATGCGGATGGCGGCGTCCGGTGCTTTTTCCGGCGAGATCCGACCGATGAAGGCGAGATAGCCCTCTGCCCCTCGACCCTGCATCAGCTGCTGCTGCGGTAGACCGTGATAGATCGTTCCGATGTAGTTCGCTTCGGGCAGCGGTTCGCGCTGCGAATTTGAGATCGACACGACTGGTACACCGGGAAATGCAGCGTAGATCGCCCGGAGCTCCGGCAGATCCATCCGGCCATGCAGCGTGGCAAGGAACGGCACGCCGATTCGCCGCAGGAGAGGATAGCCGAGATAGTCGATATGAAGATGAATGATGTCGAATTCGCTAGCGCGACATGCCAGCGTCTCCAGCATAATGATGTGCGGCGCCAGATAGTCCCGAATCTCCGGGTCCAGTCGTAGGGCCCGCGGCCACCCGGGCACAAGTTTTGCCTTGGTGTGGCTGTCGCCGCTAGCGAAAAGCGTTACATCATGCCCGAGCGCGACGAGTTCATCGGTAAGATAGGCGACGATCCGCTCCGTCCCGCCGTACAGTTTGGGCGGCACTGCTTCCATCAGTGAGGAAACTTGAGCGATCTTCATTGGCAATCTTCCAGAACCAGCAGTGTCCGACAGCTTTCCGATCGGACCTGCATGACCTTCTGATCGGCCACGCGACAAATGCAATTGTTCACGTGTTGACGACATGAGCGGGGAAATGTTTTTTCCGCAGGCTTCCAGATTTCGTTCGGTGGTCGGCGATGTATGCAGGCAATCTGGTCTTCGCAGGGGTCATGGCGTTCGCGCCGGGCAAAACGTTCGGCCGACTGGCAGAAGCGCTCGGCGGCGTCACCAATGCGCGCGCGTTTCGCTACCCGGACCAGTTTCCTTCCATGGCATTCGAGCAACTCACGTACCACGAGAGCTAGCACGACACGGGCGCCGTCAACGATCGGGGCAAAGTTCGGAACGGAAACAGGTCTAAAAGTTGTCATGTCGCCATGCGGCCGTGATCACGGACAGGATCGTGCGGCCGAGTTGGCGTCGCTCGAGATTGCTCGTGTGTGACTCGTTACGAAGTGCTAGTCGTCCCCAGGTGACGACGAAACCGCTTCCATCAGTCAGCGGAACGCTGAACTCGCGCTGACAGTATCGCGCTGAGGCCCCTACGGTCGTCTGTGCGCTGTAAGACACAGTTTTTCTCTCGCCCCTACCGCGCAACGTCGCCTAAACGCCAGGGTCCCGCGAAAATGCCTACGCTCGAACGGCGCCTCCCCCGTTTAGACCGATTGCCAGCTGTCCTTAGGCAGCCAGGGCGGGCCCCGTACCACCGACAGGTCGGCAAGGGGGAGGGTGGCCGGTGGGTTTGCGTGTAAGCGCTTGCTTAATATCAATATCTCAAATTGAGACACTATCATGCGTGCGGGTGATCTCAAACCAACGATTGGTCGAATTTGCTGCTTTGCACCCCGACGCGGGCGTCCCACTTCACATGTGGCGCAAGACGATCGAGGCCGACACGTTCGCGAATTTCGCGGCTCTCAAGCAATCGTTCAACGCGACCGACAAGGTCGGAGATTTCTACATGTTCGACGTCGGTGGCAACAAGTTCCGGTTGATCGCCGCCGTGCACTTCAACGTGCAGATGCTGTATGTGCGCCACATCTTTACGCACGAGGAGTACGACAAATCGAAGCCTTGACTTTTTCGGCAACGGACATCAAAGAGCTAACCGGACATTTCGGTGCGCTGACCGCCAAGGTGCCACTGCGCCCGATCGCCAGTGCTGCGGAATACGACGAGGCGACTCGCGCAATGGACGCGCTGCTTGACGCCGGCGCAGCCGATCAGGACCACCCGCTCGCTCACCTGGTCTCGGCGCTCGGCGAATTCATACGGGGGTACGACAAGGTTCACTACCAGCTTAGCAACGCAACACCGGCAGAAGTGCTGCGCGCGATCATGGAGCAGCACAACATCAAGCAGTCCGACTTCCCGGAGATCGGCAGCCAAGGCGTCGTCTCGGAAGTTCTCAACGGCAAGCGCGAGCTAAACGCTCGCCAGATCCGCGATGTTTCGAAGCGCTTCGGCGTCAGCCCGGCGGTATTCTTCCCTGCGTAGGGACACTTGGGGGACGGCGGGGCCCGAGGCGGATACATTTTTTCACTTTATCTCTGAAAACCGTCTAGGGCGGCGACTACGCTGTCGAAGCAACCTCGGAGGCGCAGTTGTCGCGAACTTGGGGTGTGCGCGTTTGCCATCTTGCTCGAGCGTGCGGGCTCGACTGCCGGCCCGCTGGCGCGCGTACGATCCCATTCCTGAATGAACCATCCTGTCCCGCACCTCCTTTGCACTGCGCATGCCATGTCCCATACCCTGATTGTCCTGCCCGACGACACGCCCAAGCCGGTTCTCGACGCGCTTGCTGCGGCCAAGAAATCGATCAACATCCGGATGTTCCTGTTTACCGATCCGACGATGCTCGAAGCGGTGATCGCCGCGCGGCGCCGTGGCGTGCGCGTGCGCGTGATGCTCAACCCGGCGCGCCGCAGCGGGGAGAGCGAGAACGAGACGGCGCGCAAAGCCCTGGCTGCCGCCAAAGTCGACGTCCGCGACAGCAACCCCCTTTTCGCGCTTACGCACCAGAAGTCGATGGTGATCGACGACGCGACGGGGTTCGTGGAGTCCCTTAACTGGGAGACGCGGGACCTCACGGTGACGCGCGACTACGCGGTCGTGACCACGCACGAGGTCGAAGTTTCGGAGATGTCGAAGTGCTTCAACGCCGATTGGATCCAGAAGAAGTTCGAGCCCGACCCCAAATCCCGCCTCATCTGGTGCCCGAACAACGGGCGCGAGCGCATCGCCGCCTTCATCGATTCGGCGAAGGAAACGCTCTGGCTGCAGAACGAGCGCTACCAGGACACCGTGATCATCGAGCATTTGGTGCGCGCCGCCAATCGCGGGGTCCGCGTTCACATCATGGCGCGCCCCGCACATAACCTTAAGAAGGACAAGCTCGTCGAAGGCATCGGCGGTCTGCGCATCATGCGCGACGTTGGAGCCAAGATTCACGTGCTCAAGGGCCTGAAGCTGCACGGCAAGATGCTGCTCGCCGATGAGAAGCGCGCAATCGTGGGATCGATCAACCTCGCGCCGGGCAGCTTCGACGAACGGCGCGAACTCGCCATCGAAACAGATGTCGGGCACGTCGTGCAACGCCTGGTGAGGACGTCACATCACGACTGGGAACATTCTCATCCGCTCGACCTCTCCGACGAGGGCCTGTTGGCTGACCTGGAGAAGCACGGCGAAAAGGGCGCGAACGAACTCGGCATCAAGGAGCATCCGGGGAAGGAAAAATAGCCCCTCTCCGACTTGGCAAACCGGGGGCGCTCAGTACGGTCATCGAGATCAGCGATGATGGCCTTGGCCGAGACCCGAAAGTTGTTCAGCCGGTTTGCTAACCTTCTCCTGTGAATGACGAAAACCAGTCGCTGATTCCCCGCTCGTTCATTGAGCTATATCTGCCGCGCGGCCGGACGCGGCCGATCGAACCCAGGGACATCATTGCTGCCCGCTACGACTTGTGCGAGGACATGGCACAAATGCTGGTCGACCATGCCCGCACGACGCTTTTCGACCTGGGCGTCACCGAGCAGCTGGTCCTTGATCGGATGCATCGCGGCCTTCTTGTCGACGGCTCGGTCGTCAGCAAGGACGAAGCGCGATGGGTTGTCTTTCGGCTCGCAGAATTGCTCGGCTGGCCGCAATCGGAGATTGCACGTGACCAGGTCTAGGTCAGCCTGATCAGTTGCCGGTGCGTCGACATTGCGGCGCCTGCCAGACCCATACCGCCTTCTCAGCTTGGCAACCACTGCTGACGGATGGGTTGTTGGACCAAAACGGGTCGGCAACCGCTGGTCTCGACGGGCAGAATGCGGCCACTACGAGGCACTTGCCGGGTCAAAATGCCCTCTAAAGAGCGGACGCTGGCCTGTTGAGAACGAGCCCGACACCGCTCCTGCCTTGCGCCTACGAGCTGACAGAAGGACCATCTACAAAGGAGATGGTATGGACACCTCCCTCCCGACGGGGGAGGGGCATTAGCGGCAAACGAGAGAGGCCCTCCAGGACCGAACGGCATCAATGTGCCAAAGTGGAAGTTGCGAAACCACCACTTGAGGAACGGAGGGCCCGAAATGAATGGTCGCTGAGTCGATCATCCCGCACTTCGGACGTTGAATGTCGTCTTGACCGCCACTTGGGTGGCGTTGACACCGTCGCGTCAGTGACGTTGAATGACGCTGGTCAGCCGTGAGCCGTTTGGCGCAAGCGTTCGAAAGGGACCTGATGGAAATTCGTTGGCTTCTTGCCGCGCTCCACCTCCTCGCACTAGGGGTCGGCCTCGGGGCCGTTTGGGCCCGAACCAGGTCACTTCGTGGCCATCTGGATGCGACTGCGCTCCGAAGAGTTTTCTACGCGGACAACTGGTGGGGCATCGCGGCGGTGGTGTGGGTTGCTACCGGATTTGCCCGGGCTTTCGGTGGCTTCGAAAAAGGCGGCGCCTACTATCTCCACAGTCGTCTATTTTGGATCAAGATGGGCCTGCTAGCCATCATTCTCGTCCTAGAGGTGATTCCCATGATTACCTTGATTCGGTGGCGAATCCAACTGCGTCGCGGCCGGCAACCGGATACCACCGTGGCCACGCGACTCGTCAAGGTCGGTATTTTGCAAACCTCGCTTGTGGTCCTTATGGTTCTCGTCGCGACCGCAATGGCCAGAGGCTTCGATGTGCCCAACGTCCGGGCGGCACTATCTTCCGTCGCTTCGTGACCGGAGTGTTGCTACTGCGGCCCATGGAATTGTCCATTTCGTAATACGGGCCCGCGATAGTCGTCACGAGGCGCGGCAATTCGGTCAGAAAACCGTACAGCATGCCCCGGTTCTTCGGAACCGAATTAACCGGGGTTGCGCGAATCGGTGGTCAGCTGCACATCGCCAAACGCAAGTAGCTACCATGGCACCTGGGCTGGATAGACCGTTTCATCAAAGCCCGCGTGCGCTTGTCTGAAGGCGAACATGAGAGAGCGCAAGCGCCACAACCACCACGTATCTGTAATAGGACTGGCGAAACACGGTCTTTACGAAGACCGCTTCAACAAGACCAACCCCGATTGCATTGCGGGCGAGTTGTGTGTTGATGTTTGCAGGACGGAATAAGATCCCGACGTTCGCATTTATCAACACAAGGCGGGTATCCAAGCCAATCGATGCGTCGTACAGCAACTCGGGTTGCGGTCATTGCAGCTGCCCACGTAGCTATTTTTCTACCGGGTGGCCTTGGAGCTTTGGGTATGCGATTTTGCGGAAAGGATCAACCTTGACCGATCTTGCCATATTCCCCATTACAAAGAAGTGGCCCGCGCATTTTCCCGGCCGCATCCAGCTCTATTCTTTGCCGACGCCCAATGGCGTAAAGGTCTCCGTCATGCTCGAGGAGACGGGCCTGCCATATGAGCCCCATCTGGTGCGCTTCGGGCTCAATGAGCAGACGTTGCAGGAGTTTCTGTCGCTCAATCCGTACGGCAAGATCCCGGCCATACTCGATCCAAGCGGGCCAGAGGGCAAGCCCTTTCCCCTGTTCGAATCTGGTGCAATCCTGATCTAACTAGCGGAAAAGGCCGGGCAATTCATGCCGCAGGATGCGGCCGGCCGCTACGAGACGATCCAGTGGGTGATGTTTCAGATGGGTGGTGTTGGTCCGATGTTCGGCCAGCTGGGATTCTTCAACAAGTTCGCCGGCAAGGACTACGAAGACAAACGCCCGCGCGACCGCTACGTCGCGGATTCGAAGCGCTTGCTGGACGTGCTCAACCAGCGGCTTGCAGGCCGCACCTGGATAATGGGTGAGGCCTACACCATCGCCGATATGGCCATTTTCCCCTGGGTTCGTAACCTTATCGGTTTCTACGAAGCCGGTGATCTTGTGGGCATTGCGGGCTTCCCCCATGTCACTCGGGCGCTGCAGACATTCCTTGGGCGCCCAGCCGTCGTAAGGGCTGTTCATATTCCCAGACGGGACAAGGTCGCCTGAGCAAGACGTCGACTGAGTCCGCGAAGCTCGACACCGATTGCGCCAGGTCCCNNGCCTGGGGCGTTAGGCGCACAGATCTCGGGGAAGTGATGGAAGTTCAAATTATTGATATGCGAAGTGCCCGATCGAGCTTTGTCAACGTGCTCGCGTGGATCTTCATCGTGATCGCGGGGTCCGCAACCGTAATTTCAATCCTGCCGAACGTTGGTATCAACACCTTGATCCCGCTCGACCAGATCCGTGCCGCCGCGGGTCCCGGCGCTGATCAAATTCTACCGTTTGCCAGGTTCATGATGGAGCACGTGCAATCCTTCTTTTTTCTCTTCTTCGTCGTGTCCAGCGCTGTGCTCATCGCTGCCATTGGGCTTTTTCGTCGCAAGAACTGGGCCCGCGTTGCCTTTGTCGCAATCCTGGGACTCGCCATCGTGTGGAACATCGCGTGCCTTGTTGTGCAACAACTCATGTTTTCGTCGGTACCAACCATTCTGCCGAAAGAGCCGGCAGATATCCACGCCAATTTCCATCGAATGATTTCGCTCGTGCGCGTATTCACGTTCGTCTTCGCGATCGGGCTTTCCGCCCTGCTCGCATGGCTCATTAAGCGCTTGCTCTCGCGGTCCGTACGCGCCGAGTTTACGTAAGCTCTCTATACGCTTCGTTTGGCAAGTGCAGCGCCATTGCTCGCCGCCGATACATGCCGTCCGTGGTGCCGGGATTTGACGACGTCGATTGGCCGCTTCAATCGTAGCGATCGCGGCCAGCTTAGGCCGCCCCGTGTCGATGCGACCGCAATTCGATTCGGCCTTTGGTGTCTTGCCAGCCGCCTACCGTCGCCGATTTTGCGCCGCGCTTTGACTGCTAGCGCACGCCCGCCAACACCCGGTTGCCCAAACGTGTGCAAACGGCTGGTTGCAACTGGTCGCGTTAGCCCGGGTGCGTTGGGTCGATCCAGGGTACATTTTCGGGCGGCTCCGCAGGCTCGATATCAAGGTTGATCGCTACCGCCTCGCCGTCACTGCGCACCAGCACGCACTCGAGTGTCTCGGTGGGGCTTGCGTTGATTTCTTGATGTGGCACGTACGGCGGCACGTAGATGAAGTCCCCCGGCCCGGCTTCCGCGGTGAACTCCAGCCGCTCACCCCAGCGCATACGTGCTCGGCCGTTGACAATATAAATTACGCTTTCGAGCGGGCCATGGTGGTGTGCGCCGGTCTTGGCATTCGGGTGAATGTGGACGGTGCCTGCCCACAGCTTTTGAGCACCGACTCGCGCGAACGTGATTGCCGCCTTGCGGTCCATCCCGGGTGTTTGTGCGGTATTGGGATCAAGCGTGTTGCCTGGGACAACGCAGACGCCGTCGTGCTTCCAGCGGGGCGTGGGAATGTCGCGAGATGACTTGTTCATCGAAGGCGCTCCCGTAGCTGAACTGCCAGTTATTGCGGCGGAATTCTGGCGAGCTTTGCTATTTCCACGAACTTCTCTTCGCAATTGCGCCCGCGTACTGTGCGCCTTTGGCGCGCAGATGAAAGCCGCAGCCTTACCGCATTGCGGGTGGCGGTTCCGGCCATCCGCACAGACCACGCAAGGACAGCCCCTACTCCAGCTGCGACACCGCCGCCTCCCGTGCGATCTGCTTGCGCAGTTCCCGGAAACGCGCTGCAACATTGTCCCCGAAAAGCGGGTCGGAAATCGCAGGAGCCGTTGCCGCCACCGCCGCCCAATCCTCCTGCGTCAGCAGCTTCGCAGCGCGCGGCAAGATCTCACGCTCCTCCGTGGCAAGGTGGTTACGATAGTACACAAGGTACGTGGCGGCGGCCGCCTCTAAGGCTGCGCGCGGAAACAAAACATCCCCCGTGGCTCCATCTAGGATCTTGGAGAGTTCCTCCCCGGCCGTGGCGATCACGCGATGCTCTTGCAGTAGGCGGTTGATCACCAGTTCCATTCCGGGCGCGCGCTTGGTGAGTCGTGCGAATGCTACGTCCTCCCGGGGATGGTGAACGCAATCGGCAAAGCACCGTAAGTAGGAGATAACATCACCCATGAGATCATAGTTCGGGTGCTCGCCGCGGTGAAATGCGGCTACCTGTGATTCGAGCAGGTCGAGAAGCCGGGCAAAATTGACATGCTCGTAATGCCATACCGCGAGTGGATCAGTCATGGCGCGCTCCTTCGATGATGGATCAGTCCACGATACCCAATTGGTTCTTGTGCGGGAACGGCTCGCGGCTAATAGGAAACTCACGCCGCACGCCTGCGTCCACTGGCGGCCTTGCTGCTCGCCTTCTCGACCGCCGCGTCCAGGGTATCCGCGAGCGTAGGCCGGGTCGTCCGGTACAACAAGCCGAGGGCCGGCGACTCCACCTTCATCGCCAGTGCGATCGCCGCGCCGAGGTCGCCGGTGTTGTGCTCGGTCGGGACGTCGATGACATGATCGCCCAGTCGTTGGTAGGTCCGGTCGGTCTTGTCGAATGTTACGCAGGGCGACAAGATGTGCAGGTAGGAAAAGCCGCGGTGGGCGATCGCCTGCTTGATCAGCGCCTCCAATTGCTGCGGCCGTCCCGCGTACGCCTGGCCCACCCAGGTTGCACCGTAGGTGAGCACCATCAGGAGCGGATTCAGCGGTTGGTCGGCATTCTCATATGGACTGGTGGAGGTGCGAAAACCGATCGCTGAGGTGGGCGAGGTCTGGCCCTTCGTGAGCCCGTAGATGCCGTTGTCGAATAACAAATAGGTCAGATCGATGTTCCGGCGCGCGGCGTGTGGTACGTGTCCACCGCCGATCGCGAAGCCGTCGCCGTCGCCACCGACCGCGATGACGGTCAGCGCGTCGTTGGCCGTCTTGATCCCCGTGGCCACCGGCAGCACGCGTCCGTGCAGCGTGTGGAATCCGTACGTGTTGACGAAGAACGGGAAGCGCGAGGAGCAGCCGATGCCGGAGACGACGACCGCGTCCTTGGTCGCGATGCCGGCTTCGTTCAACGCGCCCGGTAGCCCGTCGACGATGCTGAAGTACCCGCAGCCCGGACACCAGGTTGGCATCGAACGAGAGCGGTAGGCGAGTCGGCCGGACTCGTGGATCTCCCGGAGCTTGTCCTCGAGATAAATCGGCTGAGCCTTCATCCAGCGCTCCTCAGGCGGCTTTTCGGCGAGCCGCGGCGACCAGGCGCTGCGCCTCCGCAAGTATGTCCGTGACGGCCATCGGCGCGCCGCATACGCGGTCATAGCGGTTGACGATCCGGCCCGTCTCGGCCTGTACCAGGCGGGCGAACTGTCCCTGGTAGTTTAGTTCCGGAACCAGCACCACATCGCACTGATCGATGAATTCCGCGACGGCCGCGGTCGGGAAGGGTTGCAGCATGACGACCTTCATCGCCGCGCAGCGCATCCCCTCGGCTTGCGCGCGGAACATTGCGGCGAGGCATTCGCCGAAAGTCGAGCCCCACGCCAGCAGGCCGATTTCGACGTGTCCCTCGTCGCCGAAGCGCTTGTAGTGCGTGAAGTCCGGATGACGCAGCGCCGCCAGCAGCTTCTCATGGCGCTTGCGGCTCATCGCCTCGTGATTGTCGGGCTGCTCGCTTACGCGCCCGAATTCGTTGTGCTCCAGGCCCGTCACGACGTGCATGCCGCTGGCTGTGCCGGGCAGCGTGCGGGGGCTGATTCCGTCCTGCGTCAGCGCAAAGCGCTTGTAGCCGGCGCCCAGTTCCTGCTTGGCGACGGGCTTGTCGCAGTTGGGCTCGAACGGTGGCTTGGCCGGCATGACAACCGTCTCGTAGCGGTTGGATAGGTAAAGATCGAGCAGCACGATGACCGGGGTCTGGTAGCGCTCGGCCATCTCGAGCGCCTTGCCGGCGCAGCGGTAGCAGCCCTCGACATTGGTCGGGGCGATCACGATGCGCGGGGCGTCGCCGGGACTGCCGTACAGCGCCATGTTCAGGTCGGACTGCTCGGTCTTGGTCGGGATGCCGGTGGACGGGCCGCCGCGCTGCGAGACGAAAACGACGGACGGCACCTCGGCCATGATGCCGAGGCCCAGCATTTCCGACATCAACGCCAGGCCCGGCCCGGAAGTTGCCGTTGCCGCGCGGGCGCCCGCGTAGCCGGCGCCAATCGTCGCCGCGAGCGCCGATATCTCGTCCTCGGTCTGCAGCAATCGCCTGCCACGCTTGGGCATTTCGACGGCCAGCCGCTCCATGATGGTAGTTGCCGGCGTGATCGGATAACCGAAGAAGTTGTCGATGCCGGCGTCGAGGCAGCCCTCGACCACTGCCGCGTTGCCATTGAGCATCACCGACGGCAGGCCAGGGGCCGGCGGCCCGAATGTCACGATATCGAGTTTGAAGGTCTCCGCGCCGGCGACGTGGCCGGCCTCGAACGCCCTGCGATTGGCCTCGGCAACTGCACCCTTGCCTTTGAACTTGGCCTCGATGATCCGAAGAAAAGGATCCTTGGCCAAGGCATACAGCCCCGCGAGGTAGCCAAGGACGACCAGGTTGCGCGAACGGATGGCGCCCGTGGCACGTTCGCTCAGCTCGCGCATTGGCAGCGGGTACGGAATCTGCGCCGGGCGCAGATGGGAGCCGACGTGCCCGCCTTCGCTCAAGCGCACGATCGATTTCGCCTCGTAGATCACGGCGCCGAAGTCGCGCACGTCGGCCACGTGCGGTATGCCGTGCTCGTCGTTCAGGCAGACGAGCACGTCGGACTTCTCCTTCAGCGAGTAGACCTGCTCCGTAGTGGCCCGCAGGCGTGCGACGCACTTGCCAAAGCCGCGGATCTCGGCCGGGTACGCATCGAAGCTAATTATGCGGTAGCCCGCACCTGCGAGCGCATTGCGCAAGATGTCGCCGGCGGCGATCGTGCCCTCGCCGGCCGAGCCGCAGATCGAGATCTGTACATCGGTACTCATCAGGCGTACTCCCAGAAGGGCGAGTGGATCGTGATGTCGTCCTGGATGTGCAGCGTCTCGTCCTGCGCCGGGACGAATGCCTCGTTGTCTCCGGTAAGGTTGCGCGCGGCCAGGTCGCCCATGGCCCGTACGTTCTTCCAGCCATAGTAGAAGCGGTAACGCTTCTCGGCACCCGACCAGATCTGGCAGACATCGCCCGCGGCGAGGATCGACTCGTCCGTAGTGCGCAGCGTCGGACTCACCAGTAGGCCGCGCTCGATTCCGATCCCCGAACCGATCATGAATTCCACCGACGGAACCAAGCCGAAGGACGGCAGCACGACGTCGGCGGTGCATTCGCGCCCATTGCCGAAGACTACCCGCCGCCGGGCAAAACCGCGGGCACCGGCCTGAATCGACGCGATGCCTCCTTCGCCATCGGCGTCGAGGACTTCGATGCCCATGCGCTCGAGGACCTGGATCAGCTCCTTGCGCTGCTCGGGCGACTCCTGATGGGGCCAGAACGTGTGCTTGCCGGCGACCAGCACGACACGGTGGCCCGTATCGACCAGCGTGCGCGCCAGGTCCAGTCCGATCATATCGCCGCCGAGGATTGCCAGCGTCCCGCCGTCGGGCAGCTTGCGGCGGATCGCCATCGCCTGCTCGAAGGACGCGAAGCCGTCGAGCAGCGGCCGGTACTCGGACAGCTCCTCGGGCAGATAGGCGCGCCCGCCGGAAGCCACCAGCAGCGTGTCGTACGGCAGCTCCTCGTTGTGCCCCAGCGTGATCGTCTTGTGCTTGGCGTCGACGTTGACGACGTGCGTGCAGCGCCGCAGCTCTATGCGCTGCTCCTCGTAGTAGGCCGGGGGATCGACCAGGAATTCCCGCCAGTCGTGAACGCCGCGAAAAACGCGCGGCAGGTCGTAGCGGTTGTAGAACGGCAAGGCCGACAGCGTCAGCAGGCTGATGCGTGCGAGCGGTTCGCGCTGGCGCAGCGTTCGAGCGGCCTGGTTGCCCGCAACGCCGGTACCGATGATGACGTGGTGGCGCGGGCCGTTCATGCCGTATCCACCTCGACGAACTCGTTGCGGGTGATCGAGATGCAGTTGACCGGGCAGGCGCGAAAACAGGCGCCGCAGCGCACGCACTCGTTGTTGTCGATCCAGATCGCACCGACTTGATTCCAGTCCCGTGCCTCGCGCAAGCTGCCATAGCTGCCGTCCGGCAGGATCTCGACCCCTTGAACCAGCTTGATGCAGTTGCGCGGCGCGACCTCGATGCAGGCCCGGCAGTAGATGCAGCGATCGACGTCGATCTGGTAGTGCAGGTTGCACAGGTAACAGCGCCGAGCCTCCTGGGCCGTCTGCTCGGCGTCCATGCCGAGCTCCACCTCGGGCTGGACCTTGCCGAGACGATCGTGCAGCGGCGCCGTCTGCATTTGCTGGCGGCCGATGAAGTCGAACGCCCGTTCACGCAGTGGTTCGTCGACGGGCACGATCTGCACGACCCGTTTGCGCCGCGGCTTTCCCATCAGCCAGGCGTCGAGCCGCTGCGCTGCCTGCCGGCCGCGGCCGATGGCTTCGACGACCGTAGTCGGTCCGGTGACGAAATCCCCGCACGCGAACAGGCGCTGGGTGGAAGTCATCCCGTCTTCGCCGATGCGCACGTTTTGCCACTGGTCGAGCTCGACCTTGACGTCGAGAAAATCGTTGACGGTCCTCTGGCCGATCGCGATCAGCAGCGTGTCGCAGGGCTCGACGAACTCCGAGCCCTCGATCGGTATTGCCTTGCGCCGTCCGTCCTCGCGCCAGGCACCGAGGCGGTTCTGAACGAATTCGACGCCGCACAGCCGTCCGCCGCCGTCGAGGACGATGCCCACGGGTGTGCGTAGCCCCTTGATCCGCACACCCTCGCGCTTGGCTTCGAAGATCTCCTCCTTGGTGACGGGGATGTACTCCTCGGCGGTCCGGATGTGGATCGTGACCGCCTGGGCCCCGAGGCGAGTCGCGACACGTGCGCAGTCGAGCGCGGTGAAGCCGGCGCCGACCACTGCGACACGGCGCCGCACGGACTTGCGTTCGCCGCGGTGCAAGGCCATCAGGAATGGCAGTCCGTGCTCGACGTCCGGGCAGCCACCGGCCGGCTCCGCCGTCTCGCCCCGCAGTTTCAGCGACAAGGGCAGGGGTGCCATGCATCCGGCCGCCAGCAGCACCGCGTCGTGAGCCTCGAGCAATTCGGCGACTCGCACCTCGTCCGCGCCTTTGCCCACGCCTTGGCCACGCCGTAGTTCGACGCCAAGACGCAGCGCGTTGTGCAGCTCGAATTCGAGGATGTCGCGCGGCAGCCGGAACTGCGGAATGCCATAGCGCAGCATCCCGCCGAAGTGCTGCTCTCGCTCGAACAGCGTCACGTCGTGTCCGAGAACCGAAAGGTCGTGGGCCGCGGCAACGCCCGCGGGCCCGGCTCCGACGATCGCGATCCGCTTGCCCGTCGGCGCATAGAGGCGCTCGGTAATACGGTGGCCGGCGTGCTTCAGGTCCGCGGCCGAGCGCTTCAGATTGCAGATTCCGACCGGCTCTCCGTTTCCCGGCCAGCCGTGGCGGCAGGCGCTCTCACAAGGCCGCGAGCAGATGCGGCCCAGCACACCCGGCAGAACGTTGGCGCCGCGATTGATTTCGTAGGCCTCGCCGTGCCGGCCCTCGGCGATCGCCCGGATATAGGACGGAACGTTGGTGCCGGCCGGACACGCAGCCTGACAAGGGATGTTCCGGGTGACCCAGCCGATATCGCGCGGATCCTCGGAGTACATCATCTGCGCGCCCGGGCGGGCCTCGCGGTCCTGCGGCTCGACAACCGCCGACATGGCAACCTCTTCGTTCGAACGTCGCGCGCGCCGGCACGAGGTTGCGGTGCCACGAATCGAGCGCACCGCAGCGGCTGCGACAGTAACGTGTTCGAATTCTGTGGTGGAACGGCCGATGCGGTGCTGATCGAGGTCAAGCGCAGTCGGTGTTGCAGTCAGTAATGAATGCTCGCCGGCGCAAGTCGGATGTCTCTCAGAGCATGCCTAACAAATTGATTCCGTGGTGTTTTTCGGGTATTTGCGGCTCTGCGGCACCCTGGGCAACGCGTGCTTGGTGTCTGCGCCACCGGCCTGGGAGCGCCGGTGCGCTGCTCCGCGGCGAGCTCACGATGCCGGGGCGGGCGCAGGGCAGAACTCCCGGTGGCGGCCAATTGCCGGTCTTTGCTCGCCTAATGGCATGCGAAACTGGGAGTCGTAAGGACCGAATCGGCAGCAGCCCACATGAGACGCTCAGCATTGCTGATCGCGGGATTGATGCAGGGATGCATTTACGTTCCGCAAACCACGAGCGTCTACGACCAAGGGTGCAAGATATACGCGAAGCACATGACTCTTGAGGTCACGCAAGTTGCGGCCTTTGGAAGATGCGAGAACCAGGGCTGTGTCGCTTTGCTCGTTGGCGCCGGCGCAGTCGCGGCAGCCAGTGCCGTTGTGTCGGGCAGCATCGTCGTGGCGGGCAACATCGTCTACTGGTTCGAGAAACAGGGCCAATGCTCCCCGTGATGGGCGGCAGCACGAAATCGATACCACGTCCGAGGGTCCGTCGTCCCCCGAGTTTGCGGGCCGTTACGAGCAGCGGTCAGTTCTGGTCGATAGCCTCATGGCGCTCGGTGCTTTTCTCCCGCGTGCGAGGACAGCGGGATTGCCGTTAAAGCATGTCTAGCCGCGAACTCCCTCATTACCTCATTCATCTCGTTCAGATCGAGCGTGGTCGTAACGATGACGTCTGCATTGATCAGGCCACGATGATGGATAGGTTTCGACAGTTCGGAAGGCGTCACGTTTTCGGCCGTAGCGTTCAACTCATTCAAGTAGTCGGGCAGGGCAAGCATGAAATCGTGTATCACCGCTGTCACCTGATCGCCGACCAACTGGGTATGGCCGCCTACGGACGGGTCATCGTCGTAGCGGATGCTGTAGCCGTAGCGGTTCATGGGGGGATCTCCATTGGCGGGTGAACGCAGCGTAGAACGGCGATCGGTGCATCGCTGGTCGCGGTGACCATGCCCACGGCGCTCCGCTAGACTTGGCGACAAGCCGCAGCCGATCCCATTCATTGCATTCGCCGGCTTTGCAAGTCTGTGAGGTTACAGCATGGCTACGGCAAAAGAGCGAAAGGATCCGGAATTCTAGGCACTTCGCCCGGAGCAAGTGGCAAACCCGACCAGAGCGCAGATAGCGCAAATCGTGCCGGACAGCCGGCCCGCAAAGCGCCGATGACGCTGCGAGCCGCAATAACCACCGAGTCACAGGCCCAGGATGTTCAGCGCGGAGGACCTGCAGGCACAGTGTACGGGCAATCCAATCATACGGGCTGCTCACCACTATCGACGAGGAGGCATGATGATTTCCGTCGCGGCATCGCAGGGCGGCAGCAGGCTTGCCTGGTACGTCGGCCTCAAGCCGGATCACTGGCGTGTGCTGGCTGCCAGTTTCCTGGGGTGGGTATTTGACGGCTATGAAGCATATGCGCTGTTCATCGTCATCCCTTTCGTCCTGAAATCGATGCTGGCACCCGAGCAGCTTGCAGATCGCGCGGTCTGGGCCGGCATCGCGATCGGCGTGACCTTGCTCGGATGGGGGATCGGCGGACTCATGGGCGGTGTTCTCGCGGACTATGTGGGCCGCAAGCGCATGATGATCTACTCGGTGTTCTGCTATGCCCTTTTTGCCGGTCTCACCGCCTTCGCGGCCGATTTCTGGACCTTTTGTTCACTGCGATTCGTCACCGGGTTCGCAATGGGCAGCGAATGGTGCACCGGCGTTGC
>OMSW01000058.1 GCA_900290295.1 Burkholderiales bacterium
CGCTTGGCGTTGATCGCCCGGAAAAGATCGCCGTCCGGCGCCAGACACAATCGCTGCTCCCAGGGCTTATAGCGCGGAGTGAAATGCCTCTCGACATCGTAGTCCGGCCCCAATGCCCTACGTACGCCGCCCAGGATCAGCTGCTTTGCACGAACCGGATCGCGCCGGCACAAATGGAAGAAGTACATGCCGAGCAGCACTTGCTTCCAGCGTGTGATTGCGTAAGCAACGCTCGATGGCAGATGACGGCGCAGCGAGTTTGCCACGGCGTCTACCGTGGGCCGTGCGACGACGTAGGTCGGAGAACGCTGCAGCATGGTCACGTGTGCGGCCGTCTTCGCCAGCTCCGGCACCAGCGTTACTGCCGTTGCGCCGCTGCCGATCACCACCACGCGCTTGCCCGCATAGTCGATGTCGGCGGTCCACCGTTGCGGGTGCACGATACGGCCCGCAAAGCGCTGCATGCCGGCAAATTCCGGCGTATAGCCTTCCGCGTAGCGGTAGTACCCCCCGCACACGAAGAGGAAGTTGCAGCTCACGGGCACCAACTCCTGCGAGCTGCCGCGCTGCGCCTCAACCATCCACTTCGCGTCCAACGTCGACCAGGACGCGCGCTTGACCTCGTGGCCGAAGCGGATCTTCCGGTCGATGCCATGGTCCCTTGCAGTGTCCTGCACGTACTTCAGGATGGACGGCCCGTCGGCGATGGACTTGACCTCTTTCCACGGTCGGAACGAGTAGCCGAGCGTGTACATGTCCGAGTCCGACCGAACGCCCGGGTAGCGAAACAGATCCCAGGTGCCACCGATCCGGTCGCGCGCCTCGAGTATTAGATAGCTCCTCCCGGGGCAACGGACCTGCAGCTGGTAGCCGGCGCCGATGCCGGAAAGGCCCGCCCCAATGATCAGCACGTCGAAATGTTCGATCGTCATCTTGTCGAGGCAACGGATAACGATCCCGACGCCATTATCGCCGCAAGCAAGCGGCGAGCTAGCGCGATGTGCAGGCGGGAACCTAGCCCGAGGCGCGCAACCGTACATCCGCTTCCTAGCGCTGCGGCGAGATGGGTCACGCGACCAATTCCGACGCAAGGGCTAGCAACATCGTGGGCCGCTCTTGCCGTATTTGCGATCGATCGCGCGTGCGCAGAACTCGCGGCGCGACAGCAACGGCTCGCCCGGATGAGCGCAGGCCATGTGCGCGAGATAACGCTCGTAATCCGGGATACCGAAAATCTGCAGGTACGCTCGACGAGCCGCTTGCAGCGCGCCCGCAAGACGGGCGGGTCTCGTCCTGCCGCCGGGGCAGGCATCGCCCGCCCCATGCCGCGCCGTTGGCATAGCGGAACCGGCTGAATTTTTCATGCCGCAATTCCTTGCACGCCGGCAAGCGGCGGAATCTCCACAGCCGTTGGCCGCGTCTGCCGCAGTGCCTGCATGCAGATCTTGATTGCGAACACGCACATGGCGAGAACCAGCAGGACGAACACACTGCATACCGCGGCGTCGAGATAGTTGTTGAACGCCACGCGCTGCATTTCGGCAATGGATTTCGCCGGTGCCAGCACCGTCCCATTCGCGGCCGCGTCGCTGAACTTGTTCGCCAGAGCGAGAAAGCCGATCCTTGGATCGCTGTGGAAGACCTTCTCGATGCCCGCAGTGAGCGTGGTGATGAGTAGCCACGCCGTTGGCACCAGCGTTACCCAGACAAAACGCTCGCGTTTCATCTTGATGAGAACGCTGCTACACAGGATCAGCGCGATGCCGGCGAGCATCTGGTTACCCACGCCGAAGAGTTGCCACAGCGTATTGATTCCGCCCAGCGGGTCGACCACGCCCTGGTACAGGAAATAGCCCCAAAGCGCCACGCACAGCACGGTGGCTACGAGATTCGCCGGCAGAAATTCGGTGTTTCCGAGCGGGCGGTATATGTGGCCAAGCATGTCCTGAATCATGAAGCGGCCGACCCGGGTGCCGGCGTCCACCGCGGTCAAGATGAAAAGCGCCTCGAACAGAATTGCGAAGTGGTACCAGAATGCCTCTATGGCTTTGCCGCCAACGGCATTGGCCAGGATCTGCGCCATGCCGACGGCCAAGGTCGGCGCTCCACCGGCGCGCGAGAGTATGGTGCTCTCGCCGATGTCCTTTGCGGTCTGCGCGATCATGTCGGGCGTGATGTTGAAACCCCAGCCCGAGATCACCTGCGCCGCCTGTGCCGCGGTGGTTCCGATCAGCGCGGCCGGTGCGTTCATGGCGAAGTAGACGCCAGGCTCGAGCACGCAGGCGGCCGACAGCGCCATGATGGCGACAAATGATTCGGCCAGCATGCCGCCAAAGCCGATGAAGCGCATATGCGATTCGCGCTCGATCATTTTCGGGGTCGTGCCCGAGGAGATCAGGGCGTGAAAACCCGATACCGAACCGCAGGCGATGGTGATGAACAGGAAGGGGAAGAGTGGCCCGGAGAAAACCGGGCCGCTGCCGTCCAGGAAGCGCGTCGTTTGCGGCATCGCCAATGGCGGGGCAACAAGGTAAATGCCGATCGCCAGCGCCGCCACGGTGCCGATCTTGAGAAAGGTGCTCAAGTAGTCGCGCGGGGCTAGCATCAACCACACGGGAAGACTGGAGGCGATTGCCCCGTAGAAAATGAGCGCCCAGGCGAGTTGCGTGCCGCTGAGCGTGAATTCCGGCCCCCAGGCCGGGTCGTTCGCTACCGTCTGGCCGAAGACCAGAGCCGCGAGCAGGAGCGCCACACCAATCGCGGATGCTTCGCCGACCCGGCCGGGACGAATTATGCGCATGTACACGCCCATGATGAGTGCGATGGGAATCGTCGCTGCGATGGTGAACAGTCCCCATGGGCTCGCGGTCAGCGCCTTGACCACGACCAGCGAAAGCACCGCAAGAATGATGATCATGATGGCCAGAATTCCCACCAGCGCCAGCGAGCCCGGCACCGGTCCCAGCTCCATCTTGATCATTTCGCCCAGCGATTTGCCGTCACGGCGCACCGATGCAAACAGCACGATGAAGTCCTGCACCGCCCCGGCAACGACCACTCCCGCGAGGATCCATAAGGTCCCGGGTAAATAGCCCATCTGCGCCGCCAGTACGGGGCCCACCAGCGGGCCAGCGCCGGCTATGGCCGCGAAGTGATGGCCATAGAGCACCCATTTGTTGGTCGGCACATAGTCCATGCCGTCGTCATGACGCACGGCCGGCGTGATGCGCGTGTCGTCGAGCTGGAGCACGCGTTCAGCGATGAACTTGCTGTAAAAGCGGTACGCGATGAAATACACCGCGAGCGCCGCAGTTACTAGCCAAACGGCGTTCACACTTTCACCGCGTCCCAGCGCAAGCGCAGCGAAAGCGAAAGCGCCGACGATGGCCACCACGATCCACACAACGAGGGATGCGAGCTTGGTCAAGGCAACTCCTGCAGGGGAAGACAGCTCAAGAAGAAGGCGAGGGAGTTTGGCTTCGAGGGACTTGATCGCGCTCCAGTTTGCGCGGAGCGAAATGTCAAGCTGGGAGCCTGGGCGAGATTTCTCCCGTACGCTATGGTGAAGTCATACTAGCACCGCCCCGCCGCTGCACCAATGGCATCCGCGGGCGGTTCGATCCCGACGCACTATGCGCGCGCCGGATCTTCCATCACGAGACAAGTAGTGGCGGCGTGGGCGTACCGCTTGCCGTCGGCACCGAACAGCCGCCCCTGCGCCGTCGCGGTCGGGTTGCCAACAGCTAGGACGGAGCCTTCGGCGCAAACGATCAGAACGCGGTCGGTCCATGCCCGGACGATGTTGATCTTGCGCTCCGGGGTCGTATATGCCTCGCCCGCGAGCGTGCTCGAGTGCACGGCACAAGCGAGGGCCGAATCAAGCATGGTGACAAACCAGCCCCGTGGATCCGGGCCGCGATCTTGTCAAATAGCCTTGCGGGGAGTTCCTGCGTCGCGGTTCCGGTTGGCAAAGGGCAGCGTCAAACCCAGCGCCTTCGGAGCGTTTCATCGCCGGCTGCGATAAGCGCTTTGTCGTGCAATGGTCTTGCCCGGGAACACGGGACAGCCTGTTGGAACAAAGGTGTAGCGCCCTGCGGTGGACTTGCGTGCGTCCCGGACGATGCCGGGGTCTACCCTATGCGGAAAGTTCAGCCGCGCTCGACGTACGAGGGCACGGCAGCCGGATCGCGCAGAGCGGGCCGATACGAGGCCTTGGCCACGGCGGCATCGAGCACGCGTGCGCGCGCTTCGGGCGCCGAGTCGATCAGCCGCGTCACCCAGGTGGAAGGCACCTCGCGATAACGGCGCCGGTCGGGGCGGTAGGTGGGTTCGCGCCAACCCTGCTCCAGCAGCCAGACCCA
>OMSW01000258.1:0-4951 GCA_900290295.1 Burkholderiales bacterium
TCTTTTTCTCTCTCTCTCTCTCTCTCTCTCTCTCTCTCTCTCTCTCTCTCTCTCTCTCGGCTTCTGTCTCAAAGAACGCGCAGCCGACTGCGAGTGCGCGTTATTCCGTTTGCTGTTCCTGATGCCAGCCTTTGCCCTGCATACAGGCGTTGTATACCATCGCGAGTGGGTAGCCGTTCCCCATAGGGCTGGGCATCGAGTAAGACCGCGCCCTGCATTGCCCGGCGTCCATCTGCAAGTCTTCTGGCGAGGCTCCGTCCTTCACCCATACACTGTGCAGTGCGCAGCCGTTCAATGCCGCGGCAAGCGACGCGATCAGGATGACGCCTCGACGCATGGCCCTAAGGGACGGCCAATGTACGGATCCACGCGCAACGCAACAATGTCCCTAGTCGTCGATCGCCTGGTAGGCCGAGGTCCAGAAATCCAGATAGACGCCTGAAGACAGGGGGAATGCCGCACGCTGCGTCATGAGGATCACCACCATGTCCTCCTTGGGGTCGGACCGCCAGGACGTGCCGTAGCCGCCGTCCCAGCCGAAGTGCCCGGGCACCGCCGCGATATCGTCGCGGCCGGTGACCAGGGACGTTGCCACCGCGGTGACTGGCTTGGTCATCGACGTGATTCGAAAAATGGTGTCGCGTTGCGTGGGGTCGGCGCCGCCAAGCACCTCTTGCTGCCAATTACATCAGCATTTACCGCGTCGTGCCGGCTAAGTATTGTGACGAGACCGGGCACCTCGCCGCGTTCGACTAGCCGGCCTTCACCTGGTGCAGACGGTCGAGCCGTTCTTTGGAAAATCCTGCGGTACTCATCGGTCGTTTGCACCAGCGTTCGCCTGCAAAGGCGACCAGATTACGCCTGTCAAATGAGCCCTTAAAAGACGGCGTTTGGCCAGTTCGGGACGGCTCGGCCCAGGGCGGAAATGTCCACAGCAGTTGTCGGCGCTCCGTTGCTTCAACAAGGAACCCCCATCCATTGTCGGCCGGGTTCTGCCAGTGCGGGACTTGGGGTTGCGCCTTATTTCGGAGAAACGCGCGACTCGGCGGATGCATGATGCCGCATCAAAGACTGCGTCTTTTCCCATGTTCGGGGTAGCATGAGGATCTTTGCCCAGGACACTCCGCTTGCTCGTTACAAGGAACGGGTGAATTTGCCATTTCGCCGCCGGCGTGGCGGGATGAGAAAACGGGAAAAGACCGGTTTCGACCAAGGAGATAAATGATGCCCCACCCCCTTGCCGGCCAACCGGCTCCGCAGGCCAGCCTCACCGACATCCCTGCGCTGCTGGCCGCATACCGGAATACGCCGGATGTCAATGATCCGACCCAGCGCGTCGCATTCGGCACCAGCGGCCATCGCGGAAGCGCCTTAAATGGCAGCTTCAACGAGGCACACATCCTCGCCATCACCCAGGCAGTCGTCGAATACCGCACGCGGATTGGCGTCACCGGCCCGCTTTTCCTGGGCAAGGACACCCATGCGCTATCTGCTCCCGCGCAGCAAACTGCGCTCGAAGTGCTGTCCGCCAACGCTGCGCTTACATACATACAGGCTGACGACGGCTACACGCCGACGCCGGTGATATCGCGCGCCATCCTTGCGCACAATGTCGATGAAGCGTCAGCGCGCGCTGACGGCGTCGTCATCACGCCGTCGCACAACCCGCCGCCGGATGGCGGCATCAAATACAACCCACCCCACGGTGGCCCGGCCGATACCGATGCCACGGGATGGATCGAGCAGCGCGCCAATGCGCTGATGGCCGACGGCAACCGGGGTGTCAAGCGCAAACGCTATGAGCAGGCATCGGGCGCTCCGACAATTAGGCCCGTCGACCTGATGACACCTTACGTCGCTGACCTGGACAAGGTGATCAACATGGAAGCGATCCGCAATGCGAAGCTCAGGATCGGCGTCGATCCGCTCGGCGGCGCGGCGGTGGCTTATTGGCGCCCGATCGCCGAGCGTTACGGCCTGAACATTGAAGTGGTAAATCCGAAGATCGATCCGGCCTTTGGATTCATGACGCTTGACCATGACGGGAAGATCCGAATGGACTGCTCAAGCCCTTACGCAATGGCGAGCCTCGTTGCGCTCAAGGATCGCTTCGACATCGCTTGGGGCAACGATGCCGATGTCGACCGCCACGGGATCGTTACGCCTTCGATCGGTCTGATGAATCCCAACCACTATCTCGCCGTAACCATCGATTACCTGCTTACCCATCGTCCGCAATGGCCGGCCAGAGCAGCCGTGGGCAAGACCCTGGTGTCAAGCGGTCTGATCGACCGCGTGGTAAATGGGCTGGGGCGCCGCTTCCTCGAGGTGCCGGTCGGTTTCAAATGGTTCTCGTCGGGACTGCTCAACGGCGACATCTGCTTCGGCGGTGAGGAAAGTGCTGGGGCAAGCTTCCTGCGCCGCAACGGCTCAACTTGGACCACTGACAAGGATGGGATCATCCTCGGGCTACTCGCCGCCGAGATCACCGCCGTCACTGGCAAGGATCCCGGCCGCCACTATCAGGAACTTGCCGCACGATACGGTACGCCCTACTACGTCCGCATTGACGCGCCCTCCAGCCCCGCACAAAAAGCGGCATTCAAGCAACTCACTGCTGACCGGGTCAGCGCCTCGATCTTGGCCGGCGAACCCATCGTTGCCCGCCTGACGCGCGCCCCGGGCAACGACGCGCCGATTGGCGGCCTGAAAGTGACGACCGAAAACGGTTGGTTTGCCGCGCGGCCGTCTGGGACCGAGGACATCTACAAGCTCTATGCGGAAAGCTTCAAAAGCGCGCAACACTTGCAGCGGATCGTTGCCGAAGCCCAGGAGATCGTGACGGCAGCACTAGCCGGGTAGCGACACCGTCGGTGCCGTCTGCCGTTCGTCGTAGCCAAGCGCAGCCCTTTGCCCGAGCAGGGAACGCGTTTCCAATCACCTCGCAATGCAAACTCAACCGTGTGTTAGTCATCGAGCCTGAATCCGACTTTGAGCGTTACCTGCCAGTGCGCGACCTTGCCGTTTTCAATTTTGCCGCGCGTTTCGACGACCTGAAACCAGTGCAGGTTGCGTACCGTATCGTCCGCCTTGGAGATGGCGTTCTGGATCGCTTCCTCCAGACCATCGGTCGATGAACCAGTCAGTTCGATCAGCTTGTAGACATGGTCGTTCATGTTATCTCCCGCGCAACGGTGAAAGTTGGTTGATCGCATCAGTATAGGCAAACAAGCCCACCGACGAGTGTCCTGCATGCACCGGGGCGAATGCTTCGATTGACGGCGAACAGGTCGGTGGGATGGCACTGTTGCTTGGCCTCGCGGAACCGATGATGGCCAAAAAAGTCCGCGGTCGCAATTGCCCGCGACCGGCGTGAATATTGTGACCGGAACCGGGTCAAGCCATGAAAAAAAACCGCCTTTCTAACCTAGAATCAAGCATCGAGTGCTAGCAGGAGGTGGGTTCGCGTGAAGCGTATTGCGATAATCGGTGCCGGCGAGTCCGGCCTGCTGCTGGGCCTCGGCCTGCGTGCTGCGGGCTTGGATGTGACCGTCTTTTCCAGTCGAACGGCCGAGGAGATCCGCAACGGGAGGGTCATGTCGAGCCAGGTGATGTTCGAAACCGCTCTTCAGGCGGAACGGGACCTTGGGCTCAATTTCTGGGATGCTGAGTGCCCGACCATCGAAGGGATTGGGCTGTACGTTCCTGGGCCGGTCGGCGGAAAGGCGATCGAGTGGGCTGCGCGCCTCGACAGTCATGCGCAATCGGTGGACCAGCGGGTGAAGATTCCCAGCTGGATGGCCGAGTTCGAGAAGCGGGGCGGCACGCTCATCGCCAAGGAGGCGGACATCGACGACCTCGAACAACTCGCGGAAAGCCACGATCTGGTCATTGTGGCAAGTGGCAAGGGGACGATCGCCGAGCTGTTCGAGCGCGACCCGGAGAAATCGCGCTTCGACCGGCCGATGCGGGCCCTTGCGCTCACGTACGTCAAGAACATGCGTCTGCGGCCGGAGTTTTCGGCGATATTTTGCAACCTGATCCCGGGAGTCGGTGAGCTTTTCGTTTTTCCGGGGCTCACGACTAGCGGTCCTTGCGAAATTATGATGTTCGAGGGCATTCCCGGCGGCCCCATGGACTGTTGGGGCGCCGTCAAGACGCCGGAGGAGCACTTAGCGAAGAGCAAATGGATTCTGGAGACGCTCTTCCCGTGGGAAGCCGGGCGCTGCAAGTACATCGAGCTCGCCGACGACAACGGCGTTCTGACGGGAGGCTACGCACCGACCGTGCGCAAGCCCATCGGCACGCTTCCTTCCGGACGCAAGGTGCTCGGCATGGCGGACGTGGTTGTGTTGAACGACCCAATCACGGGGCAAGGTGCAAACAACGCCGCCAAGTGCGCGGAGATCTACCTCAAAAGCATCCTGGACTGGGGCGAGGGGGCGTACGACGCGCCGTGGATGCAGCACACCTTCGACCTCTATTGGCGGGGTTATGCGCAATGGGTGACCCAGTGGACCAATACGATGCTGCTGCCGTTGCCTCCACATGTTCTGAAGATCATGACCGGCGCACAAAACTTGCCTTCGGTCGCGAGGGCCTATGTCAACGCCGCCGACGACCCGCGCACGCTCTACCCGTGGTTTTTCGACTCGGCGGAGGCCGACCGATTCCTCGAAACCAAGGCAACGGAAGCGGCGAAGGACCGCTTCGATCGGCGCGACTTCCGCAGGGCCCTGGGGCAGTTTGCGACCGGCGTGACGGTAATCACCACCTGTACCACCGATGGACGCAAGGTGGGGCTTTCGGCCAACTCGTTCTCCTCGGTGTCCCTTGATCCGCCCCTCGTGCTGTGGAGCCTCGCCCGGCAGTCGGCGAGCCTCGCGGATTTCAGCGGCGCCAGCCATTTCGCGATCAATGTGCTGGCTGCGAGCCAGCACCATCTGTCGCG
>OMSW01000258.1:4961-6188 GCA_900290295.1 Burkholderiales bacterium
GACCACCTGATTTTCATCGGTGAGGTCGAGAAATATGAGCGGTTTGACGGCGAGCCGCTCGTGTTCCACTCCGGCTATTACCGGGTGGCCACACGGCACCCCGAGCTTGCAGAATAGTCATTTGTGCGGCTCCGGCTGGGGCCGATTCCCAAATCGCCACAAGAAACCTCCGCGTTCGCAGTTGCCAGGCTTGCGCGAAAGGCCTTATCGGCGTAGCCATTTCGGACATTGCAGCGGCCAGGGCGCCGGTGAATCCTTGCTGTCGCACTTCGTTTCACGGTCGAGTCATTCGCTTCGTCCCTCCGTCGTATTTCCGATTGATGCAATGCTTGAGGCCCGCGACATCGGGTATGCGAATACGCTTGTTTTGAACGCTGATGAGGCCTTGCTCGCGGAACTTGGCGAAGATGCGGCATACCGTCTCGCCTTTCATACCCAGATAGCTGCCGATTTCATCCCGCGTCATGCGCAGGATGAATTCCGCGGGCGAGTAGCCGCGCGCTGCAAAACGCTCGGATAGGTTGAGCAGAAACGCGGCGAGACGCTCTTCCGCGCTCCTCGTACCAAGAAGCAGCATGACGTTATGCTCGCGCACGATCTCGTCGCTCATGGCCCTTTGTAAGCGGTGCCGCAGCCCCTGCATGGAGCGGACGAGGCTCTCGATCTGCGAGTACGGGATCATGCAAACGCCGCTGTCCTCCAGCGCGATCGCATCGCAACCGTGCGCCTCGGACCCGATCCCGTCGGCGCCGAGCATATCGCCGGCCATGTGAAAACCGATAACCTGCTCGCGACCGACTTCCACGATCTGCACGGTTTTGAAGAACCCGCTGCGCACGGTATATAGGCAGGCAAACGCGTCGCCGGCTCGGTACAGGCTCTCGCCTCGCCGGAGGCGTCGATCCGAAATGACCGGTCCTTTGCCGTGGCCGGCTCCTGCCAGCATCAGATCGCAGGGCAGGCAGGCTTCCCGCAGGCCGCAGATCGAGCAGTTTGTCGGCAGCCGGAGGACATCGGCGCCCATGACGTATCGCAGTGGAGCCTCGGGTCTTGGGTCGCCTTCAAAGTCTTCGTCGGTTGCGCTGTGATTCACGGTCATCCCCGATGCTTCGCGTCAAGCCTCCGCAGTTTGACAGCACCACGGAATGCTATTCAACAATAGCGACATGGTTATCGGCGCGGCGCCAATTGATTAAGTGAAACGTCGGGCACGCAGGTCCAAACCGC
>OMSW01000258.1:6198-15836 GCA_900290295.1 Burkholderiales bacterium
ATCGCAGTTGACCGGTGACACAACATGAAATCCCATTTGCAAAATCGCGTATGAAAATAGGGTCAAAGGGGCCGTTCGACGCGTTAGTCGTCGGCGCCGGTCCCGCTGGCGCGTATTTGGGCTATCTGCTCGCGAGACAAGGTGCCTATGTCGGTATCATCGAAAAGAGCCAGGTACCGCGCGACAAGGTTTGCGGCGGTGGCGTTTCCCGCAAAGCGATCGATCTGCTCGATTTCGACATTGCTCCGGTGGTTCAGCAATGGATAAGCGGCGCCTGGCTGCGTTTTCAAAATCGATCGAGCGTCTTGAAGAACATCGATCCGCCCGCCGGATGCACCGTGCTGCGACGTCAATTTGACTTTTATTTGCTCGAGCAGGCCCGCACGGCAGGTGCACGGGTTTTTCCGGAGACGGCATTTGTCGAACTGAACAGGGAGCGCGAGATCGTCGAGGTTCAAACCGATCGACGGGCGTTTCGCTGTCGCTTGGTGATAGGTGCCGACGGGGTCGGGAGCAAGGTGCGCGGCAAGGTGTTCGGCAAGCACGTCGTGCGCTATGTGCCGGCACTGGAGACGCTGGTACCGATCTCCGGCTCCGGAGCAACCGAATACGACCATCGCGTGCTGTTTGACTTCGGCGCCATGCCCCGCGGCTACGGGTGGGTTTTCCCCAAGCGTGACCATCTGAATGTCGGTGTGTATTCGCCGTTCGGCGGCGGCGGGTTGCGCGATCGTCTGACGGCCTTCATCGCGCGTCACGATGGATTGCGCGTGCCATCCGATGTCAAATATTCGGGCTTTCCGATCCCAGTTCGAAACGCGCCTGGACTGTTCCAGCGCGATCGTGTGTGGCTGTTGGGCGATGCGGCCGGATTCGCCGACGGACTATTCGGTGAAGGCATCTATTTCGCGTTAAAGAGTGCGGTACTGGCTGCACAGGCACTGGGCGAGACCGGGTTCGCGCCCAACAGCACTCGCTACACGCAACTCGTCAAACAAATACTGCTACCGGACTTGCGCGCATCGGAATGGATGGGGAAAGTGCTGTTCGCGCTGCCAGATTTTGCTCTCTCTCAACTGATTAGCAACCCGCGCGTGAACGATTACTTTGCTGGGCTAATCAGCGGAGCGGTCGGCTATCGCGAGTGCCTCGTCAAGACGCTGGTCGGTGCGCCACGTTGGCTCCTCTCCCGGGCAAAAATGCCTCCGCAAGCGGCGCTACCAGGCCCCCCGCTCCGGTAATGCCCGTGTAGCATCCGGCCGTCATTCAAGCCCGGCGTTCGGACGCAGCATTTGCCCGACTGGCACTTTCGTGTCGCTCGACGGGATGGGCCGCGAGCAGCCATCCACCGTCACGCAAAGCAGGACTCGACCGACCTGCTTGATCGTTGGCGTGCGGATCGAGGCCCTGTCGAACTAACCGGCGATACCGACGATCGTGGCGAGCATCGCGAGGATCGCCTTCAACAGCGATTCGCCCGCGATTAGTCCCGATGCGATGGGGACGTTGAACGTCTCCTGGCTCTTTCGGTGGATGGCGCCCCACAGCGAGGCGATCACCGCACCGATCGCGAACGAGAAGGCGTTGCTGAAAAAAACGACCCAGCCGAGACCAAGCCCCATCGCCGATGGCAGCCACGGCCGCGCTCTCGGGAAGATTCTCTCCAGAAGCGGCAACGCGATGCCGATGAGCGCGCCGATCAGGATCGCGATGCGCGCCGTCATCGGCAGGCTGGCGACGCCCGTCGACAGGATCCGGGCAACCGCCACCCATATCTGCGTGGCCGGCAGCGGGTACTTCTCCAGCGCTGCTGCGTTCGGGATCATCAGGTACCAAGCGGGAACGATCGCGAGCGTGCCGAAAAATACCCCGACAAACTGGGCGAGGAACTGCCTCCTAGGATTGGCGCCAAGCAGGTAACCGCTCTTGAGGTCGGTGAGGAGGTCGGCCGACGAGGTCGCGCAATTGGCACCAACGCCGGCGGCCACCAGGTTGTGCGTAACGTTGCCCGGCGAGATAACGGCGAACAGCAACTGCATCACCTTTCCCATCGGGCCGACCGGCGTCGTGTCGGTCTCGCCCGTTGCTCGGCAGGCCACGAGCACCAGCACGAACGACATTGCGACCGCGATCAGCCCTGCCCACCATTGAATCTGGAAGGCGATGATCTGCACGGCAACGAGCGCGAGCGTGATCGGCACGACGCCGAACACGAACCAGCGGTTCGGCACCTCGATCGCCGCCATCTTTGCCTCGATGTCGGAACCGATCGATACTTTCCTCGGGCGGCGCAAGACCTGGAATGACCGCGCCACGGTGCGCCACTGCAGCGCCAGTGACGTGAGGCTCGCAAACACCATCACCGCCGTGCCGCCCCACAGTGCCCACCGAACCGGGTGGAAGAACGCACCGCCGCCGGCCGTCGGAATCGATGCGATGTAGCCCGTGACGCCCGCGTTTGCAGCGTCGATCGACTGCAGCCACGGCGCGAAGAGGAAATACAGTGCCGCTGCCGCCGCGAGCATCGATAGCGAAACACGCAACCCGACGATCATGCCCGCGGCGATCAGCAGCACGCTTGGCTCGAAGCCGAACGCCACCATTGGTTTGCCGGCGAGAAGTCTGAACCCGGTCTCCGGTATAAGGTCGGGGAGATGGATGTTGAAGAGCCTCTCCTTCATCCAGGCGAAAAACCTGCCGAGCGCAATGAACTGGTCCTCAGCGGTGTTGAGGACGCCGACTACGGCGCCGACGAGGAGCGCGACGATTAGTGCGTACGCCTTGCGCATTGTGACGCGGCCGTGGCTGTAGAGGCTCCGCAGTGTCGTTGCAGCCGCGATGCCCGACGGGAACGGCAGCTGTTCGTAGTTAATCATCTGGCGTTTCATCGGAACCGCGAGGAACACGCCCATCGCGCCCGTTGCCAGCGTGAACGCGGCAACGGTCTGCCAGGCAAGGTGACGGTGCTCCGGGTCGAGGATCAGCAGCGCACCGAAACTGGTCGCAATGGTGGTGCCCGTTGAAGCGCCGGCCGCGGATGCCGTGGACTGCATGCAGTTGTTCTCGAGGATTGACATCCGCGTCAGTCGACCAGCAGCGAGCGTGCACAAAGCGTTCCAAATCACGAACGACAGAACGCACGATGTGATCGCGACCCCGAAGGACCAGCCCACTTTGAGTATCGTGTACAGGTTCGAGACCGACATCAGCATGCCGAGCACCGCGCCCATCGCGACCGCCCGCGGCGTGAGCTGCGGCATATGGTCGCCCTGATACACGTGCGTATACCAGTGAAGGTCCTTCTGCTCGGGCGTGGCATTGTCCGGCAGCGGCGGCGGCTCGGGCCGCGATTCGGGCTGCAAAGCGGCCGCGCGCGCCGCCGTTGGCGCAAGTTCGATGGTCGTGGACATTCGGTTTCCTTCGGGGGCGCGGTCAGCGGTCGCGTGTCTGCGATGGGGGGCGTAGCGCGGCGGCGGTACCTTTGGCTGGGCCCCCGCCGCAGGATGAGGACACGGCGCGAGCAAAGTACGGGCGACCGTCAAAGATGCGAGATTCAACCACGCGATCCAGCGTCTCGGTGGGCCGGATCGTGCGCGTCCGGCGCCGCTGGCGGACGCAAATCGAGTATGGACGAGCAACCGTACCGATAACGAACGAGCGCCCGCGCCAGTAACCAATGGCCATGCTCACGCCTGCCAAACGCCGAACCCCTCTTCACGCAGCCCTATCGCCAACTCCACTTCCATGTCGCGCGCGCCGTCATATGGCATCGGGTTATAAACCTCGTAGAGATGGGGCAATAGTCGCAATCCGAACTGCTGTACGTATCGATTGGACTGAATACCCGCCTTGTGTTTGTCAAAGCGAACGTCGGGATCCAATCCCGTCATGCCGACGTAAACACAAGGCTTGCCAATGATGTAATCGGGGTTGGCCTTCCTGAATCCGCCTTCGTAAAGAACGTCCTTCGACAGTTCGATCACGTAGACGTGGTAATGGTTGCGGCGTCTCAAGGTTGCGTTCAAATGAGTGCATGCGCAGCTGTATAAAACAGTGTACCGCGACGCAAGCAGAGGGGAACCGTGCCTGCGATTGGCCCAGACGCGAAGGACGCCGACAAGAAACCAAGTTCTCAGATTCGGTCGTTCAAATTGCCGAACGCCGTCACCGTCGTATGACCGCTTCATCATGCACGGGAATGTTTGATTCCAGCTTTCTTCGTCTGCGGACTAGACTGGCCGCCATTGCGGGCCGGAGATGATGGATGAACAAACGGACGTGTTTGCAGTGGGCCGGCGTGCTGAGCGCCGCTTGGATGTTGGCTGGCTGTGTCAGTTTGGGCCTGCGCGAACCCGTGCAGGTCAACGTGGTCGGAATGGAGCCCTTGCCCGGCGAGGGCATGGAAATGCGCATGGCCGTAAAGCTGCGCCTGCAGAATCCGAACGACGTGGCAATGGATTTCGACGGAATCTCGATAGTGCTCGACGTGCGCGGTTCGACGTTCGCTACCGGGGTTAGCAGCGAACGCGGCAGCGTGCCGCGCTTTGGCGAAACAGTGGTCACCGTGCCGGTGTCGGTGTCGGCGCTGGCGGCTGTACGCCAGGCGATGGGCTTGGTTGCCAGCCAGCGGCCACGGGTTGACTACGAGTTGCGCGGGCGCCTGGCCGGCTCTGGGCTTGGCGACGCACGTTTCGAGTCGAAGGGCGAAATCGAGCTGCCGCGGGGTCTGGTCCCCGAATAGCGAGCAAGGCGCGCGCTGCGACGCGACACGAACCCCCCAGGCTCGCTGTTAGGGGTACCTGGCTTCGTGTGCCGCGGCAAAGAGCAAGGGCTAGTGCGAAGCAAGACATGACGCCAGCTTGCTGAATTGTCGACGCGTCCGTTTCGAGGGCATCATCCGCAAGAACGCGCTGCGCGCTCGGTGGGGCCGGACCCATGCGGGCCTCGCGCACGGTCTGCGCCTATCGGAATCCTCGACAAAGCGGCTGTTTGCCAAAATAAATCTGGACCGGATCCGTCTTGAGCAGATTTGCGGGCAGATGGGCCAGGAGATTGTCGACAGGATCCTGGAGGGCCTGGGCAAGAGGACGCGATTGGCGCCGCTCAGTAGATTCCGAGGACGAGCCCCGCCGCCAACGCGGCGCCGAGCTCTTTGCAGCGCTGCAGATCTTCCGCGCCGATCTTTTTGGCACGCCCGATCTCTTCCGGCGTCTGGGCATGCGTGCAAACGATTAACGCTGGCGCGACCGACTTCAGGCGCCAGCCGGTTGCAATCCGTTCGATCTGACGCGCGGCATTCTGGCCGTCGCTGCCGGCGCAGACCAACGTTGCATACGGGCGGCCATTGATACGGTCCAGCGCGCCGTAGTAGCAACGATCAAAGAAATCCTTCATCAGGCCGGACATCGCCGCCAGATTTTCCGGCGTAGCGAAAACGTAGCCGTCGGCTTCGAGCACGTCGCTCGGTGCCGCGTCGGATGCGTGCAATAGCCTGACGCGCAGCGCGGCTTCGCTGGCAGCTCCGACTGCGGCCGCCTGCGCCAACTGCGAGGCGCCGCCGGTCATCGAGTGATACACGATGAGCAGCGTCTTCATGCAGGCAAAGCATAGCGCTGGCGGATCGACCGCGACGATCTGGATTTCGGCGTTCCGAACCGCGCGTCACGCGTGGCCTGCCCGTCTCGGTATTGGGTGGGGCGGTCGAGCAGCTTTTCCGACCGCTTGGCACGTTTGCGCGAAGCGCCGCCTGTCTTGATGAAGCCGTCTGCGCGCCGCGGCGGCACGCGACGCCAGCGCAACCGCGACTTGCTTGGTGGGTACCGCCCATTGTGATATGCTGCATCGCACCATCGTACTTTCCTAGTTGTTAATTCGCCTGCAACCCAATGCCCCCGTAGCGCAGGGCGAGGAAGGGAAATTTTGCCAAGGCTGAACCAAGGCCGCAACCAATTTGGCCCGCCGGATATGGAGAAGCCTCCATATGGCAGGCCGGCCCAGCGCGCCCGGCATCGTTAACTCGGGCTTCGGGGCGACAAGACCGTACCGGCCGTGGCGGCCCATTCGGCCCGCCGCGCCGACACCGTGCCGGGCGACGCGAGCAAGCTTTGACGACGGCCCCACATCGTCTTGAACACGCCGCGCCCGCTCTTTTCATCTTCCACGCCGACTGCGCAATTACGCCCATGAATGCCACTTCGAGCCACACCAAGTTCAATGACCGGCGCTTGCGTCTTGATGATTACTACCGTCAGGCCGAAACGATCATCCTGGCCCGGCAGGACCCGGTCACCGGGCTTCTACCTGCAAGCACGGCCGTCACCGTGCATGGCGATTACACCCATGCATGGGTGCGCGACAACGTCTACAGCATCCTCGCCGTGTGGGGCCTGGCCCTGGCATACCGTCTGGAAGACCACGAACGGGCATCGCGCCTTGAACGGGCCGTTGTCAAGCTCATGCGCGGTTTGCTGGCGGCGATGTTGAAGCAAGCCGGCAAGGTCGAGGCCTTCAAGCACACGCGGGACCCGCGCGATGCATTGCATGCCAAATACGACACGCACACCGGGGAACCCGTCGTAGGCGATGATGCATGGGGTCATTTGCAACTCGATGCCACGGCGATCTTCCTGCTCATGCTTGCGCAGATGTCCAAGTCGGGCCTGGAAATCGTGCAGGTCCGGCACGAAGTGGACTTCATTCAGAACTTGGTCTACTACCTGGGCAAGACGTACCGCACACCAGATTACGGTATCTGGGAGCGCGGCCACAAACGCAACGAAGGGGTCGCGGAAGTAAACGCGAGTTCCGTGGGCATGGCCAAAGCGGCCTTGGAGGCCATTCAAGGATTCGAACCTTTGCCGGGCAGGGCTCCGACAATCCATGTACAGGGCGACGATATCGCCCAGGCACGCAAAACCCTGGAGGGGCTGCTGCCACACGAGTCCGAGTCCAAAGAAACCGATGCGGCGCTGCTGTGCATCATCGGCTTTCCCGCCTATGCCGTGGAGGACCCGGTTCTGGTCGCGCGCACTCGTGCCGAGATCATCGGCAAATTGCAGGGACGCTACGGTTGCAAGCGGTTTTTGCGTGACGGGCACCAGACGGTACTGGAGGATCACAGCCGGCTGCATTACGAACCGGGTGAACTGCGCGAGTTCGAGAATATCGAGTCGGAGTGGCCGTTGTTTTTCACCTATCTCTTGGTCGACGCGGCGCTCCGGGGCGATGAGGAGGAGGCCCGGGATTACCGGGCAAGACTCGAAGGCCTTTTCCAGGAACGAGATGGCCAGCGCCTATTGCCCGAGTTGTACTACGTGCCCGCCGATCTGGTCGACCGAGAAAGAGCCCGTCCCCACAGCCAGAGTCGCGTGCCCAACGAGAACGTGCCACTGGTATGGGCGCAGAGTCTTTATCTACTCGGCGCCTTGGTGCAGGAAGGCTATGTCCAGACTGCCGATATCGATCCGCTGCAGCGCCATTTACGCGTTGGCAAGCGGCTCGAAGCCACGGTGCAGGTCGCCCTGCTGGCAGAGGACGGCGTAGTGCAGGCGCGCCTCGCGTCTCAGCAGGTCATGGCCGAAACATTGCAGGAAATTGCACCGGTCCAAGTTCACTACGCCGACGAACTCGAGACGGCCCTTGGCGGGCTCGGCGCCAACACATCGCTGGGCTTATCGGGACGTCCTCGGAGTCGTCTTGGCAGCCTTACCACGAGCCAGCGATTTATGTTGCGCGATGAATGCGTGCTCTTTCTGCCAGCCTGCCTGAATCGGCACGAGTTCTACCTCACTCTGGACAACCGCCTGCTGGCGGAGACAATCAAGGGTGAAATCACTTACCTCCAGCGGCATTGGTGCCAGTCTGGCCGACCATTGCTTGTCCTGCTTATTACTGGACCGATGCTCGACGCCGCCGGGGCGGATGTGCTGCTGACCTATCTCAAGGAGTTGCAGAAGGGCGCGATCGCTGGCGTGGTGGTGGACAAAGTTGCCGAACTGGTGCGCGACGCGGGCCATGACCACATCGACTGGCTGGAGCAATTACCGGTGCAGGTGCGCGGCATTGCGGGCAGCGCGGAAATTGAGGCGGTGTTGCCCTGGGAGGAGGCGGCCACCCGGCCCCTCACCCCGGCCCGGGCCGAGGCGCTGGAGCACGAGCCGGACAATCAGGCGCTGCTTCGAAATTTGGCCAGAAGCCGCAACCCGTACGAACAGACTGAGATCCTGGGGCTGCTCTGGCACCGCTTGGGTGGGGACCTTGCTACCGAGTTTGGCGGCAATGTCAGAGAACTGACAGAGGCCATCTACATCCGAGCTTGTCGGACCCGATTATGGGGCGTGATGCGACGGGCAGCGGGTCTGCTCCAGATCCATGACGAAACGCTCGAGGAGGCAGTCGCGCAAATTGTGGTGTGCCAAAAGCGCATCGCAGTGGGGCGAGACGACGTCGTCGAGTCGGTTATCTCGAAACCGCTCCGGAACGCCGAAATCATCGCTCGCTTGCACTCGCATAGCGGTCAGGATCCGCGCGCGCGGGTGCTTATCGAAGAGATCGTGCTGTTCCTCGGCATGCTCATTAAAGCGGAACCGGAACTGTTCAAGGGCACGATTACGCTGCGGGCCTGGCACCTGTTGCTGCTGATTACCGGCTGCCTTGCGCGTGAGCACGGCGTGACGCAGGCCGAAGCGTTCGACCATCTTCTGGACCTCAGTCCGTACGCCATTCTCGGCAGACTGCGCGAAATAATCGCCAGTGAGCAGGAGATGATGAGCAACATGGCGCGGCTGCAATCGCTGCACTTCGCCGCAGGCTACGACACCGTGATCCAGGTCGTCTTTATGCCCGGAAGCGATCCGGAACTGCCCGAGGAAGGAGGTGGCTGGCTGGCATGGCGAGAAATGACCGGCGTGATAACCCGCGTGCCAGAAGATTTCTACGTCCGGATCTGGGAGCTCCTGCACCACTGCCGCGGTCTCACGATCGGCGATCAGCTGGATTCGCGCAACCGACTGGACAGCGCACTCGCGCAAGCAGACACTACGCCTGCAGAGCAAAGCTTCGCGCTGCGGGTAGAGGATCTGCTCAACAAAATCCAGGCACCCGCGTACCGTCAGCTCACAATCGAAGCACTGCTCGCGCTGTCCGACATAGCCCGCGCCAATCCGGACCTCAAGATTGACGGCTATCTCGCGGTGGATGTGGTGATCAGCACGGCCGTCCGTTTGGCATGGGAGCAGACCTCGCACGATGGAAGCGATGCCGAATACAGTGAGCACGTGGCTGACGCATGGAACATGTTTTACGCCAGCCCTCCACATCGGGTCGCCAACTACATCATGGCCGCCGTGATGCTCCTGCGCGAGGACGCGGCAAAGGAAACAAGCGCCGCCTGACCCCCGGGGTGCGCTGGCACAGCCTCGAGTTTGAATTCCCGGCATACCGATCGCAAACCCTGCGGATCGGCTGCGGCAATTTTTCGACTTGTACCTGGCAAGGTTTCACGGGATACTTTCCCAGGGTGCCCGGAGCGCCGCCGACGGTGAGACCGGCCGTTGGGGTGTTGATGCGGTCCGAAAGCCGACGCGGTGACACCGGGTCTACGGATGGACGCTTGACCGGCGCATTCAAGCCACACTGCC
>OMSW01000258.1:15846-19384 GCA_900290295.1 Burkholderiales bacterium
AAAGAGCATCACGCGGTAAGGAGACCCAGATGATCCGCTCGACCATGCCCCGCGTGGCGCTGTCGGTGAACCATTTGCTCGAACGCGCCGGGCGCCTATTCCCGCAGTCCGAGATTGTCAGCCGAATGCCCGACAAGTCCCTGGTGCGCCACAGCAACGCCGAGCTGTATCGGCGCGCGCGCCAGCTTGCTGCGGCCCTGCTCGAAGCCGGCCTGAAAAAGGGCGACCGGGTCGCAACGCTGTGTTGGAACCATTACGCCCACCTCGAGTGCTATTTCGGCATACCGGCGGCCGGTGGCGTGATGCACACGCTGAACCTGCGGCTGTCGCCCGACGAGATCGCCTGGATCGCCAACCATGCGTGCGACCGCTTCCTCGTGGTCGACGATGTCCTGCTGCCGCTCCTCGAGCGCTTTCGCGCTGCGGCAAAGTTGGAGCGGATCCTGGTCGTTCCCTTGACCGGCGCGCCCGTCAAGGCTCCCGACCTCAGTTACGAGGTCTTCATCGAACGGGCGCCGAAAGATTTCGTTTACGTCCCCCACGACGAGGACGACGCGGTATCAATGTGCTACACCTCGGGCACGACGGGCCGGCCCAAGGGCGTAGTCTATTCGCACCGTTCTACCTTGCTGCATACGCTTGCCGTCGGCGCGACCGCATCGTGCGCGATTCGCGGCGACGACACGGTCTGCCCGGTGGTTCCGATGTTTCACGCGAACGCATGGGGCATGCCCTACTGCTGTGCGATGGTTGGCGCCCGCCTGGTGCTGCCCGGCCCGCACCTTGCGCCAGCCGACCTGATCGAGCTGTTCAACTCCGAGAAGGTCACGATCGCGTTCGGCGTGCCGACGATCTGGCTTGGGATCTTGCAATTGCTCGACAGCGACCCGCAGCACCACCGCCTGCCTTCCGGGATGCGGATGCTAATTGGCGGAGCGGCTTTGCCAGAGACGGTGGTTCGCGGATTTGCGCGCCATGGGGCGAAGGTGGTGGTCGGCTGGGGTATGACCGAAACCAGCCCGGTGGCCAGCGTCTCCGGCACCAAAGCCGAGTTGCTCGAGATCGACGAGGACGAGCGCTTTCGGCGCGCGGCCATGGCGGGGGTGCCGCTTCCGCTGATCGAGGCTCGGCTGGTCGGCGACGACGGCAGCGAGCGGCCCTGGGATGGCGTCAGCCTCGGCGAGTTGCAGGTGCGCGGTCCGTTCGTCACCGGGGGATACCACGAGATGCCGTTTGATGTCGAAAAGTTTACCGCCGACGGCTTTTTGCGCACCGGCGACGTGGCCGCGATCGACCCGCACGCGTTCATCCGGATCGCCGATCGAATCAAGGACCTGGTCAAGTCGGGCGGCGAATGGATCAGTTCGGTTGATATGGAAGGGCATCTGATGGCCCATGCGGCGATACTCGAGGCCGCGGTGATCGCCATGCCCGACCCGAAATGGGGCGAGCGGCCGCTGGCATGCGTGGTACTTAAGCCGGGCGCCCGCGCCACCGCGGAGGAACTGCGCCAACACCTGGCCCCGCACTTCGCCAGCTGGCAGCTTCCCGAGCGGATCGAATTCATCGAGGCGATCCCGCGGACCTCGACCGGCAAGTTCTGGAAGGCGAAGCTGCGCGAACGCTATCGCTAACGACCCAAGTCCCAGCAGGACATGCCAATCACAAGACTCACCGTCATCGCGGCCGGCTAGGCATTCGAGCGCCCACGCTCATGTCGCACGCGCTCAAGTAGATAATCGACCACAACGAGAACGCCACCATTGGGTTGGCCCTGAGCCATGGCAGGCGAAGTAAGAAACCGTCCATCGACGGCGATGGTTGGCACGCCGTCGACGCCGTACGCCCGGGTTGTCAAGCGCATTCGCTCGACCAATCCGGCCACCGCGAACGAATCGTACGCCGCCAGCCATTTGTCACGGGCAATGCCGTTGCCAGCCATGAAGTCGGCGATTTCATCGCGGTCGAGCAGCCGCAGACCTTGCGTGTGAATTGCGCCGAACACCTTGACGTGCATCTCCTCGACCCGATCCAGGCTTTGCAGCGCGCAAAAGATCCGCGTGTGCGGTTCACGCCGCGGATCGCCAAAATCCACCGGAACGTGCCTGTCGAGGACGTCCGATGCCAGCCTCTTTCGCCAGGTTTCAAGCTCGGGTAGCAGTGCGAAGCAGTGCGGACAGCCATACCAGAAAAAATCGAGCACCACGATTTCGCCGCGACCTTCGGCCGGCTGCGGAATGGCCAGCACCGTGTAGTTGGTTCCTTCCCGGGGTTCAAAGGGAGCTTGCGCACGGGTCAAAACGGGCACCACGAGGGAAGGGCTAGCGCAAAGCGCGACAATTATTCGTCGTCGGCGGGTAAAGTTCGACATGGGAATCCCGGGGCTGGCTCTGTGGCACAAACATCATCAAAGCAGAGAGAGAACCAAGAATAATGAAAGTGGACATAAACACGGTCGGCGCCAAAAGCCGCTTTTGCCTTGGGTATTTATGCGTTTATCCCCGACTTGACTTGACACGGATCCCACGGCGCAGATCTACGCGGCGCGAAAATTGCCTGGTCGCATGGAATTGCACATCGATGCTGATACGGGGCGCGCTGTTCGCCGAGGCGAGGATCGATGTTTGGGCTGCCCCGCGCGCCTGGTTGCACCCGACGCAAGCAGCGCAGTTCCCGTGCACACTTCGGCCAGCGCGCTGCGCACAAGCATTGGACCCATGCGGCGCGCAGCTTGACCGGCGGGTGGCCCGTTGCCGTCGCGTGGCAGTCCCGTGGGGTTGGCCCGCGCCCGGCGGGTGTACTGTACAAGGTGGCGACCTCGAGGCGCTTGTCGAGGCCCTTGAATCGGACCTGCTCTCGGCAGATCGATTGGCCTAGAGCATGCATGGAGGGGTGCCTTGCCGGCACCAAACACGATGACAATCCTGGCCCAAATTCTTAATTCGAAGCCCGACCACACCGTCTATTCGATCACGCCGACGGCGTCGGTGTTCGACGCTGTCAAGCTGATGGCAGAGAAGAACATCGGGGCACTGGTCGTACTGGATGGCGCAAAACTCGTCGGAATGATCACCGAACGCGATTACGCGCGCAAGATCGTGCTGATGGCGCGGTCATCGAATGCGACGGCCGTGCGCGACGTCATGACGACCTCGGTTAGGTATGTGCTTCCCAATCACACGAGCGAGGAATGCATGGTGTTGATGACGGAACACCGGCTGCGGCACTTGCCCGTTGTCGACAACGGTACGCTGATCGGCCTCATCTCCATCGGCGACCTTGTCAAAGATATCATCTCCGAGCAGAAATTCATCATTGAACAGCTCGAGCACTACATCACCACTTAGCGCGGTTGCACGGATTTTTCATCCGCCCGTTGGCGGTGAAGGTGAACAGCATTCCCCGAGCCATTTCCGGCGAACGCCGTTGCTGGTATTTCGGGGCCGCCGGTCGAAGGCTTACGCCTTTTTCACGGCGCGGGAGCGATGATGTTCTTCCAATTGGCCGCGGACGGCGTTTTGCTTACCCACGTTGCGTT
>OMSW01000258.1:19394-54932 GCA_900290295.1 Burkholderiales bacterium
CCGCCTGGTCTTACCCGCCAAGTCCAGCTTGCGCTCGCGGGTGTGGTCGTAGTCATCAATGTCGCAATCTACGCTTGGCTTTTCTATCCTCGTCGCCGCTGGCACCGAGGCCGTGGCTAACCCTCCCGTGAAACGAATCTTCATCGCACCGCGCCCGTGGGTCGTCGCTCGCGTCAAGACGGTGGCGCGACGGGCCCTTCCCGCTCAAAAGACAATTGCGCCCGCCCCAGTCGGGATGCATGGCCGGTCGCCGCTGGCTGGCGGCTTGGGAAAGTGCGCCGACAAATGTCGCGCATTTCAACCGCAGCTTGTGGCCAACTTGTCGCTCGGGTCAATCTGCTACACAATCTGCTTCACGGCATTGCGTGGCAGCCGGCCGCAAGCCGGCGCCTATGCTTCGTTGGATGGTCGGATTTGTGAGCAAGGCATTCGTCAAAGAATCGTCAGAGGACGACGACGACGCCCTCGAGGCGCCGCCGATACCAGCGGGGTCGAAGAACTACATGACGCCGGGAGGGTATCGTCGCCTGCGTGCGGAACTCGGCCACCTGGTCACTACCGCGCGGCCCGAAGTCGTGCGCACGGTTTCCTGGGCCGCCTCCAACGGCGACCGGTCCGAGAACGGTGACTACATCTACGGCAAGAAGCGCCTGCGCGAGATCGATCGCCGCATTCGATTTCTGACCAAGAGACTCGAACTCGCGGAGGTTGTAGACCCGGCCCGGCGAGGTGTTGTGGACCAGGTCTTCTTCGGAGCAACGGTCGCATATGCCACAACGGATGGTGCACGCAACGAGGTAACCATCGTCGGCATCGACGAGGTCGACCCGAAGCGCCGATGGGTGAGCTGGGTATCGCCGATCGCGCGCGCCATTCTCAAGTCCCGGGAGGGCGATTCGGTACAGTTCCAGACGCCGTCGGGTCCGGAGACCATAGAAATTCTCGAAATTCGCTACGACAATTCGGACGGGGGAAGCTCGGGTGCCTGAGCCCGGACATTGAGCCGGGTGCGCGCGACACGAGTTACCTGGCGGATGCGCCGCAGCGTGCGCACGACACGGGCCAGATGGCGCCGGTCATGCACTTGTATCTTGAAGTGAATTGTAACCTCGCGCGCGTCCTCGTCTTCGATGTTGACGCTGAGAATATTGGATTCGGCTTCCGCGACCGCGACCGCCACGTACCCCAGTACGCCGCGCTCGTTGCGCGCACGTACGTCCATGTTGACCGCATAAAGGCCGACCGGATCTTCCGACCACTGCAGATCGAGCCAACGGTCGGGATCGGCGCGGCGCGCACGCTGGGCATGGGTGCAATCCGACTGGTGCACGACGAGCCCTAGGTCACGCCGCAATTGCCCGACAACCTCGTCGCCCGGGATCGGCGTGCAGCAGTTCGCCATCTGCAGGGCCATTCCCTCGGTGCCTTGGATCTGCACGGGCGCGGCCGATGGAGCGGGGCCGGATGCCCGCGCGTCCGAGGCGGAGGCGCTGCGCGACCGGATCCGACTTAATTGCCGTACCAATACTGCCGCAAGGCGGCGACCCAGGCCGACATCGGCGAGCAATTCATCCCGATCACGCGCCTGCGCCTCGCGCACGAGTTCACTCCACGCTTCCGGCCCGGCATCGGCCACGTTGAAGGAAAATTGGGCGGCTGCCTGTTCGAGCAGGCGCGCGCCGAGATCGACCGACTCCTGGCGCTTCATGGTCCGCAAAAAATGACGGATTTCCGCGCGTGCCCGTCCGCTGCGCACGAAGCCGAGCCACGCCGGATTGGGTCGCGCCACTGGCCCGGTGACAATCTCGACCACATCGCCGTTGCGCAGTTCGGTACGTAACGGCTGAACCTCGCCGTTTATGCGCGCCGCGATGCACTTGTTGCCGATATCGGTGTGAATGGAGTACGCGAAATCGACGGCTGTGGCGCCGCGCGGAAGCGAGACGATCTTGCCCTTCGGGGTGAAGATGTACACCTTGTCCGGGAAAAGGTCGACCTTGATGTTCTCGAGGAATTCGGCGGAGTCGCCGGTCTGCTGCTGGAGTTCGATGAGCGATTGCAACCACTGGTGCGTGCGCGACTGCATGTCGGACAAGGTCTGCTCGTCCTCCTTGTACAGCCAGTGGGCGGCGACGCCGGATTCGGCAACGCGGTTCATTTCGCGCGTGCGAAGCTGGAATTCAACGGGTTGACCGAATGGTCCGATCAGCGTCGTGTGCAGCGATTGGTAGCCATTGACCTTGGGAATCGCGATGTAATCCTTGAATTTACCCGGGACCGGCTTGTAGAGTCCATGCAGCACCCCGAGCGCCAGATAACAATCGGGCACGCTGTTCAGGACAACGCGGAAGCCGTAGATGTCGAGCACCTCCGAAAACGACAGGCGCTTCTCGACCATCTTGCGGTAGATACCGAAGAGCGTCTTTTCACGTCCAAAGATCTCCGCGCGCAGCTTGCTGCGCGCCAGCGCGTTTTGGACGGCAACATGGATCTTCTTGAGAACCTCGCGGCGGTTCCCGCGCGCGGTGAAAACCGCCTTCTCAAGTACGCGATAACGCAGCGGGTACAGGAGCGCGAAGCAGGCTTCCTGCAATTCGCGGTAGATCTCGTTGAGCCCGAGGCGATGCGCGATCGGCGCGTAGATGTCGAGAGTTTCGCGCGCAATGCGCTTTTGCCTTTCGCGATCGACGGCGCTCAGAGTGCGCACGTTGTGCAGGCGATCGGCGAGCTTTATGAGAATTACGCGCACGTCGCGCGCCATCGCGAGCAGCATCTTGCGGAAACTCTCCGCCTGAGCCTGTGCATTACTCGCGAAATTCAATCGATCGAGCTTGGAAACACCATCGACCAGCTCCGCCACGGCCGGTCCGAATTGTTCGGCCAGGTCCTGCTTGGAGGTTCCGGAGTCTTCCATCACGTCGTGCAGCAGGGCCGCCTGCACGGCGCCGACATCCATGCGCCAGTGCGCCAGGATCTTGGCAACCGCGATGGGGTGGGTAATGTACGGTTCCCCGCTCTTGCGAAATTGGCCCAGGTGGGCAGTGTCGGAAAAACGAAATGCCGCCTTGACCTTCTGGATATCGCCCGACGACATGTACACCTTCAGGCGATCGGTCAGATCGGAGAAGCTGACCACCTTGCGGTCGGTCGCGGACGGATCAATCGCCGCGTCGCTGGGCTCGGTTCGCCAAACGGCACTACCGGCTTTGCGCAAGGCCTGCGCCGCACGGCGCGCGAAGCCGGGCGCCTTGCGCGGCGGCGCCGGAGAATCCGCCGGGGCGATTGGGACAGGGCTGTCTGCTGACGTCGTCATAGGCACCACGCTAGCGCGCCTACGGACACAGAGCAAACCGGGTACGAACGCGCGCGAACGGCGCGGCTGGAGCGATGCTACGAGCGGGCCAGAACGCCGTTCCCCGATTAGGTTGGCACCTTGCGCAACATCTCGATCCCGACCTTCTGCGCAGCGATTTCACGCAACGCCGCCACGGCGGGCTTGTCCTTAGTGTCGATCTTGGGCGCGTGGCCTTGCGTCAATTGGCGCGCACGGTACGCCGCAGCGAGAACCAACTGGAAACGGTTGGGGATCTGCTTTAGGCAGTCTTCTACGGTGATGCGGGCCATGGCGCGTATTCCAGAATGTCTTAGGGTGGGTAAACGACGCGGAATTCCTCGAATTAAACGGGAACTCCTCAGTTACATTATAGCGTGCATCCCAGATCCGGATCTGAGTGCTTCGAAGCTCGTCCGTGATCCTTCGCGGAGTCGCGGCCTATAGCGGCCACTCATCCAAGTAGATGAGACCCGCGAACGCCGCGAACGTTTCGCACCAGCGGTCTGTATCCAGATGTAAGACTCGCTGCCGCCCGAGGCTGCCGCTGTCAACTGGCGGGCCGCCCGGGGCGTTCAAGGGTGCAGCGTGACTCGGTTACCCGATAAGCAAGACCTTGTAGGAGTGCCTCAAGTGAAATGGCTTATTGCTTTGCCCCTTATCGCCAGCATGGCGGCGTGCATTGTGCAGCCGGTTCAGCCCGAGCCGCCGCCACCGGTTGCGTACCGACCGATTCCACCACCTCCACCACCTCCCCAATACCTTCCTCCGCCGCCACCGCCTCCGGCCGCTGATTCGTACGTCCCTCCGCCACCAATGCCAGCGGATGCGGGGGGCTATCCGCCACCGACGGACGAGGCCTATGTTCCACCGGCCCCGGAGCCAGTTGTCAGCGTGTATGTCGATCCGCCAATGCAGGAGCCTGAGCCCATCGGCGTACCCTGGGCTCCGCCGCCAATGATGGTGGAGGACCCGGGACCGATGCCGTACTACGGCGCGGTCTGGACCGGCGGCTACTGGGTTTGGGAAGGCCAGTGGGTCTGGGCGCGCGGCCGCTGGATGGGACCGCCGATGGTCGGATACGCTTGGACGCAGCCGTATTACGAGAACCGCGGCGGAATCGTCGTGTTCACACCAGGCTATTGGGCCGCACCCGGCGCCGTTTTCGTTGCACCTGCCGTCGGGGTGACGGTCGCTGTCGTGGTGGCGCGCCCCGGCGTTGTCATGGGCCCGCCATGCTGCCAGGGACCGGTCGGCGTTTTTGTGCCGCCGCCACCGGGTTCGCGGCTGGGAATCATCGTTCCGGCACCGGTCGGAACCAGTCCGGCGGTCGTCGTTGGCGCCCCGCCCGTCGTTCGGCCCGGCATGATGGTGCAGCCGGGCGATGGCGGCCACGTGCGTATCGCGGCCCCGGCCGGCGTAACCGCCAACGGAAGGCCGGTGAGTGCGATGGCTCCGCGAGAGGCGCACCTGGCCGCGGCGCAGGCGCCAGTGGTGCGCGTCGCCGCGCCCGAGCCGGTGAGCCGGACGCCGATCCCGTCGTACTCTCCGAAACGGGGTTACTCGCATCTGCCCGAAGCGCGGCCGGTGCACCCGGTTGTGGCGCAGCCGAATCAGTTGCAGCACGCGCCACAGACGCGCGCTCCCGGCGCACCTGGCGCCCCAGCGACGCTCCAGGCTCGGCCGCCAGTATCTCAGCAAGCCTTCAGCGCGGCTCCTCCGGCGCTGCAACCATCGCCGCGCCCGGCGGCGCCGAAATCAACCGCAGCTGCGCCCGCCAAATCGCACCCCGAGGGGGGCGAGAAGAGGCCGGTGAAAAAAGACGAGCGCGAAGGTCGGGAAAAGGAACACCACGAATAGGCGCGCGCGAGGGTCCTAGCCGGGCGGTATTCCGAGCTGGGCAAACAGTTCGTGGTGGCGCGCCGCCTGGGACTCGTAGCGCAGGCGGGTGGCGGTAACGACCGCGTTCAGCTGCGCGAGGGCTACTTCGAAGTCCTCATTGATGATGATGTAATCGAACTCCGGCGCACGGGCGATCTCGCTGCCGGCGGCGAGCAGGCGCCGCTTGATGACGGAAGGGCTGTCCTGGCCGCGCTTGTGCAGACGCTCGTCGAGCGCATCGATGGATGGCGGCAAAATGAAGATGCCCACCGCCTTCGGAAAGTGCACTTTGATCTGCCGCGCACCTTGCCAGTCGATCTCCAGCAACACGTCGGTGCCAGCGGCCAGGCGGATCTCGATCTCGCTGCGCGAGGTAGCGTAGAAATTGCCGTGAACTTCCGCGCTTTCGAGAAACTCCCCTCGCGTCTTGCGGCGTTGAAACTCCGCCATATCGATGAAATGGTATTCGCGGCCATCGACCTCGCCCGGCCGCGGCGGCCGGGTCGTGCAGGAGACCGATAGCGAAATTGCCCGGTCGCGCGCGAGCAAGGCGTTGACCAGGGACGATTTGCCCGCGCCGGAGGGTGCGACAACCATGAAAAGTTGGCAGCCGGATTCGGACATGGGCCGGGCCGATGGCCGGTTGGCCCTCATGGATGTGGCTCTCTGGGCATTGGCGGCTCCGCGCCGGGGTGCTCGCAACTCATTCGAGATTCTGCACCTGTTCGCGCATCTGTTCGATCAGTAGCTTCAATTCCACCGCGGCCGTTGTCATTTCAATTACGCTTGCCTTCGATGCGATGGTATTGGCCTCGCGGTTCAGTTCCTGCATGAGGAAATCCAATCGGCGTCCGACCCCTCCGCCCCGGTGCAGGGTGCGCCGCACCTCTGCAACGTGGGCCGCCAGTCGATCCATCTCCTCGGCCACGTCGGCACGCATGCCGTACAAGGTCAGCTCCTGCCGGATACGATCGTTGAGTTCTTCGCGCGACAGCGCTGACCCCGCCAGGGCCGTTGCCAGGGCCTGCGTCATGCGTTCGTTCAGGCGCCGCTCCATTTCGGCCAGGATCCGCGGAACGCCGTCGCGCAGTTGGGACAGGATCTTGTCGATGCTGTCGCAGCGTTCGATCAATGCCGCACGCAGCGCCACGCCCTCGCGGGTGCGAGACTGCTGCAGCCCTTCGAGAGCGCTATCGAGCGCTTGCATCAGGGGTGCGCGCCAAGCCTCCGGATCGGTGGCAGTCGTTTCGATCACGCCGGGCCAGCGCAGTATGTCGCCAATCCCCATCGGGGTCGCTCGCGGCAGCGCCGCGTGCACCTGGGCCGTTAGCGCGGATATCTGTGCCAGCACGGTCTCGTTGACGCGCGTGCTGGCGCCGACCGGGGCGCGGGCGATTGTGACGCGACAGTCCAGTTTGCCGCGCGCAATTGCCGCACCGATGCGCTCGCGCAGTGGAGCCTCGGCATAGCGCAGTTCTTCCGGAAGCCGAAGAGAAAGCTCCAAAAACCGCCCATTTACGGACTTAATCTCCACCGTAATTGCCCCAAACTCGGTCGTTCGGGTCGAATCGGAGAATCCGGTCATGCTGGCGATTTCCGCCATTGGTTTTTACCTCATTCGCTGCGGCGCATAAAATGTCTTACGGTTTACACCCGGAGTTGGATAAAATGCGCGCGCTTGCGGGATTTTGCCGCATGCACTTGGCGCAAGCGACCGGCGCATTCCCCGTAGTCCAATCGCAATCACAGCTGCAACGGCAACCGTAACCGCGTAAGCAACTCATGGCGGCTCAGACCAACGCGTCTTTACCCGAAGGCATGCAACTCGGTGCCTACCGCATTGTAAAGAAGATATCGAGCGGTGGCTTCTCGATTGTCTACCTTGCGCAGGACGAGAACGGCAACTCCGTGGCGATCAAGGAATACATGCCGGCGGCGCTCGCGCAGCGCAAGCCCGGTGATTTCGCGCCCTACGTCACGCCGGAAAACCTCAACACCTACCGGATCGGCCTGAAATGTTTTTTTGAGGAAGGCCGCGCCCTGGCATCGATCTTCCATCCGAACATCGTGCGTGTGTTGAACTTCTTTCGCGCCAACGAGACCGTTTACATGGTGATGCACTACGAGTCGGGGCGCTCGCTGCAGGAGCACGTTCTGCGCAACCGTAGCAAGGACCAAAAGGACGTCCTGTCGGAGCGTTTCATCCGCCGCGTGTTCGCCCAGGTCATGAATGGATTGCGCGAGGTGCACAGCAACCGCCTGCTGCACCTGGACGTCAAGCCGGCCAACATCTACCTGCGCATGGATGGCGCCCCGATCCTGCTTGACTTCGGCGCCGCCCGGCAAACCTTGCAGCGCGATATCAGCAAGACCTACCCGATGTACACGCCCGGTTTTGCCGCTCCGGAGCTGTACAAGCGCGATGCCGAACTCGGACCGTGGACCGACGTCTACAGTATCGGATCCTGCATCTATGCGTGCATGTCCGGGCTACCACCGCAGGAATCCGATCAGCGACTGCGCGATGACAAGATGCCGCAGGCCTTGCGCTCGTTTCGCGGGCTGTACTCGGCGCAGATGATATCGATGGTCGAGCGCTGCCTGCGGCTGAACTCCCTCGAGCGTCCGCAAACGGTGTACGCTGTTCAAAAGGAACTGATCAACAACGTTCCGGAAAGCCCCGAGTTTTCATTTCTGGAACGAACTGGGGCGCGCGTGCGTCACTTTCAGGAGCGCATGGCGCGCTTTGCAAAGGAACACAACATCACCTGGTTTTGAGGTCGCAATTGCGCTTCTCAATCTATCAAGAAAGCAAGAAGGGCGGGCGCAAGGTCAACCAGGACCGGATGGGGTATTTGTACACGCGTGATTCCCTGATGATGATGGTCGCTGACGGCATGGGTGGTCATGCGCGCGGCGAAGTCGCCGCGCAGATGACCATGCAGACCGTGGCGTCGATATATCAGCGCATGGCGAAGCCCCTGCTTCCGGATCCGGCGCGGTTCCTCGAAGAGGCGGTGCAGGCCTCGCACCATGAACTTCATCGCTATCGGGCGGAACAAGGCCTGCCGGAGGCGCCGCGGACCACCATCGTCCTTTGTGTCGTTCAGCGGGGCGTGGCGACTTGGGCACATGCCGGCGACTCGCGCCTGTACCTGATCCGCAACGGCAGCATCCTCGACCGCACGCTGGATCATTCGCGTGTGCACCACCTCGTGTCGTCCGGACTGATTCGCCCGGAGGACGCCAAGGACCATCCGGAGCGCAATCGCATATTCAATTGCCTGGGGGCGTTCATCGCGCCAACGGTGGACATTAGTCACCCAACGGCATTGCATGGCGGCGATATCCTGCTGCTTTGCACGGATGGTCTTTGGGGAACCTTGAACGACCGCGCCATTATCGATGCGTTCTCCGATAAGACGGTGATGCGGGCGGTTCCCGAACTGGTGGATGCGGCGCTGGAAGAAGGCGGTCCGGAATCGGACAATTGCACCGCGTTGGCGATGGCATGGGCTGGTGCGGAGTCGCTGGACATGGTCCCACCATCTGAGGCCCCGGTTTCGACCTTGGTGATCCCGGAAGGTGCGATGACATCGACGATCCAGATTCCCCGTGCCGGCGACGAGCCGGGGCCGGTTTATACCGACGATCAGATCGACGATGCCGTCAACGAGATCCAAAAGGCGATCCAGCGCGCATCCAAATTGATCACGGATCAATGAGCCAGCGCAGCGCGGGACGAGGCGCCGATCAGCTACGGCGCATCGAGTTCATCCGGGGGTATACCCGGCACGCGGAGGGCTCCGCGCTGGTTGCTTTTGGCGACACGCGCGTACTGTGTACCGCGTCGATTGAAGAACGGGTACCAGCGTTTCTGCGCGGCAAGGGACAGGGCTGGTTGACCGCCGAGTACGGAATGCTGCCCAGGGCGACCGGGACGCGTTCGGAGCGCGAGTCTGTTCGGGGCAGGCAAGGGGGCCGCACACAGGAGATCCAGCGACTGATCGGACGCTCCTTGCGCTGCGTTGTCGATCTGAAAAAAATCGGGGAGCGCACGATCCAGATCGACTGTGACGTACTTCAGGCCGATGGCGGCACGCGTACCGCGTCGATCACTGGTGCCTATGTCGCCTTGGTCGACGCCGTGCGCTGGTTGCGCAGCCGTGGCCTCCTGGGTTCGGAGCTTGGCGCGGCAACCGCCGCCGCCGTCGAACCGATACGCGATGCGGTCGCCGCGGTGTCCGTCGGCATTATCGCCGGTGAGGCATTGCTCGACCTCGATTATCTCGAAGACTCGCAATGCGATACGGACATGAACGTCGTGATGACCGGTAGCGGCGGTCTGGTGGAGGTACAGGGTACGGCCGAGGGGGCGCCGTTCTCGCGTGCGCAACTCGATGCCATGGTGGACCTGGCACGAACCGGCATCGAGCGTCTGGTCGCCGCGCAGGATTTGGCGCTGGCCGAGCCCTTGCCCTCGCATTGATCGGCGCGAACTGCGCGTACGTCATAGGCGATCCATGCGTACTATCAGCAGCGGGGAGCGGCGCCTGGTGCTTGCCTCGAACAATCGCGCCAAGCTGGCCGAATTGCGTGCTCTGCTCGAACCGATGGGCGCATGCGTCCACGTCCAGGGCGCCCTGGGCATCGAAAGCGCCGAGGAGCCGCACATCACTTTTGTTGAGAACGCCCTGGCAAAGGCGCGGCACGCGGCGCGGGCGAGTGGCTGCCCGGCGCTGGCCGACGATTCCGGACTTTGTTGCCACGCACTGGGCGGCGCCCCCGGCGTGCGGTCGGCGCGCTACGCCGGCCAGCACGCAACGGATGCGGAGAACAACGCAGCGCTGTTGCGCCGCCTTGCCGGGTCGACGGAGCGGCGCGCGCACTATCATTGTGCCGTTGTGGCCTTGCGCGCTGCCGATGATCCCGAGCCCCTGATCGCGGAAGGCCGTTGGGACGGAGAGATCGTCGAGACGGCGCAGGGCCGCGGCGGATTTGGATACGACCCGCATTTTTGGATCGCCGCGCTCGGTTGCACTGCGGCGCAGCTGGATGCAGCACAAAAGAACCACATCAGTCACCGTGCCGTCGCGATGCGCGCGATGGTTGCGTTGCTACGGGAGCGCTGGGGTTGGTAGCCGTGGGCAACGGGAAGGGGGGCCGGTGACAGCGGCCAGCGCGCCGGATCGGGAAGTAATTCCAATCTGGCAGGCGGGTGCCAAGCGCCGCATCCAGCCTCCGCTTTCGCTGTACATCCACATACCATGGTGCGTGCGCAAGTGCCCGTACTGCGACTTCAATTCGCATGCCATCGACGCGCAGCAGCCCCTTCCCGAAGACGCCTACCTGTCGGCGTTGTGCGCTGATCTGGAGTCGATCCTGCCGAGCATTTGGGGTCGTACCGTGCACAGCGTATTTATTGGCGGTGGAACGCCCAGCCTCCTCTCGGGCGATGCGGTCGAGCGCCTGCTATCCGATGTGCGGGCGCGCGTGAGGCTGAGCACGGAGTGCGAAATCACCCTGGAGGCCAATCCGGGAACGTTTGAAGCAGGCCGATACGCCCGATTCCGTCAGGCAGGAATCAATCGCCTGTCCATCGGAATACAGTCCTTCGAGGACGGCAATTTGCTTGGCCTCGGGCGAGCGCACGATGGCGCGCAGGCGATCCGTGCGGTCGAAGCCGCACGGCGCGAGTTCTCGAATTTCAACCTCGACCTCATGATCGGGCTGCCCGGCCAGACGGCAGAGGATGCAAGAAAAGATATTGTCCGGGCGCTGCAGTTCGCACCGCCCCATCTTTCGATCTACCAGCTCACGATCGAACCCAACACGGTCTTCCACAAATTTCCACCGCGGTTGCCCGACGAGGAAACGGCCGCGGCGATTCAAGGTGTCGTCGAAGATCTTGTTGCAGTCCAGGGCTACGAGCACTACGAAGTTTCCGCCTATTGCCAGCCCGGCCATGCCGCACGCCACAATCTGAACTACTGGACGTTTGGCGATTATCTCGGTATCGGCGCGGGCGCCCATGCCAAGATCTCGCTGCCGGACCGGATTGTCCGCACGGAGCGCTTTCGCCTGCCCGCGTCATACCTGGAAAACGCAGCGCGCGGCCGATTCGTCGCGAACGAACGCACCCTGGCGCCGGCGGACCTTGTTTTCGAGTTCATGCTCAATTCGCTGCGGTTGACAGCCGGATTCGCGCCGTCGCTTTTTGTAGAGCGCACCGGCCTCCCGCCCGGGGCGCTGGAGCCAGGCCTGCGGCAGGCGCAGGCACGTGGCCTGCTGGAAATCGGTGCCGACCGCATTCGTCCGACCCAATTGGGCATGCGATTTCTTAACGATCTGCAGGCCATGTTCCTGGCCGATGCGGACGCCTCGCCATAGGTTAAAGCTCACGGGGCGAAGCGGCGGCTTGCCCACTTTTGTGGCATATGACGCACTATATTTGTTAGTGTGCACCATGTTGATGCATTTTTTCGGGGCATGGCCATGATCAACTGGCGAGCTCCCAGCAACCCAGGCCGGCGGCGCCTCAGGGCAACTCTGCTACGCTGGCAAACGAGCAGCAGCCAGGGGGTGCGCGTTGCTCCTTACGGACACGGGCACATTTCCTGCTTGATTCATACAATTAAACGGAATTCTTTGTTGAGGAGAGGGATCGATGGCGTCGGCAAAAGACGTGTTGAAGCTAATCGTAGACAACGAGGTCAAGTTTGTTGATCTGCGCTTTACCGATACGCGAGGCAAGGAACAGCACGTTTCCGTACCGGTAAAGGCCTTCGGGGCAGACAAGTTCACCGACGGGCATGCGTTCGATGGTTCGTCGATTGCGGGCTGGAAGGGGATCAACGACTCGGACATGCTGCTCATGCCCGATCCGGAAAGCGCGCACATGGACCCATTTCGGGAGGAAAACACGCTCATTTTGTCCTGCGACGTGCTCGAGCCCATGACCGGCAAGGGCTACGAGCGCGACCCGCGCTCACTGGCGCGGCGTGCCGAGGCCTACTTGAAGTCCAGCGGGCTGGGCGACGTGGCCTACTTCGGCCCGGAACCGGAGTTCTTCATTTTCGACTCGGTGACCTGGAGCGTCGACATGCAGGGCTCCTTCGTCAAGATCAAGTCGGAAGAGGCTCCGTGGTCCTCCGGAATCGACTACGAGCAGGGCAATCTCGCTCACCGCGCACCGATCAAGGGCGGCTATTTCCCCGTGCCCCCGATTGACTCCTTACAGGATATTCGCTCGGAAATCTGCCTGCTGCTGGAGCAGCAGGGGGTCGAGGTGGAGGTGCATCACCACGAAGTCGCGGCACCGGGACAATGCGAAATCGGAACGAAGTTCACCAGCCTGGTCAAGCGTGCCGATTGGATGCAGATATTGAAATACACGATCTGGAACGTCGCTGCCTCGTACGGCAAGACGGCAACGTTCATGCCCAAGCCGGTGGTCGGCGACAACGGCTCGGGAATGCATGTACACCAATCGGTGTGGAAGGACGGACAGAACCTGTTTGCGGGCAATCTGTACGCGGGTCTTTCCGAGTTTGCGCTGTACTACATCGGCGGAATCATCAAGCACGCCCATGCCTTGAACGCAATTACCAATCCCGGTACCAACTCGTACAAGCGGCTGGTTCCCGGTTTTGAGGCGCCGATCAACCTGGCGTACTCGGCGCGCAATCGTTCCGCTGCCTGCCGTATCCCGTTCGTTTCCAGCCCCAAGGCACGACGGGTCGAGGTCCGCTTTCCGGATCCCACGACCAACCCGTACCTGGCGTTTTCGGCGATGTTGCTCGCAGGCCTGGACGGTGTGCAGAACAAGATCCATCCGGGGGATCCGATCGACAAGAATCTGTACGATCTGGAACCGGAAGAAGCCGCCAAGGTGCCCAAGGTCGCGCACAGCCTGGACATGGCCCTGGAAGCCTTGGACCGTGATCGCGAGTTCCTGACCCGCGGCGGGGTGTTCACCAACGATGCGATCGATGCGTACATTGCCCTTAAGAACGAGGAAGTGACGCGTTTTCGCATGACCACGCACCCCGTCGAGTTCGACATGTACTACAGTCTGTGACCGGAAGCAGGGTAGGGATCGGGAGTTTTTCGGGTAAGGGGCGGCCGCAGAGCCGCCCTTTTTCCTTGGTTTGCACTGCAAAATACGCGGCATCCGGGCCCGGTAATGCGTCGAATGGTCGAACCAAACACGCCAATTCGCGATTATCATCGACGGCACCACCGGGTAGACTAGCGTTGATAGAGTACCGATCGGAATGCGATGCGGCACGGCGTACTTTTGATTGCGGGCTTGGTCTTGTCGGCGGGCTGCGCGGCTGCGCAGCCGGAGGTTATCTTTGTCTGTACCGATGCCGACGGTCACAAAACCTACCAAAACTCCGGCGACGGGACCGCCTGTCGTCGTGTCGACGGTATCGTCGCGACGATCCCTTCGTCAGAGCTGCCGCGCGGCCAGTCGCCCCGACCGATTTCCACCCGCAGCGGGATTTCCCCGGCCAGTTTTCCGCGCGTGGACGTCAATACCCAGCGTCTGCGCGATTCCGATCGCCGCCGCATCCTGGAGGAAGAACTTCGTGCCGAGCAAGAACGCCTTGCTCGCCTGCGCACCGAATTCAACCACGGGGAGCCGCAGCCTGCCAGCGACGAGGTAATAGGGACGGGTCGTTATCGCGACCACGTGCAACGCCTTTTCGAGGATATCGAGCGCTCAGAGGGCAATATCGCCTCGCTGCAACGAGAACTGACGCCGATTCGATATTGATCTGCCCCGACGTCCCGGGGACGGTCCTGTTGTGAGTTCGGGCTTGCCGCCATCGCGCACGGAGCTTGCTATGGCGGCCGACTCCGGGTTGGACCTGCTGGCCGTTGCCGTGGTCCTGGTCGATCGTTCCGGGGTGGTGCGTCGGGCCAATCCGGCGGCCGAAACGACGTTTGACCTCTCTCGCCGCCTCCTCGAAGGCCATGCGGTGCGCGCCTTATTTGTACAGTCCGCGCGGGTCGACGAGCTGCTCACTGATGCGCTTGCCCATAACTTTGCCCAGCGGCGCCTCCTGATGGCCGTGCGCCGTCCCCTGCGCGAACCCCTGCCGGTGTTGGTCATTGCCAGTGCGGTGCACCAGGACGATATCGCATTGGTCTTGGAACTATCCGATCCGCGACACCAATGGCGGGCGGGCCGGGAACAGCGCCGCGCGGATGTAAGCGAGGCAAATCGGCGGTTATTGCGTAACCTCGCCCACGAGATCAAGAATCCCCTGGGCGGAATCCGTGGTGCCGCCCAACTGCTGGAGACCGAACTGCGCACCGCCGAGCAGCGCGAATTCACCCGCGTCATCATCTCCGAGGCGGACCGGTTGCAGTCGCTGCTCGACCGCGTGCTGGCGCCGCACCGCGGCCCCAGGGTGGTCGACCAGATGAACATCCACGAGGTCTGCGAGCGAGTGCGGGCGGTAATCCTGGCGGAATTCCCGACGGGACTGCGCGTCGTGCGCGACTACGACGCCTCGGTGCCGAACTTTCGCGGCGACCGCGAGCAACTCATCCAGGCACTGCTGAACGTGGTGCGCAACAGCGCCCAGGCGCTTACCGAGCAGATTGTCCAGGACGATGCCCGTATTGAAATTCGCACGCGCATTGCTCGGCAGGTCACGTTCGCCCGGCGACACTGCCGGTTGGCACTAGATTTGCGTGTTATCGACAATGGACCGGGCGTTCCGGACGAAATCCGGGAACGGGCATTTGATCCGCTGGTCTCCGGCAGGGAGGGTGGCAGCGGCCTCGGGTTGGCGTTGGCACAGAGCTACATCAATGAAAACGACGGCATGATCGATTTCGAAAGCGAACCCGGTCGAACGGAATTCCGGATCCTGTTACCGCTGGACCCGCCCGACGGCGTAAGCAAATGACGACAGCGCAGATCGAAGGGGCAGACAAGGCGCAGGTCTGGGTCGTCGATGATGATCGCTCGATCCGATGGGTGCTGGAAAAGGCGCTGAGCCGGGCCAACCTGCCGTCGCGTGTCTTTGCCACGGCGGGCGAGGTATTGGACGCGCTCAAGGTAGCCAAACCGCAGGTCCTGGTCTCCGACATTCGAATGCCGGGCATGGGCGGCATTGAATTGCTGCAGGAGGTCAAGCGCAGTCTTCCCAGCCTGCCGGTAATCATCATGACGGCCTACTCCGACCTGGAAAGCGCCGTTTCCGCATTCCAGGGCGGGGCTTTCGAGTACCTTCCCAAGCCCTTCGATATCGAAAAGGCCATCGAGCTAATTCGTCGCGCGCTGGACGAAAGTCTGCAAGTGGTTGGTGTCGAGGAAGATCCGCTCGAGGTGCCCGAGATTCTCGGGCAGGCCCCGGCCATGCACGACGTGTTTCGCGCCATCGGCCGGCTGTCGCAGTCGCATGCGACCGTGTTGATCACTGGGGAGTCCGGCAGCGGCAAGGAGGTTGTCGCGCGGGCGCTGCACCGCCATAGCGCACGCGCTGCGCGACCGTTCATCGCCTTGAACACGGCGGCAATTCCGCGCGATTTGCTGGAATCCGAACTGTTCGGGCATGAGCGTGGCGCCTTCACCGGTGCGCAGGCGATGCGCCGCGGCCGTTTTGAACAGGCCGAAGGGGGGACGCTGTTTCTCGACGAGATCGGCGATATGCCGGCAGAGCTGCAGACGCGGCTGCTACGTGTTCTGTCCGATGGCTTTTTCTACCGAGTGGGTGGTCACCAGCCTCTGAAGGCCGATGCTCGGGTTATTGCGGCGACGCACCAGAATCTTGATGAGCAGGTGCGGGAGGGGCGCTTTCGCGAGGATCTGTTTCATCGACTCAATGTGATCCGATTGCGTCTGCCGCCCCTGCGCGAGCGGCGGGAGGACATTCCGCTGCTGGCGCGTCATTTTTTGGCGCGCAGTGCCAAGGAGCTTGGGGTCGAATCCAAGCGGCTTACGGAAGAGGCGCTGCAATTTGTTTCGCAGTTGCAGTTCCCTGGCAACGTGCGTCAACTCGAGAATCTTTGCCACTGGCTAACGGTTCTGGCGCCCGCGCAGTGGGTGCGGGTCGAGGACTTTCCTCTCGAGTTGCGCCAGGAACGCGGTCTGGTGGCCGGGCCGCTGCCTGCGGAGTCGGCGCCGGTGGCCGAGATACACCGCGCGGCCGCTGCTAGCGCTTCAGCGCCTGCCGGATCGGACTGGCGGGCTACGCTGCGCCTGGAAGTCAAGCGGCTGCTCGAAAGCGGCGAATCGGGAATCATCGACGAGCTCACGAGTGACTTTGAGAGTGTCGTGATCGGCAGCGCGCTGAGTCATGTTCGTGGCCGACGCATCGAAGCGGCGGCCCGGCTCGGATTGGGCCGAAACACCATTACCCGCAAAATCCGTGAGCTCAAGCTTGACCATTCGGACGACTGAGGGCGAGACGAGCAAGCGGCCTGGCATCGGCCACGGCGGCCCCCGTTACGGTTGCAGTACCGAGGGCCGGATGGCTCCTCCGTCCGAGGCGCTGGCAAGCGTGGCAATCACCGGCGCATGATCGCTCGGGCGCTCCTTGCGCCGCAATTCGACGTCGATCGAGCAGCCGGTGCAGATCCTGGCAAGCGCGGAGGTCAGGAGTATGTGGTCGATGCGCAGCCCCATCTTGCGACGGAACGCCAGGTCCCGGTAATCCCACCAGGTGAACGAACGCTCCGGTTGGTCGAAGAGGCGGAAGGCATCGCCTAGCCCCAGCGCTACCAGACCGCGGAACGCTTCCCGCTCGGCATCGGAGCACAGGATCTGGCCGTCCCACAGTGCAGGATCGTGCACATCCCGCGGCTCGGGCGCGATGTTGAAGTCGCCCAGCAAGGCCAAGCGCTCGTGCTGCACGATTTCATTGCGCAGCCACTGCGTCAGCGCCGTGATCCATTTCAGCTTGTAGGCGTATTTCTCGCTTCCCACCGCCTGGCCGTTGGGAAAATATGCGCACACGATGCGCATGCCGTCTACGGTTATGGCGATCACGCGTTTTTGCGCGTCGTCAAAATCCGGCAGACCGGTCACCACCGCGTCGGCATTACCCACACTTTCGGCCCGTAGCAGTATGGCCACGCCGTTGTAGGTCTTCTGGCCGGCAAAGTGACAGCGATAGCCGACGTCGAGCAAGTCCCGGGCAGGGAAGCTGTCGTCGGCAAGCTTGGTCTCCTGCAGGCAGACGATGTCCAGCGGCCGCGTGTTGAGCCACGCCAGCAGGTGCGGCAGCCGGACCTTGAGCGAATTGACGTTCCAGGTGGCAAGGCTAAAGGACAAGGCCGCTTGATCCTCAGTCCGGTTCGGCCACCGAAACGAGTCAACGAGAGTCCGCCGGCCCTGCCGCTGGCGGCGCAGCGGCCGTTTGCGAATCCGCAGTTGTGGCGGGAACGGGCACCAGGGGAGTGGCTGCGGACCATTGCCAGTCGCGCGGCAGTGGTATGCCCTGTGGATAGCCGGCATCGGCCAGCGCCTCGGCCCACGACGAGGGTTCGAATCCCCGCAAGATCTGTCGACCGATGGCGATGGCTGGTAGTCGTTCGCCGCCGCCCAATTGTCGGAATGCCTCGATGTCCTCGCGCGTGCCGACCGTTCGCTCCGCAAAGGGCACGGCGTGCGCTTTAAGAAACGCACGGCCTTCTTCACACGGCGGACAATCCGTGCGCGCGTACAGGATTACCGGGAAATCCTTAGCGGCGCGCCGGATCTCGAAGGGCAATTGCGCCAGTGCATCACTGCCCTGGGGTGCCGTCCCCATCTGGCCAAGGGGCTCGACGTGCTTGGCGTCTCGCGGAGGCTGGTCCCCGTAGGCGACATGACCATCGGGGTCGGTCCACTTGTACTGCGCCTGGGCGCCGCACGCGAGCAAGGCCAGGGACAAGGCTACGGCACGCAGAAACATTCCGGATCCAGAAGGAGAATTGCCAGGCAGGTCGCCGAAGACGCTATCCTCCCGGAAATCCCATTTCGAGGCAACCGCCTGTTTGCGAGCGCTCGCAAACGCGTGCGGCGGTCACCGGCTGCCGCGTCAGCCGAAACGGCCCGTAATGTAGTCCTCGGTCTGGCGACGTTGCGGTCGTGTGAACAGGTCGGCAGTGGTGCCGAACTCGATCATCTGTCCGAGGAACATGTACGCCGTGTATGCCGACACCCGGGCGGCCTGCTGCATGTTGTGGGTGACGATGATGATCGTGAAGTCGTTTTGCAATTCGTTGAGCAACTGCTCGATGCGGCCGGTGGCGATGGGATCAAGCGCCGAGGTCGGTTCGTCGAGAAGCAGAACCTGGGGCCGCAAGGCAACCGCGCGGGCGATGCACAGGCGTTGCTGCTGCCCCCCGGAAAGGCTCAGCGCGCTGCTATTCAGCTTGTCCTTGACCTCGTTCCACAGCGCTGATTCGCGTAGCGCTTGCTCGATGCACTCGTCGAGCTGTACCCGCGGCAGTTTTAGGTGGTGGCGCAGCCCATAGGCCACGTTTTCGTAGATCGAGAGCGGAAACGGCACAGCCTTCTGAAACACCATGCCGACGCGCGTGCGCAATCGGTTGAGGGAGTATCCGCTGGCGAGGATATTCTCGCCGTCCAGCAAAACCTCTCCGGTTGCCTCCAGGCCGGCGTACGCGGAATAGATCCGGTTGAAGACCCGCAGCAGGGTGGATTTGCCGCAACCGGACGGACCGATGATTGCCGTTATCTTGCGCTCGGGGATGTCGAGATTGATACTTTTGAGTGCGTGATAGTCGCGATAGTAAAAGTCCAGCTCGCGTACCGAAATCTTGGTGCGGGTGGCGTCCGTCAGCACAGGGTCATCGGCGATTTTGTTCATGGCGCTTGCTTTTGCTCAGGCGGCCGCGTCGAAGCGATTGCGCAGCAGGTAAGCGCGCGTGGCGACGCTCAAGAGGAGAATAAAGACCGTTACGATGAAAGCACCGGCCCAGGCGAGTGCGTGCCAGCTGTCATACGGACTCATCGCGAACTGGAAGACGACGACCGGAACACTGGAAGTCGGCGCATTCAGGCTCGGCGCCCAGAATTGATTGTTAAGCGCGGTAAATAGCAGCGGCGCCGTTTCGCCGCTGATTCGGGCCAGTCCGAGCAAAACCCCGGTGAGGATGCCCGGTGCTGCGGCCCGGTAAAGCACCTGCACGGTAACTTTCCAGCGGGGTATCCCTAGCGAAAGGGCAGCTTCCCGCATGACATTGGGCACCAGACGCAGGGTTTCATCGGTTGTGCGCACCACTACCGGCAGAACAATGAGTGCAAGTGCGATGGCCCCGGACCATCCGGAGAAATGGCCGACGCTGCGTACCGCCAGGGTATAGACGAACAGCCCAAGGACGATCGAAGGCGCCGACAGCAGGATATCGTTGACAAACCGGATCGTCTCACGCCAGGCCGGGTGGCGCTCGGCGAATTCCGAAAGATAGGTCCCAGCCGCAATTCCGAGCGGGGCACCGATCAGCACGCCCAGGAGACTCATCTCGAAGCTGCCGACCAGCGCGTTGGCAAGTCCACCCTCGCCACCGGGTGGCGGCGTGGTCTGCGTGAAGATCGCGGGGGTAAGAGCGTGCATGCCGTTGTTCAGGGTGACGAGGAGTATCCAGAACAGCCAAAACAGTCCGAAGGCAGTTGCGGCCACGCCCAGTGTTTTGGCAAAGACATCCGTCACGCGTCGCCGGCGATAGTAAAATCCGGTTGCCCGCGACATCAGTGGCCCTCCTTGCGCGCCAGGTTATAGAGCATCAGACGCGCAATCGCGAGCACGATGAACGTCACCACGAAGAGCAGGAAACCGAGCGCGATGAGTGCCGAGAGGTAGATGTCGGAATCGGCCTCGGTGAATTCATTGGCGATTGTTGCGGCGATCGAATTGCCGGGCATCAGCAAGGACTCGCTTAGCTGGTGGGCGTTGCCCAAGACGAAGGTTACGGCCATCGTCTCTCCCAAAGCGCGACCGAGCCCGAGGAAGATGCCGCCGACAACGGCCGAGCGCGTGTACGGCAGCACGACGTTCCATACAACTTCCCAGGTCGTCGAACCGAGGGCGTAGGCCGATTCCTTGAGCGAAGCGGGAACGGTCCGGAACACGTCGCGCATGACTGAGGAGATGAACGGAATTACCATAATGCCAAGCACGATTCCGGCCGTGAGCATGCCAATTCCTAGCGGCGGGCCGCGAAATAGCGGGCCGATCCAGGGCACTGCCCCAAGGTGCAGGTCGACCCAGGGCAGCACGTAGGCCGCCATGAACGGAACGAAGGAAAAAAGGCCCCACATTCCGTAGATGATGGAAGGTATGCCGGCGAGTAGCTCGATTGCGGCGCCGACCGGTCCGCGTAACCAGGTGGGCGCGATTTCAGTGAGAAACAAGGCGATGCCAAAACTTACCGGGATCGCGATAACCATCGCGATGGCCGAACTCACCAGGGTGCCATAGATCGGCACGAACGCACCGAACTGGTGGCCGACGGCATCCCATTCATCGTTGACGATGAATTTCCAGCCGAACGTTTCGAAGGCCAGGCGCCCACCCCAAAGCATCGAGGCCGCGGCCGCGCCCAGAATCAACAGTACCAGCGTAGCTGCGGCAAACAAGAGCGCGCGAAAGAACGCGTCCTGGCGCGTTTCCACCACCGATCGCGCCTTGATATGCGCGTCGTCGATCGTCAAGCCAATGGCGGCAGACGGCAGGGCGCTCACGGTTTGTCTTCGAAAGCGGGCTGTGTGTCCAATGGATTATTTGATTTCGCTGGCCCAATAGCTTTCAATGCTCTTGACCAGGGGCGCCGGTAGAGCCACGTAATTGAGTTCCTTGGCGCGAGCCTGACCCTTTTCCAGCGCCCAGCGGAAGAAGTCAAAAGCCGCCTTGGAGCGCACCGGGTCCTTGGGTTGGCGATAGACAATCACGAAGACGCTTGCTGTGATCGGCCAGGCATTGGCGCCCGGCGCGTCGGTGATGACGAGACTGAAGTCCTTGGCTACGGACCAGTTCGCGCTCGCGGCCGCGGCTTCGAAGCTCTCCAGACTGGGCACGACGAAGTTGCCGGCGCGGTTTTGCAACTGCGTAAAGGACATGCCCGTTTTCAGGGCGTATTCGAGTTCGACGTAGCCGATCGAATTCTTGATCTGCTTGACATACGCCGCTACTCCCTCGTTTCCCTTGCCGCCGACACCGACCGGCCATTGCACGGATGTTCCCTCGCCGACCTTGGTGTGCCAGTCGTTGCTCACCTTGCCCAGATAGTTCACAAAGTTGAACGTGGTGCCGGAGCCGTCGGAGCGGTGCACGACCGAAATGGCTCCGGCGCCAAGCTTTAGCCCAGGATTGAGCGCAGCAATCGCGGGATCGTTCCACTGCGTAATCTGCCCTAGATAGATCCGCGCCACCGTGTCGCCGTCCAGACGCAGTTGACCAGGCGCGACACCGTCGATGTTGACCACCGGGACGACGCCGCCGATAACAATGGGAAACTGCGCCAGTCCGAACTGGGCAAGTTCATCGGGTGGAAGCGGCTTATCCGTGGCACCGAAGTCGACCGTGGCCGCCTTGATCTGGGCGATGCCGCCGCCGGAGCCGATGGACTGATAATTGATCTTGTTTCCGGTGGCGTCCCTGTAATCGGACGACCATTGGGACAGTAACGGATACACGAACGTGGATCCGGCTCCCGTGAGTTCGGTTGCCACCACAGCCTGCGCGAGCAATAGGCTGGCGGTCAATGCGGCGGAGGAACGCAGAGCGCGAAACCGCGAGCCGAAGAGTCTTTTCATGCAAATCCCTCTGCTAGATCTTGCACACATAGGCAGCCCGACAATGTAGGCGCGAAATATGTCCGGAAAGTTACATTGCTTCGCAGCATCGATGACATGAGCGCCTTTCAAGAGCTACGAGGCTGGTTTTTGCTTCCGGTAGGAACTTCATAATATGAAAATAGATACCATGATTTGAAATTTTGGAAACGTGCTGATACAGTTGCGAAGTTGCCAGCATGCGCCATCCCACATGTTGGGGCGCCACAGCCTTGCAACGGTCGGTCCCGGTCTCAGAGTGCCAGAATGGGCGGCCTTGAAAAAAAAATGCAGGAGGAGAGCACGATGTCTGCAATCCCGAGCGCGAATGCCGCAAATGACCCCGATGTTCTGGAGACCCAGGAGTGGCTCGACGCGCTCGATGGCGTGATCGAGCGCGAAGGCCCCGAACGCGCGCATTATCTTCTGGAAAAATTGGTCGAACAGGCGCGCCGTTCGGGCGCCTATATTCCGTTTTCCCCGAATACCGCCTACGTCAATACGATCCCGCTGCACCAGGAAGCGCACTCGCCCGGCGACGCCGCGATCGAGGAGCGGATACGTTCGTTTATTCGCTGGAATGCCATGGCGACGGTGGTTCGCGCCAATCGGGGTGAGGGCGATCTGGGAGGCCACATTGCCAGCTACGCCTCGGTCGGCACCTTGATGGAGGTGGGGTTCAACCATTTTTGGCGCGCGCCCGCTGCCAACCAAGGTGGCGATGTGCTGTACATCCAGGGGCACTCGTCACCGGGCGTCTATGCCCGCGCCTTCCTGGAAGGGCGCATCAGCGAAGACCAGCTGGTCCACTTTCGCCGGGAGGTCGACGGCAAGGGCATCAGCTCCTACCCGCACCCGAAGCTGATGCCCGATTTTTGGCAGTTTCCTACGGTGTCGATGGGACTTGGTCCGATTCAGGCAATCTACCAGGCGCGCTTTCTGAAATACCTGCATGCTCGTGGAATCGCGGACACCTCCGAACGCAAGGTCTGGGCATTTTGTGGCGACGGCGAGATGGACGAGCCCGAATCGCTGGGCGCGATCGGCATGGCGGCGCGGGAGAACCTCGATAATCTGATCTTTGTCGTCAACTGCAACCTGCAGCGGCTCGATGGACCAGTCCGCGGCAACGGCAAGATCATCCAGGAGTTGGAGGGCGAGTTTCGCGGTGTTGGGTGGAATGTCATAAAGCTGATCTGGGGCTCGTACTGGGACCCGCTGCTAGCCCGCGACAAGGACGGTCTGCTGCTTCGGCTGATGGAGGAGACGGTCGACGGCGAATACCAGAACTACAAGGCCAACGACGGCGCCTTTGTGCGCAAGCATTTCTTCGGCAAGTACCCGCAGTTGCTCGAAATGGTCTCGCGCATGTCCGATGCGGACATATGGCGCCTGAATCGCGGCGGCCACGATCCGCACAAGATCTACGCTGCCTATGCCTCGGCCGTCGCGCATAGCGGACAGCCCAGCGTCATTCTTGCCAAGACCGTCAAGGGCTACGGCATGGGAAAGATCGCTGAGGCCAAGAATCCTTCGCATCAGGTCAAGAAGCTCGACACCGAGGCGGTGCGCGAGTTCCGCGACCGCTTTCGCATACCGATTCCCGACGACAAGCTTGACGAGCTACCCTTCTATCGGCCGGACGAAAATTCCGCCGAGATGAAATACCTGCAGGAGCGCCGCCGTGCGTTGGGCGGATATGTGCCGCAGCGCCGTCGCACTTCGGACGAATCGCCCCCGGTTCCACCGCTGGAGACCTTCTCGGCGATTCTCGAAGCGACCGCCGAGGGGCGCGAAATCTCCACCACGCAGGCCTTTGTGCGATTCCTAACGCAACTCGTGCGCGATAAGGCCCTGGGCCCGCGCGTGGTGCCGATCATCCCCGACGAGGCACGTACCTTCGGCATGGAAGGCATGTTCCGCCAGTTGGGCATCTTTGCGCGGCACGGACAGCTGTACGAACCGGTCGACCGCGACCAGGTCATGTATTACCGAGAAGACAAGGCCGGACAGATTCTCGAGGAGGGTATCAACGAAGCCGGCGCGATGAGCTCCTGGATCGCTGCGGCGACGAGCTACTCGACGAACAACCGCATCATGCTGCCCTTTTACATCTTCTACTCGATGTTCGGATTCCAGCGCATCGGCGACCTGGCCTGGGCTGCCGGCGACATGCAGGCGCGAGGATTCCTGCTTGGCGGCACGAGCGGCCGGACAACGCTCAACGGCGAAGGCCTGCAACACCAGGATGGTCATTCGCATCTTCTTGCCGCGACCATTCCGAACAGCGTCTGCTATGACCCGACCTTTGCCCACGAGGTCGCTGTCATCCTGCAGGACGGTCTGCGGCGCATGGTCGCCGAACAGCAGAACGTCTGGTACTACGTCACGCTGCTCAACGAAAACTACGCCCACCCCGGCATCCGCAAGGGTCAGGAGGAAGGCATTTTGCGCGGCATGTACCTGCTGCGCGAAGGTCCGGCGGGGAGCGGCAAGGGCAAGTCGATTGCGCGCGTGCAGTTGCTGGGTAGCGGGGCGATCCTGCGCGAAGTTCTTGCGGCGGCCGAAATTCTCGAACGCGACTTTGCCGTCGCAGCCGACGTCTGGAGCACCACGAGTTTCACCGAACTGCGTCGCGACGGGATCGACTGCGAGCGCTGGAGCATGCTGCATCCGACGGAGAAGGCGCGCAAGCCGTACGTCACGCGACAGCTCGAGCGCAGCGCCGGACCCATCGTCGCGTCGACCGACTACATGCGCTCCTTTGCCGACCAGATTCGTCCCTACGTGCCGCACGGGCGCTCGTATACGGCGCTGGGAACCGACGGGTTCGGTCGCTCGGACACGCGCGAGGCCTTGCGCAGATTCTTCGAGGTCGATCGGCACTTCGTCGCAATCGCCGCGCTCAAGGCCTTGGCCGACGAAGGCGCGTTTGCGCCCGCGAAGGTGGCGGAGGCCATCCGCAAGTTTGGCATCGATCCGAATAAGCCCAACCCGGCAACGCTCTGAAGGGCCGCGGCATGCGCGCGCGTACATCCGAATCATTGCAGCGGGTTGCGATCCGCTGAGTCGAGGGTGCCATGGGAAATATGCTGGAAGTCCGGGTTCCGGATATTGGCGACTTCAAGGACGTCGAGGTCATCGAGTTGCTGGTCAAGCCCGGCGACACGGTTGCCCCCGAGCAGTCCTTGATAACCGTCGAATCGGACAAGGCGTCGATGGAAATCCCCTCGTCGGCGGCCGGGGTCGTGCGCGAGATGAAATTGCGCCTGGGGGACAAGATCTCCGAAGGCTCCGTGATCCTTTTGCTCGAGCCGGGTGCGGCCACGGCCGGCGCTGCCACACAACCGGCGCCGGCCGCCGGGCCTGCTCCAACGGCGCCGAAGGAAGTCGCGGCGCCATCGGCCGCGGCCGTCGCGGCCGGCGGGGGTGCCGTAGGAAATATGCTGGAAGTCCGGGTTCCGGATATTGGCGACTTCAAGGATGTCGAGGTTATTGAGTTGCTGGTCAAGCCCGGCGACACGGTTGCGCCCGAGCAGTCCTTAATAACCGTCGAATCGGACAAGGCGTCGATGGAAATCCCCTCGTCGGCTGCCGGGGTCGTGCGCGAGATGAAATTGCGCCTGGGGGACAAGGTCTCCGAAGGCTCCGCAATCCTTTTGCTCGAGACGGGTACGGCCATGGCCGGCGCTACCGCGCAACCGGCGCCGGCCGCCGCGGGTGCAGCCGGGGCGAGCGCGGTCGCGCCGACGGCAACGGCGTCGCCGAGTTCGACTGCGTTCGCGGTCGAAATGGGAGCGCGGCCTAGCGCCGACGAGACCGCGGCTATCGGTGCGAGCAAGACGCACGCATCGCCTTCGGTGCGTCGCACCGCGCGCGAGCTGGGGGTGGATCTGACGCTCGTTCGCGGCACCGGGCCCAAGGGCCGCATCTCGCAGGACGATGTTCGTGATTTCGTCAAGAGCGCCTTGCAAGGCGGCGCTGCATTGCGTGCGGCGGCGCCGCTGGCATCGGCCGGCGGTCTGCAGGTATTGGCCTGGCCGCAGATCGATTTCGCAAAATTTGGTCCCGTGGAACGTGTCGAGATGTCGCGTATCCGCAAGCTATCGGGGCCGAATCTGCACCGCAATTGGGTGACGATCCCGCATGTGACCAACCACGACGACGCCGACATCACGGCGCTGGAAGAGTTTCGACTGCAGCTAAATCGCGAAAACGAGAAGACCGGCCTCAAGATCACGATGCTTGCCTTTCTTATCAAGGCCTGCGTTGCTGCGCTCCAGCGCTTTCCCGATTTCAACAGCTCGATCGATCCGAGCAGCGGCGATGCGATATTCCGGAAAAAGTACTACCACATCGGATTTGCTGCCGATACGCCGAACGGGCTAGTCGTGCCGGTGGTGCGTGATGCCGACCGCAAGGGCGTGCTCGATCTGGCGCGGGAGACCTCCGCCCTGGCGGCCAAGGCGCGCGACGGCAAGCTCGCCCCGTCGGATATGCAAGGCGGAACCTTCTCGATTTCTTCGCTGGGTGGAATCGGCGGCACGTACTTCACGCCGATCATCAACGCGCCGGAGGTGGCGATCCTGGGGGTCTGTCGCGCCGCAATGCGGCCGGTTTGGGATGGCAAGCAGTTTGCGGCGCGGCTGATCCTTCCGCTCTCGCTGTCGTGGGACCACCGCGTGGTCGATGGTGCAGGTGCGGCACGCTTTAATTCCTACCTCGCGCAACTATTGGCGGATTTTCGGCGCGTGTTGGTATGACCTACCCGGTGCTGCCGATTGAGTTGCGGCACATCGAGAGTTTTGGCGATTGCGTGGGCGAGGTTGCACGCGAGCGTCGCTACCTGGCGATCGTGGATGCGTTCCCGGCCGAGCAGAACGCGCTGTGGGTTGCCGTAAATCGGGCGCGTGGAAACCCGCTCTACGTTGCGCTCGATGGCGACCGCGTGGTTGGCTGGTGTGAGATCCGGCGCGAAACACTGCCGGGGCGCGAGCATTGCGGGACGCTGGGGGTCGGCGTGCGGCGTGGTTTTCGCGGCGCGGGGTTGGGTCGGCGCTTGATCGAAACGGCGATCGCCGCAGCGTGGCAGCGGGGGTTTGAACGCATCGAGCTATGGGTCCGCAGCCCCAACTCCCTGGCGATCCGCCTGTACGAGAAGCTCGGTTTCGTGGAAGAGGGACGCCGGCGCAACGCGGTGCGCCTTGACGACGGATTTGAGGACGAATTGCTGATGGCCATGATGGCCCCCGTGCCCGCCGGCCCGGGGGTCTCGTTGACTGCTGCGGCGCAGCCGTGGCAGCGGGAGACAAAATGAGCGCAGTGCCTGCGGAATCGGACATCTACGACCTGCTTGTTCTGGGCGCAGGACCCGGTGGCTATTCGGCCGCATTTCGGGCCGCCGACCTTGGCATGCGCGTAGCGCTGGTCGAGCGCTATCCGACCTTGGGTGGCGTATGCCTGAATGTCGGCTGCATTCCGTCCAAGGCGCTGCTGCACGTTGCAGCGGTGATGGAAGAGGCAGCGCACTTTGCCAAAATCGGCTTGCGCTACTCGGCGCCGGAAATTGATCTGTCGAAGCTGCGCGAACATAAAAACAAGGTTGTCGGCAAGCTGACAGCAGGACTGGCCGCCATGGCCAAGCAGCGCAAGGTCGAGGTGCTGCGCGGAGTTGGTCGCTTTGTCGACGCCAACCACCTCTCCGTAGCGTCGGACACCTCCCAGTCGGCCCCGGCCGTACGGCGCTGTGGCTTTCGCCAGGCGATCATCGCGGCCGGATCGCAGGCCGCTTCCTTGCCGTTTCTTCCCGACGATCGCCGCATCGTCGATTCGACCGGCGCCTTGGAGTTGCCTTCGATCCCCAAGCGCATGCTGGTGATCGGTGGGGGCATTATCGGGCTGGAAATGGCGACGGTTTATTCGGCGCTGGGCAGCCGCATCGATGTCGTAGAGATGACGGACGGTCTGATGCCGGGAACGGATCGCGACCTCGTGAGGGTCTGGCAAAAATACAACGAAGGACGATTCGATCACGTTTTGCTCCGGACGCGCACGGCGGCCGTGGAGGCGCGGCCAGAGGCGCTACGCGTGCGTTTTGACGGCGAGCAGGCGCCCGCGACGCAACAGGACTACGACATCGTCCTGGTTTCGGTTGGACGGCGCCCGAACGGCAAGCAGATCGGCGCGGAAAACGCCGGGGTCGCTGTCGATGAACAGGGATTCATCGCGACGGATGGACAGATGCGTACCAACGTGCCCCACATCTTTGCCATCGGCGATATTGCGCGAGCACCGATGCTTGCCCACAAGGCGGTCCATGAGGCGCATGTGGCAGCCGAGGCGGCCGCCGGACTAAAGACGCGTTTTGACGCCCGGGTCATTCCCTCCGTGGCGTATACCGATCCGGAGATCGCCTGGGTCGGATTGACCGAGGACGACGCCAAGAAACAGGGAATTGCTGTCAAGAAAGGCCTGTTCCCGTGGGCTGCGTCGGGCCGGGCGATTGCAAACGGACGCGACGAGGGATTCACAAAGCTTCTTTTCGATGAGACTACGCATCGCGCCGTCGGCGGCGCAATTGTCGGTACGCACGCCGGAGACTTGATCAGCGAAGTGGCGCTGGCCATCGAAATGGGGGCCGATGCCGTTGACATCGGCAAAACCATTCATCCGCACCCGACACTGAGCGAGTCCATTGGCATGGCCGCCGAGGTCGCCGAGGGGGTCTGCACCGACGTACCCCCGCCCAAGAAGCGAGCCTAGCGTTCTTTCGGGAATCAATTGACGCCGCGGCTTCGATTGCATTTGCACCGTTGACCGAGACCCCGCCGGTCGCGGCAAATTAAATGCGGCGGCGCATGCGTTCGAGACGCTGCAGTGCGCGCCAGCGGCGCATCCGGCGGCCGCCACGCCGACGCCACGCGGCGAAATCGGCGCGCCACTGACTCACGCGCGTATGTGTTGCGCGCCATATTGGGTGTGCCCCGATTTGGGCGTATGCCCAGTCGCGCCACCGCAGCACCGCCGCGCGCACGGCGACAAACCAGTGCACCTGCATTAGCGCCGGCTGCGTAAGCACATATATGCGGGCAAACAGCGCCGTCGCCAGAACCTTGGCGGCGATGATCACCAGGGTGCCACGCACCACATGACCCGTGGCGATGGAATGCAAAGCAATTAGCTTTACCGGAAGCGCCAACGAGGTCGGCAATACGAAGACAAATGCGGCACCAGCAGGCGGCAAGCATGCGATCCAGGACTCGAAGTTACGAATGCCGGGCACGCTACCGAGCACCCTCATTAGGCCCTGCAGCGTTTCCCAGAGCCATTCCTCGAGGACATAAACGAGCGTGGCTAGGCCAACGACGCCCGACCATAGCCAGCGCTTACCGCGACGTAGCAACATCCTCTTATCATCCGGGTTTACGCACTTCAATCAAGTGCAAAGGAGAAAAAGATGTCGATCCAGGACGAACTCAAACGCGCGGTTGCACGGGCCGCGCTGGGGCAGGTGGCGCCGTGGTTTGGCACGAATGCGGCAATAGGCGTCGGTACGGGATCGACGGCGGATCTTTTTATCGACGAACTTGCCGCCCACCGGGGTTCGATCGCCGCCACGGTCGCAAGTTCCGATCGTAGCGCCGCACGGCTGCGCAGCCACGGGATCCGGGTCGTGGACCTGAATGAGGTCGAGTCCGTGCCGGTCTACGTCGACGGCGCGGACGAAATCGATGCGTCGCTCGCCATGATCAAGGGCGGCGGCGGGGCGCTGACGCGGGAGAAGATCGTTGCCGCGGTGGCGCAAACCTTTGTCTGCATTGCCGACGCCAGCAAGAAGGTCGAGGTTCTTGGCCGTTTTCCCTTGCCGATCGAGATCATCCCGATGGCGCGCAGCTTCTTGGTGCGGGAGCTATCCCGACTTGGCGGCGAACCGCGTTTGCGCGATGGCTACTTGACCGATAATGGCAATCAGATACTGGACGTGCACGGATTGCGGATCACGCATCCGCGCTCCTTGGAGGAGCAGATCAACCAACTGCCGGGGGTGGTCACCGTGGGTTTGTTTGCCGCGCGCGGCGCCGATATCCTGCTCCTGGGATCGCCCGACGGGGTACAGGAATCGCGGCGCAAGTAGTCGGAGCATGGCCCAGCGTCTTCTTTACGCCGCCAGTGCGCCGTTCGAGTCCGCGCGGCGGATCGACGATGCGGGGCCGCGGCTGCAACGGCTACACGGGCATAGCTTCCTGTCCAAGTTGCGCCTGTGGGCGCCACCCGCCGCTGACGGATCGGGGTTGGGGCCGTTCCCCGGTGCAGAAGTCGACGCCCTGCGCGAGCGCTTGAAGGATTGCGTGGCGCCACTGGATTACCAGCTGCTCAACGATCACCTCGGATCGCCGACGGATGAGAATCTGGCCCGTTGGATCCGGGAGCGGATCGATCTGCGGGCTGTCGATGTTGTCGGCATACAGAGCACGCGCTGGCAAGGGGTCGATCTAGACGCGAACGACTGTGCGCACGTCTGGCGACGATACCAGTTTGAATCCGCCCACCGCCTGCCGAAGGTCGGCCCCGACCATAAATGTGGCCGGATGCACGGCCATGGGTTTGCCGTCATCTTGCACGCTGACGCGACACCCGGCGCGCAAAGGATCGATGTTGATCTGCTGGATCGGCTCTGGGCCCCGCTGCAGCGCCTCTTGCATAACGCCTGCCTCAACGAAATCGCCGGCCTGGAAAATCCAACCAGCGAGCGGATCGCCAGTTGGATCTGGGAGCAGATCCGGCCGCAGCTGCCGGCACTACGATGGGTAACGGTCTACGAGACGGCAACCTGCGGTGCGCACTTCGACGGCCAGCGCTATCGGATCTGGAAGGAATTCGGTCTGGACAGCTCCGTACGCATGCGGCACGCTCCTGCAGGAGATGGGCGCCGCCGCATTCACGGCCACAGCTACCGCCTGCGCCTGCACCTGGCGGCGCCACTGGACTTGGTATATGGCTGGACAATCGATTTTGGCGACGTCAAGGAGCTCTTTGCACCGGTTTTCGCGCGCCTTGACCATCACCCCCTTGATGAACTGCCCGGAGTGGCCGATGCCGGCGCCGCAGCAATCGTACATTGGGTTCGACAGCAGGCTGTAGACCGCTTGCCGCAGTTGGAGCGCATCGATCTATACGAGACCCCGGGCTGCGGAGTGATTCTGGCCTGGGGCCAAGAACTGCCGGCGCTGCCGATCTAAGGCCTTGGTTCCCCGCACCGTGTGACGTGACATGAAGTACGCCGTAAAGGAGATCTTCTATTCGCTGCAAGGCGAGGGCGCACAGAGCGGCCGCCCGGCGGTGTTTTGTCGATTTGCGGGATGCAACCTGTGGTCCGGCCTGGAACGCGATCGCGCAACGGCAACCTGCCAATTTTGCGATACGGAGTTTGTCGGCGTCGATGGATCCGGTGGCGGCAAGTTCGCCGGTGCCGATGCACTGGTGGTCGCACTGCAGGCAAAATGGCCCGGTGTCGGTGTCGGGATGCGCCGGCGGATCCGACCATTCGTCGTCTGTACTGGCGGCGAGCCCTTGTTGCAAGTTGATGCCGATCTGGTGCAGGCCTTGCAGGCTCGGGGTTGGGAGGTGGCGGTGGAGACCAACGGTACCCGGCCGGCGCCCGCGGGCATTGACTGGATCTGCGTTAGCCCCAAGGCCGGCACCGATCTCGTACTCCGGAGCGGCAACGAGCTCAAGCTCGTATACCCGCAGCCGGCCGCAATGCCTGAGAGGTTTTGTGAACTGGATTTCGAGAATTTTTTTTTGCAGCCGATGGCGGGACCGCGGCTGCGGGAAAATACGCAGCTAGCCTTGGAGTACTGCAAGGCCAACCCGCAATGGCGTTTGAGTCTGCAAACCCACAAGATTCTGGGAATTCCCTGAACCGGACCGCATCGTCTCCTGCCATGAATCCACCGTTGTTTGTTCGCCGGCCCCTGCGGAGAGCGCCTTGTCCGTAGCGCGGTCGCGCGTCGCGCTGGTGACCGGCGCTGGATCCGGGATCGGCCGCGCCGTGGCCGGCGCCCTCTTCGATGCCGGGTACCGGCTCGTACTTGCCGGACGGCGATTCGAGCGACTGGAACGCGTCGCCTCGGAGTTGGGCGGCAGCGTGGCCGACACGCTTGCAGTGGCCTGCGACGTGGGTGACCCGGGTTCCGTGCGGGCCCTGTTTTGTTCAGCGCTCGACAAATTCGGCCGCCTGGACCTCTTGTTCAACAACGCCGGAACAAGCGCCCCGGCGGTTCCGATGGAGGATATCGGTTACGAGCAATGGATGGCGGTGGTGAACACCAACCTCACCGGGACATTTCTTTGTACGCAGGAGGCCATCCGAATCATGAAGCGCCAGCGGCCTGCGGGCGGGCGCATCATCAACAACGGCTCGATTTCCGCCCACGCCCCACGGCCGCTGTCGGCACCGTACACCGCGACCAAGCACGCGGTAACGGGCCTGACAAAGTCCACCGCCCTGGACTGCCGCGGCTACGATATCGTCTGCGGGCAGATCGATATCGGCAATGCCGCAACGGAAATGACGCAGGCCATGGCGGAGGGGGCGCGCCAGGCCAATGGAACCCGCATGGTCGAGCCGCTCATGGATGTCGAGCTTGTCGGGCGCGCGGTCGTGCACATGGCCAGCCTGCCGTTGGACGCCAATGTCTTATTCATGACGATCATGGCCAGTAAAATGCCCTACGTGGGTCGGGGCTAAAGCGCGGTCCAAGCAGCCGCGATTGCAGCCGTCGGGATGCCATCGCGCCGGGTACATCTTCGCGTAACTTAGGAAAGGCTGGAGTCTGCGCATGAACGAGATTCCGATCGGCGTCCAGGGCAGGTTCGAGCTGGTGGTAACAGCCGAACACTTGGCCAATCGTTTCAAGGACCCGACGCTCCCGCCGGTCCTGGCGACGCCGGTCATGGTCATGATCATGGAAAACGCGGCGCTCGACGCGATCAAGCCGTTCCTCGAGCCAGGCATGACTGCGCTGGGAACCCGCGTTGATGTTGTCCATCATGCGCCGACACCGGTCGGCCGCACGGTTACCGGGCTGGCCGAAGTTACCAAGGTCGATGGCCGACGCGTCGAGTTTGCCGTGCGCGCCGTCGACATGGCGGAGCTAATCGGCAATGGCACGCACGAGCGCGTGCTTATCGATATTGCAAAGTTCCAGCAACGGCTCAAGGCCAAGTTCGCTTAGGATTCCCATGCAAACGGAATTGAAGTCATTGAGCCACGCCCAGACCACCATGATGGATCTGGCGGTGCGCTTCGGACCCAAAGTGCTGGTGGCGATTCTCATCGTTGCGACCGGCGTGGTCGTTGGGCGGTGGCTCGGGCGGGCAACCGATCGCGCGCTCGAACGCATACAACTCGAGCTGCCGGCACGATTGCTGATGGTCCGATTCGTTCGGATTCTGGTGCTCGGGCTTTTTGCCATCATGGCCCTGCAAAATCTGGGGGTGGAACTGCTCCCACTGATTGCCGGGCTGGGAGTCGCGGGCGCCGGCGTTGCCCTGGCGACGCAGGGCGTACTCAGCAACGCCGTGGCGGGATTGACGATCATTTTTACCAAGCCCTACCGCATTGGGGAGTCCATCGCGATTGTTGGCGTCGACGGCACGGTAGAATCGATCTCGCTCTTCAATACCGTCCTGCGCCACGCCGACCGTTCCTGCATCGTCGTGCCAAATCGCAAGATCGTCGGAGAAATCCTGCACAACTTCGGCCGCATGCGCCAGGCGGATCTGCGGGTCGGGATCGCCTATGGCGCCGATCTGCACCGCGCCCTGGCGACCATCGAGGGTGTGGTTCGGTCTCATCCGCGCGTTCTGGTGGAACCGGCGCCGCTGATACAGGTCGCTGCGCTGGGCAGCACTGCCGTGCAGATCACCGCCAAGCCATGGGTCGCGGTCGGCGATTTCGGTTCGGTCGAAGGCGAGCTGAACTTGCAAATCGTTGATGCCTTGCGCCGGTCCGGGATTGAAATGCCATTGCCGCAGTGTGACGTGCGCCTGTTGGCCCCTGCCAAGATCAGCGCCTGATTTGCCCCGGCAATGTAAGCGCGGACTTCACCATGCCACGCTTACGCTCAGGCGCGCGCTGCGCGCAGCGGCGGGGAAAAGGTAGATAGAACCCCAGGGCGCCAGCGGTGCCTCGCGCCAGTAGCTGCGGTTGGTCAGATTGTCCACTCCCGCGCGCCAGGTCCAGTGCAGACCCCGGTGCGTCCATGCGTAGCGCACGGCCGTGTCCCACTGCCAGTAGTTGGGTAAATCGACCGATCCGTCCGGCAGCACGGCCTTGTGTCCCGCGTATGTCCATAAGTTGAGCCAGGTGAATCCGGCAAGAGAGAGGGGCGACCAGGCGTCTTGCAGCGACGCAGCCAAGGGAGCGACATTGGTGGCCGCCTTGCCGACCCAGGCCGGATCCACCGCCTGGATCGTCTTGGCATCCATGAACGTCACATTTGCCCGCAGTTGCAGCGTCGCAAGGGCCTGCCACTGGGATTCGATCTCCAGCCCCTGGTGACGCTCCACGCGAGCGCCGGCGACCTGTAGCGCCTCGCCGTTGCTGAGCGGGACGTTGTCGGGAAACGGTTTATCAATACGAAAAAGCGCCGTGTCGACGAACCAGGCATTGCCTGCGTGTTGCTTGAAGCCGACCTCGACTTGGCGGCTGCGTTGCGCCGGCAGCACTTGGCCGGGATTGGCGAAGCTCACGGACTGTCCGGTGAACAGGGTGGCGGGGTGGTTGGGAACACTGTTCACTTCGACGCCGCTGCCGGCGGCCGCGTAGGTGAACCCGCCGCTCCAGGGTTCGTATCCCAGGCCGAACCAGGGCGTGAGGAAATGTTGCTGCAGAACTGTGGACTCGGAATCGTTGGTGAGGGAGCTGTCTTGCGTAATACGCGTGAACCGTGCCCCCAGCCAGGTGGACCAGTGCTGCGCGAAATGCGCGACGTCGAACGCGTAGAGTTCGTCTAGGTCGGTATTCAGGGGTGCATTGAATACGTTCGGTTGGGCATCGGCCGGCAATGACACCGGCGCATAGACGTTGAACACCGGTCCGGCAGGGAAGGAGACGAGGTTGTATACCTGTTGGTACGGGTAGCGTTCGCTGTAGCGAGTCGTGCAGAATCCGAGTGTGAGCTCCTGTTCGGCACCGGCGGTGACCACGCGCCCATGCAGTCGCGTGTCGGTATCGTTGGTATTGCGCACCTCGTCGTCGCTGATGTACTGGTACACGTCGACGTTGTAGTTGCCACAGAGCCCGTTGTAGAGGTAGTAGTAGCCTTGGCCGACGGGTCTATTGCTGTTAAGGCTGCTGTTGAAGTAGGAGCACCCATCGGGGAACGCAACGCGGTCATTGGCGACACTGCGTTGGGTGCCCGCGTGCAACGATAGATCCCAGTTCGGACCCAAGCGCTGGTTCAGGCGTATCGAGGCACTGGTCTCGGTGCTTTCAAATGGCTGGGTCCAGGGTTGCGAA
>OMSW01000065.1 GCA_900290295.1 Burkholderiales bacterium
CGGATCGGTGCTGATCAACATCGCGCGGGGCGGTGTGGTGGACGATGGCGCCCTGGTCGATGCGCTGCGCGCCGGGCGACCGGGCGCCGCAGGACTGGATGTGATGGAGCACGAACCGCAAATCCACCCCGGGCTGCTTGCCTTGGACAACGTGGTGCTGACCCCACACATCGGTTCGGCGACCCTGACGGCGCGCCGCGCCATGGTGCGCCTGGCCATTGAGAATCTCGACCAGGCGCTGCGGGGCCAGCGACCGCGTGCGTTGCTCAACGGCGAGGCCTGGGCATCCCGGCGTCGGATCTCCGGAGGTGCCGCGTGATCCTGCCGCAATGCAAACCATAAAACCACCGGGAAAAAGTAGAATCGCGAAGGTTCACAGCACCCTCGATAGGTGCGCGCAGTCCGTAGGATCTTTACCGGGAAACGACCGCAATGGCCGACATTCGAATCGCGCGTCCGCACGGCCTGCCCGTGAGCCGCGCCAAAGCAGCGGCCCAGGCTGCTGCCGACGACCTGGGGCGCGAATACGCGCTCATCTGTACGTGGCAGGGTGACAGCTTGCACTTTCGACGCAGCGGCGTGCGTGGCCGCATCGATGTGAGCCAGACGCAAATCGCGTTGGAAATCCACCTGGGAATCCTGCTCAAGGGATTGCGGACATCGATTGAAAAAAGCGTAGGCCGGCGCCTTGAGGAACTGCTCGCCCAGGGATAATCGGCGCGCCCGGCTTAGCTGCGCAGATCCTCGACCAGACGGATATAGCGGCGCATTGCTTCCGCGGCGCTGGTGCCGCGCAGCTCCTCGCGGGCGTTCCATTTCGCGGCCGCCACGAAATCCAATGCCCCGGGGCGCTCACCGCTGACATCGCCCTCGCTGGCTTGCTTGTAGAGCGCGTAGAGCTTGAGCAGGCTGGCATTGTCCGGGCGCTGGTCCAGGGTCTTGGACTGGGCCACGGCCTGTTCGAATTCGGCCTTGAGCGTTGCGTCGATCTTGGTCATTGCGTTCACCTCGGACGGGGAAGACTGCCAAACTGGGGAATTATCTTAACGCCCGGTGGCGTTGCCCTGCGCGGCCGACCCCGGCGACGCGGTGGCGCCGGCCGGACCCGACTCGACCTTGGCGGGGGTTGCTCCGGCAGGTCCTGGAACTGCTGCGTAAGCGCGCGTCTTTTGTCGGGCGGCAGCGCGTAGGCCCGCTTGAAGTTCTCGCGCGCCGTGCTGCGCTGCTCCGGGGTCAGTTTGGCCAGATCGGGCATGCGCTCATGCATCGTCTGCTGGCCCTCGGGCGACAGATCCTTGTAGCGCACAGCGATGTCGAGCCACTTCTTCTTTCGCGTGGCGTCAAATTTGTCCCAGTCGCCTGCCAGCGGCGCCAGCGCCTCACGCTGATCGGAGTTAAGTTGCGCCCAGCTTGGGCCGCCTTGCGTGCCTGCCGCATTTGCTGCCGCTGGCTTGGCCGGCTCCCCGGCACCAAACGCTACGGTCGCCAAGACCAGGAACCCACCGGCGAGGAGCTTGCGCAGCATGGGCTTGGTGCTTACATGCCGTTTTCGTTACGCAGGTATACGCCGTATCCCTGGTGTGCGTAGGTATCGATCGGGGTGTCATCGAGCAACACGGCAAAATCGATGTCGGCGACTTCGGCAACCATCTGGTCGTTCTGCCATTGCTTGATACCGACGATCCCGAGCGCGAGCGCGATGAGCGGAACGGCCAGGCCAAAACGCAACAACCACGCGGAAACCCGCGACTGCGTATCCACGGACTGGGACTCGTCCTCCGAGGCCAACTGCAGGGCCGGTACCCAGACCGGCGCCGACTGTCGCAGAACGCCGCGCTCAATCGCGGCCAGGCGCGCCTTTTGCAGGCGCAAACTGACCGTATAGTCCAGACGCTCGACACCCTCGTCGAGAGCTTGGCGGATGCGGTAGGCGAATTCGGCTTCATTCATAGTTCGATACCCCGGGCACGCAGGGCCTTGGCCAGTGCTTGCGTCGCCCGCGAGCAGTGTGTCTTCACACTACCCTCCGAGCACTTCATCGTCACAGCCGTTTCGGCAACGTCCAGGTCCTCCCAATAACGCAGCAGGAATGCTTCCCGTTGACGCGCCGGCAGCCGCGAGATCTCCTGTTCGATGATTTTGACCACCTGCTCGCGCTCCACCTGATCGGCCGCACTTTCGGCGGACGCCGATCCCGGCCGTGCTTCCAGGGTTTCTAGCGGATCGCTTTCGTCGCCATCGGCCGAGGAAAGCGCGGAAAACAGCGTAATCCACGTCGAACGCACCTTCTGGCGACGAAAAAAGTCGTGGATCACATTTTGCACAATCCGGGTGAAGAGCAGCGGCAATTCGTGTGCCGGGCGCTCGCCGTAGCTTTCGGACAACTTGAACATCGCGTCCTGGACAATGTCCAGGGCATTGTCCTGATCCCGTACCGCGAAGAGCGCCTGTTTGTAGGCGCGCCGTTCCGCTCCAGCAAGGAATTCCGAGAGTTCTGCGCGGGTCGCCATGTATCAGGATGTGCTCGCCGAAGCAGCCTAGGGCGCGTTGCCTCGGCAGTGGCTGGCGGGCAATCGTATCAGAGCAAAACAACCTGCCAATGCCTGGCCGCGGGCAAGGGCTCGACAAAACGGNNGCGATTTCGCCGCACCGCTCGCCATAAGCGGGTATGGAACGGCGTCCGATCAATCTCCAGAAGGACCTTGAGAGGATTTGATGCGTTCCCTTGCCCATGACGAGGCCGCCACCTCCGCGTCGGCTGAAACTCGCACCAAGGCCTTGCGCACCGTTACCCCGCGCCACGCGGGCGCGGCAGACGCTCCGACCAGCAGCCTGAGCGAGGGCTCCCTTTTGCCGGCTCCCCCCGCCGACCCGATCTCGGGTGCGGAAATCGTCGTTCGCTGCCTGCAGGAAGAAGGTGTGCGCCACGTATTCGGTTACCCGGGCGGCGCGGTTCTGTACATCTATGACGCGATATTCAAGCAGGAATACTTCCAGCATATTTTGGTACGCCACGAGCAGGCCGCCGTGCACGCGGCCGACGCGTATTCGCGATCCAGCCTGAAGGTCGGCGTCGCTCTGGTGACCAGCGGACCGGGCGTCACGAACGCGGTTACCGGTATCGCCACCGCGTACATGGACTCGATTCCCCTGGTCATCATTTCCGGCCAGGTACCTACCCATGCGATCGGCCAGGACGCCTTTCAGGAGTGCGACACCGTCGGCATCACGCGTCCTTGCGTAAAGCACAATTTTCTGGTCAAGAACGTCGCCGATCTGGCGGCAACCATGCGCAAGGCGTTTCACATTGCCGCCAGCGGTCGTCCCGGCCCGGTGCTGGTGGACATTCCCAAGGACGTCACGGTCGCGCGGCACATTTTTTTCTACCCGCGGGAACTGCATCTGCGCTCCTACAACCCGGTCATAAAGGGGCATGCAGGCCAGATCAAGAAGGCGGTGCAGCTCCTTTTATCGGCGCAGCGACCGATGATTTATACGGGCGGCGGCGTGATCTTGGCCAACGCCGCGCCGCAGCTCAATCAGCTGGTCGACTTGCTCGGATTTCCCTGCACAAACACGCTCATGGGCCTGGGAGGGTATCGCGCGTCCGACAAGAAATTCCTCGGCATGCCGGGCATGCATGGAACGATCGAAGCCAATCTGGCGATGCAAAACTGCGATGTCCTGCTCGCTGTGGGCGCGCGATTCGACGACCGGGTGATCGGCGACCCGAAGCATTTTGCCCAGAATCCGCGCAAGATCATCCATGTCGACATTGACCCCTCGTCGATATCCAAGCGCGTCAAGGTCGACGTGCCGATCGTCGGCGACGTTCGCGAGGTGCTCAGCGAGATCCTGTCCCAGATCGAGGCTGGCGCCGCGCGACCTGACCCGCGCGCGCTGGCAGCATGGTGGCAGCAGCTGGAGCAATGGCGCGCGCGCGACTGTCTGAAATATGAACGCGACGCCAAGGTGCTCAAGCCCCAGTACGTCGTAGAAAAGCTCTGGCAGATCACCCAGGGAGAGGCCTTCGTGACCTCCGACGTTGGCCAGCACCAGATGTGGGCGGCCCAGTACTACCGCTTCGACCGGCCGCGCCGATGGATCAATTCGGGCGGACTCGGCACCATGGGTGTCGGTCTGCCCTATGCCATGGGCGTGCAGATGGCCAACCCGGGCGCCCAGGTCGCGGTCATAACCGGCGAAGCCTCGATCCAGATGAACATCCAGGAGCTGTCAACCTGCAAGCAGTACCGCTTTACTCCCAAGATCGTCAACCTGAACAATCGCTATCTCGGCATGGTGCGCCAATGGCAGCAGCTCGAGTACGGTGGCCGCTATTCGGAGTCCTACATGGATGCACTGCCCGATTTCGTGCGCCTGGCGGAGAGCTACGGACACGTGGGCATGCGGATCGAAAATCCCGTGGACGTCGAGCCGGCACTACGTGAGGCCTTCACCTCGCTGCGCGACCGGCTGGTGTTCCTCGATTTCATCACCGATCCGACGGAAAACGTCTGGCCCATGGTACGTGCGGGCAAGGGCCTGACGGAGATGATCCTGGGCGCTGAGGAACTGTGATGGCGCTTCGCGCACCGGCAGGATCTTGCGCGCGATCGACGCTGGCGCGATCGCACGGCGCAACCTTGCCCTTCGTCGGTGTCTGCTAGATGCGCCATATCATTTCCGTGCTGCTGGAAAATGAACCGGGCGCGCTCTCGCGCGTGGTTGGTCTTTTTTCCGCCCGTGGTTACAACATCGAGTCGCTCACGGTGGCGCCGACCGAGGACGCCTCGCTTTCGCGCATGACGATCGTCACGGCAGGTTCGGACGATGTCGTCGAGCAGATCACCAAGCATCTGAACCGGCTGATCGAAGTGGTCAAAGTGGTCGACTTGACCGAGGCGGATTTCACCGAGCGCGAACTGATGCTCATCAAGGTGCGCGCCGTTGGAAAGGAGCGCGAGGAAATGAAACGCATGGCCGATATCTTTCGCGGCCACATCGTCGATGTCACCGAAAAGACCTATACGATCGAGCTCACGGGCAACACCGGCAAGATCGACGCTTTTTTGCGGGCGCTCGATCGCAGCGCGATCCTGGAGACGGTACGTACCGGCAGTTCGGGCATCGGGCGCGGCGATCGCGTGCTGCGGGTCTGATTGCGCAGGGACGCGGCCGCGCTGCAAAGCGGCCTGGCGCCTCGAAGCCGGATCCCCGGGTTTTGGCCGTCGGTCGGGCGGGAATCGAAGCTGCGTGGTATGGCAGATTTCAAAAACGGATCATTGGTAACAACGGGAGAAATCATGAAGGTCTACTACGACAAGGACGCCGACATTGCACTGATACGCAGCAAGCGGGTCGCAATTGTCGGCTACGGCTCGCAGGGCCATGCGCACGCGCTCAATCTCAAGGAGTCCGGTGTCAAGGTGACCGTGGCGTTGCGCAAGGGCGGTGCATCCTGGGGCAAGGCGACCCAGGCCGGCCTCGATGTCCGGGAAGTTGCCGACGCGGTACGCGAGGCCGACCTGGTGATGGTCCTGCTGCCCGACGAGACCCATCCCGAGGTATATCGCGAGTCGATTGAACCGAACCTCAAGCACGGTGCCGCCCTGGCCTTCGCGCACGGTTTCAATATCCATTATGGCCAGATTCAGCCGCGCGCCGACCTGGACGTGCTGATGGTTGCGCCCAAGGCGCCAGGGCACACTGTGCGCGCGAGCTACGCGCAGGGCGGCGGTGTGCCCTCCCTGATTGCCGTGCATGCCGATCGCTCGGGCGATGCGCGCGATCTGGCCCTGTCGTACGCCTGCGCCATCGGCAGCGGCAAGGCCGGCGTTATCGAGACCAGCTTTCGCGAGGAAACGGAAACCGATCTCTTCGGCGAGCAGGCGGTGCTGTGCGGTGGTACCGTCGAGCTCATCAAGGCCGGTTTTGAAACCCTGGTGGCCGCGGGCTATGCGCCCGAGATGGCGTACTTCGAGTGCCTGCACGAGCTCAAGCTCATCGTCGATCTGATCTACGAGGGCGGAATTGCCACCATGAACTATTCAATTTCGAATAACGCGGAGTACGGCGAATACGTTACCGGTCCGGAGGTGATCAACGCCGAATCGCGCGCGGCGATGAAGCGCGCGCTGGATCGCATCCAGAGCGGCGAATATGCCAAGAGCTTCATCCTGGAGAACCGCGCCGGTGCACCGACGCTGATGGCGCGCCGGCGCCTGACGGCCGAGCACGCGGTCGAGCAGGTCGGCGCGAAGCTGCGTGCGATGATGCCGTGGATACGCGCCAACCGCCTTGTGGACCAGAGCAAGAATTGAGTGCCTATCCCCATCCGCTGATCGCACGCGAGGGTTGGCCGTACGTCGCCGCGACGCTCCTGCTGGCGTTGGTGGTCGCGGCGACGCTGGGCCTACCGTGGTCGCTGCCGGTCTGCCTGCTGGCGTTGTTCGTGTTGCAGTTCTTTCGTGATCCGCCGCGCGAGGTTCCGACGCAGGCCGGGGTGGTGCTCTCGCCCGCGGATGGGCGCATCGTCAAGGTGCAGGCGGTGCGCGACCCGTATACGGACCGCGATGCCGTACTGATCAGCGTTTTCATGAATGTCTTCAACGTCCACAGCAACCGCTCACCGGTCGATGGCATCGTCGAGCGCCTGGTGTACGAGCCGGGCCAGTTCCTCAATGCCGACCTTGACAAGGCCTCGACCGCCAACGAACGCAATGCCATGGTGGTCCGAATGGCCGACGGTGAGCGCTTGACCGTGGTGCAGGTTGCCGGGCTGATCGCGCGTCGTATCTTGTGCTACGTCAAGGTAGGTGAGGGGCTGCAGCGCGGGCAGCGCTACGGGTTCATCCGCTTCGGTTCGCGCGTCGATGTCTACCTTCCGCCCAATACGCGGCCTCGGGCCGCGGTGGGCGACGTCGTCCACGCGACCACCAGCGTTTTGGCGGAATTCGTTCCGACCCGGTCGGGCTGAACCAGGAGAGACGATGGCGATACGTTTGCGGCGGCGCAAGCTGCGGGGCCTGGGTTCGTCGAGCACGGCCGACGACTTCGGGACGACCAGCGGGCGAATCACGATACGTCGTCGCGGCATTTACCTGCTGCCGAACCTGTTTACGACCGCGGCCTTGTTCGCCGGTTTTTTTGCCATCGTTCAGGCGATGAACCAGAACTTTGAATGGGCGGCGATCGCGATATTCCTGGCGATGGTGCTCGACGGCATGGACGGACGCGTCGCGCGCTTGACCAACACGCAAAGCGCGTTCGGCGAGCAATACGATTCGCTTTCGGACATGACGTCCTTCGGCGTGGCGCCCGCCCTGGTTGCCTACGAATGGGTGTTGCGCGATCTGGGGCGTTGGGGCTGGGCGGGCGCCTTCGTCTACTGTGCCGGAGCCGCCCTGCGCCTGGCGCGCTTTAACGCCAATATCGGGGTCATCGACAAGCGTTTCTTCCAGGGGCTGCCGAGCCCGGCCGCCGCGGCCCTGGTCGCGGGCTTTGTCTGGCTGGCCGTTGATAACCGCTTTCCGATACGCGATTCCTGGCTGCCCTGGGTCACCTTCGTTATTACCGTCTACGCCGGTTTGACGATGGTCTCGAGCGCTCCGTTTTACAGCGGCAAAAGCTTTCACCTGGGGCGCAGCGTGCCCTTCTGGGTGATGATCGTCATCGTGGTCGGCATTTTCTTCGTCTCGTCCAATCCACCGATCGTGCTCTTCAGCCTGTTTTGCTGCTATGCCGTTTCCGGCTATGCGTACTGGCTCTGGCGTGTGTGGCGCGGCGAGACCAACCCGGCGCGGCCGGGCAGCGGCAACGCGGGCGGCGGCGCGTCCGAAACCGGCTGAGGCGTCACTTTGGACGGGAGCAACCCATGGACCGCTTGATCATTTTCGATACCACGCTGCGCGACGGCGAGCAAAGCCCTGGCGCCTCGATGACACGCGAGGAGAAGCTGCGCATCGCCCGGCAGCTCGAACGGCTACGGGTTGACGTGATCGAAGCCGGCTTCGCGGCGGCCAGCAATGGCGATTTCGAGGCGGTCCGTTCCATTGCGGCGGCGATCAAGGACTCGACCGTCTGTTCGCTTTCGCGGGCCAACGACAAGGACATCGCGCGCGCCGCCGAGGCCTTGGCGCCGGCCGCCTCGCGGCGCATACACACGTTCATCGCAACCTCGCCGCTGCACATGCAGATGAAGCTGCGCATGACGCCGGAACAGGTTCTTGAACAGGCTCGACTGGCAGTGCGATTCGCCGGCCGATTCACCGACGACATCGAATTCTCGACCGAGGACGGCAGCCGCTCGGACCCCGACTTCCTGTGCCGCGTGCTCGAAGCCGTCATCGCCGAGGGCGCAAGCACGGTCAATATCCCGGACACCGTTGGCTACGCGGTGCCGGAGCAATACGGGCAGCTATTGCGCTCCTTGCGCGAGCGCGTCCCCAATGCGCACCGTGCCGTGTGGTCGGTGCACTGTCATAACGACCTGGGCATGGCGGTCGCCAATTCGCTGTCCGGCGTGCTCAACGGCGTGCGCCAGATCGAGTGCACCATCAATGGCTTGGGCGAGCGCGCCGGCAATACCGCCCTGGAGGAGGTTGTGATGGCGCTGCGCACGCGCAGCGACGTCTTTGGCGTGGATACGCAAATCGATACGACGCAGATCGTGGCCACCTCGCGCCTGGTGTCAAATATCACCGGCTTTCCGGTTCAGCCCAACAAGGCGGTGGTCGGTGCCAATGCTTTTGCGCACGCTTCGGGAATCCACCAGGACGGCGTGCTCAAGGCGCGCCAGACCTACGAAATCATGCGTGCCGAGGACGTGGGCTGGAGCGCCAATCGCATCGTCCTGGGAAAACTCTCGGGCCGCAATGCCTTCAAGCAGCGTGTGCAGGAGCTCGGCATCCCGGTCGAAAGCGAAGCCGACCTGCAATCGGCCTTTGGCCGCTTCAAGGAACTGGCGGACCGCAAGGCCGAGATTTTCGACGAGGATATCCAGGCCCTGTTTTCCGACGAGGAGATCGGTCACCACAAGGAACACTTCCACCTGGTGTCCATCTCGCAGCGCTCGCAGACGGGCGGGCAGCCGAGCGCAGAAGTGGTCTTCTCGGTGGGGGCGGTCGAACAACGGGCCAAGGCCGAGGGCAACGGACCGGTCGATGCGGTGTTCAAGGCGATCGAGAGCCGCGTCGTCAGCGGCTCGGAGCTGCTGTTGTACTCGGTCAATGCGATCACCACCGGGACCGAGTCGCAGGGGGAGGTGACCGTGCGCCTTGCCCGCGGCGGACGAATCGTCAACGGCGTGGGTGCCGATCTTGACATCATCGCCGCCTCGGCCAAAGCGTACATCAGCGCGCTCAACAAGCTCTACACCACTGCCGAACGGCTCAATCCGCAGACCGCGATGGCGCCGTAGCGGGCCGGGCCCGCGCGCCGCGATCCGGCTTGCCGAGTCGAACCGGAGCCGAGGTCTTGCGCGAGCAATCGAGCGACCGCGGCTAGGATATACTACCCGGTTCACGGCACGGCATTCCTTCCGTGTCCGCCAGTCGAACGACAAAGGGAAAATCATGGCAGTGTCCGATATCAAGAAGGGCGACATCGTCGCCAAGTACCAGCGCAGCGGCAACGACACCGGTTCTCCGGAAGTCCAGGTGGCGCTGTTGACTGCCCGGATCAACGAGTTGACCGAGCATTTCAAGACGCACGTCAAGGATCATCACTCGCGCCGCGGCCTGCTCAAGATGGTGAGCCGCCGTCGCAAGCTGCTCGACTATCTCAAGGGCAGGAACCCGGACTCGTACAAGGGCCTTATCGATCGTCTGGGTCTGCGCAAGTAAGCGCATGTGCGCGTTCCGAATCCAGACCTTTGGCGTGCACTCGCACAAGGTATGCCTGCCTGGTGCGTGCCCCGGCCCCTGCTGCGGATGCGTGCGGCCACCAAGACACGCAGGATTGGCGGGTGCAGCCCCGGATGCAGGCCCGGCGCAGCGGTGGCTCCGACGCCGCCGGTGCTGGCGCTCTGGCGGGCAACCACGGTGGCGCCTTGCCGGACGCAGTGACGGTCGGAACAGAATTCGCGAAAGGAACTTCACGTGTTTGACAAAGTGACGAAAACATTTCAGTACGGCGCACATACGGTGCAACTCGAAACCGGTGAAATCGCTCGCCAGGCCACGGGTGCGGTCCTTGTTTCGGTCGATGACACCGTGGTGCTGGCAACGGTGGTGGCGTCGACCAAGGCCAAGCCGGGGCAGGATTTTTTCCCGCTCACCGTCGACTACCTGGAGAAGACCTATGCCGCGGGCAAGATTCCGGGCGGCTTTTTCAAGCGCGAAGGACGCCCCTCGGAGAAGGAGACGCTTACCTCGCGCCTGATCGACCGGCCGATTCGGCCGCTGTTTCCGGAAGGCTTCTTCAACGAAGTGCAGGTGGTACTTCATGTGCTGTCGGTGAATCCGGAAATTGATCCCGACATTGCTGCCATGATCGGTGCCTCGGCGGCGCTGGCCGTTTCGGGAATTCCGTTCGCCAGTCCGATCGGCGCGGCGCGGGTCGGTTACATCGACGGCAAATACGTCCTCAATCCGACGGCCACCGCGCTAAAGAGCTCACGTCTGGACCTGGTCGTTGCCGGCACGGAACGAGCGGTACTGATGGTCGAGTCCGAGGCGGACCAGTTGTCCGAGGAAATTATGCTCGGCGCCGTGGTGTTCGGACACGAGCAGATGCAGACGGTCATCGAAGCCATCCACGAACTTGTCCGCGATGCCGGCAAGCCCGCCTGGGATTGGCGGGCCGCGGCCAAGAACGAGGTTCTGCAATCGCGCCTGGCCGCCATTGCCGGTCCCGGATTCCAGGACGCCTACCAGATGCGCAGCAAGCAGGCGCGCACGCAAAAGCTCAAGGAGGTGGAGGCGCAGGTATCGGAGCGCCTGGCCGCCGACGCGGCCGCGGGGATGGCGCAGGCCGATGCGCGCGAGGTCGACGCGATCTTGTTCGACATGCAGGCCAAGCTGGTTCGCAGCCAGATTCTGGCCGGGGAACCTCGTATCGACGGGCGCGATACGCGCACGGTGCGCCCGATCGCCGTTCGCCTCGGCGTCTTGCCGCGCACCCACGGCTCGGCGCTGTTTACACGGGGGGAGACCCAGGCCCTCGTGACCGCGACGCTCGGGACAAAGCAGGACGAGCAAATCATCGATGCCCTCATGGGCGAGTATCGCGACCGTTTCATGCTCCACTACAACATGCCACCCTTTGCCACCGGCGAGACCGGTCGGGTCGGCGCGCCGAAGCGGCGTGAAATCGGGCACGGCCGCCTGGCCAAGCGCGCCCTGATGGCGGTGTTGCCGTCGTCGGAGGAATTTCAGTATTCCATCCGCATCGTCTCGGAGATCACCGAGTCCAATGGTTCCTCCTCGATGGCGTCGGTTTGCGGCGGCTGCCTGGCGCTGATGGACGCGGGAGTTCCCATCAAGGCGCACGTTGCGGGTGTGGCGATGGGTTTGATCAAGGAAGGCGGGCGCTTTGCGGTATTGACCGACATCCTTGGCGACGAGGATCACCTCGGCGACATGGACTTCAAGGTCGCGGGTACCGTTACCGGTATCACCGCCTTGCAGATGGACATCAAGATCGAGGGCATCACCAAGGAAATCATGCAGGTCGCCCTGGCGCAGGCGCGCGAAGGGCGCACCCATATTCTGCAGAAAATGCAGGAGGCGATCACGGTCGCGCGCCGCGAGCTTTCCGCGTTTGCGCCGCGCATGATCCGTATCAAGATCAATCCCGAGAAGATCCGCGACGTGATCGGCAAGGGCGGAGCGGTCATCCGTGCCCTGACCGAGGAAACCGGCACGCAGATCGACATCGAGGATGACGGAACGGTAACCATTGCCAGCGTCGACCAGGAGCGTGGTCGGGAAGCCGAGCGCCGTATTCTGGAGCTGACCGCGGAGGTCGAAGTGGGCAAGATTTACGAGGGCACCGTCCTGCGCCTGCTCGACTTCGGCGCGATCGTGCAACTGCTACCCGGGCGTGATGGCCTGCTGCACATCTCGCAAATCGCCAATGAGCGCGTCAACCAGGTCTCCGATTATCTCAAGGAGGGCCAGTCGGTGAAAGTCAAGGTCATCGAGGCTGACGAAAAAGGACGCGTGCGGCTGTCGATGAAGGCCGTTGGCGCCGATACCCCGCCGCCGGCGCTCTGAGACGGACGTCCGGGAATCGCCACTAGATACGGAGACGCCATGCGACCAAACCTGGTGGCGGCAAACTGGAAGATGAATGGCAGCCGTGCCGACAATCAGCGCTGGCTGCAGGAGTTTCGTGCTGCCCCGGCGCATTGCGAAACGGTCGTCTGTCCTCCCTTCGTGTATCTGCAAGACCTCGTGCAGGGGCTGGTCGGCACCGCGGCCAGCGTGGGGGCGCAGAACATGTCCGATCGAGTCGCCGGCGCCTGGACCGGCGAGGTCGCGGCCGAGATGCTGATCGACTCGGGCGCAAGCTGGGTCATCCTCGGCCATTCGGAGCGGCGCGCCGCGTATGGCGAGTCCAACGAAATCGTCGCGGCCAAGGTCGAGCGGGCATTGGCGGCCGGGCTCAAGCCGATACTGTGCGTTGGTGAAACGCTCGAGCAGCGTGAGCAGGGCCGCACGCAGCAGGTCGTCGCGGAGCAGCTCCAGGTGGTTTTGCAGCGCTGCCCGGCAGCGCAACTGCTGGCCGGAGCGATTGCCTACGAGCCCGTATGGGCCATCGGTACCGGGCGCACGGCAACTCCGCAGCAAGCGCAAGCAGTGCATGCTGCGATTCGTTCGCAACTGGCGGCACAGGATCCGGGCGCTGCTGTGGCAATGCGCTTGTTGTATGGCGGCAGCGTCAAGCCGGCCAATGCCCGCGAATTGTTCTCGCAGCCGGACATTGACGGCGGCTTGATCGGCGGGGCCTCGCTCGTCGCCGCGGACTTTGTGGCGATTTGCGCGGCCGCCGCGCGATGACGGGTTTCTGGGAGAAGCAAGCATGGGCTGGATCGTCACCCTGTTGATCGTCGTGCAGGTGATCTGCGCCAGCGCGATCATCATTTTGGTGCTGCTACAGCATGGCAAGGGCGCGGACATGGGCGCGGCGTTCGGCAGCGGTGCGTCCGGAAGCTTGTTTGGCGCCAGCGGCTCGGCAAATTTCCTATCCCGCAGCACGGCCGTAGTTGCGGCGGTCTTTTTCGCGGTCACGATTGGTTTGGCGTATTCTGCAACGACGTTCCGCGTCGCCCGCGGTGGCGGCTTGATGAGCACGGCCGTTCACCCGGCTCCGGCCGGGAGCGGGGCCGCGCCCGAGGCTCCGGCGGGGAGCGGGGCCGCGCCTGCGGCTCCGGCCGGGGGCGGCGCTGCGCCGGCCTCGCAGCAGATTCCGCAAGATTCGAATCCGGCCGCTCCTGCGCCCAAGAGTTCGGGACCGTCGGGCACGGACAAGTCTGCCGCCATTCCGAAGTAAGAACGCTGTACCGGATGCGCCCCTTGTTCCGCGCCGGGTGCACGAGCAAGAATCGAATTGCGGCTTCTTGCAGACGGAACGCGACGCAATTCGCGGTAGAATCCGCGCCGCTTGCCGACGTGGTGGAATTGGTAGACACACCATCTTGAGGGGGTGGCGGCGAAAGCCGTGTGAGTTCGAGTCTCACCGTCGGCACCACGCTGCAACCGAGGGTATTGCGTGAACGCAGCCGTGCGTTCGTGCTCGTATAACAAGGCGGGCCACGGGACGTAAATACCGCCTTTCCCCGGAAACGCAAGCGCGTTCTTGGCGCACGTCAAGGAATTCGGCTTTTTTTTGGTTTGTCTCGATCGGTCACGTTAAGATGGCAGGCGAGAGAGCAGGGGGGAGCTAGGCCGAACGCAATCGCCTCGGCGCTCGCTCGTGGATGTTGGGCAGCGATTAAAACAGGTGGCTTGTGGATCTCGGAAACTACCTTCCGATCTTGGTCTTCGTCGCCGTGGGCGCGTTCATCGGCATTGCCCCGATTGCCTTGGGCGCGGCGGTTGCACCCCATCGTCCGGATCCGGAAAAGCTATCCCCCTACGAATGCGGATTCGAGGCCTTCGAAGACGCCCGCATGAAATTCGACGTGCGCTACTACCTGGTCGCGATTCTCTTCATCCTTTTCGATCTCGAGGTTGCGTTCTTGTTTCCCTGGGCGGTGTCCCTTGGCGCCCTGGGCCAATGGGGAGCGGGCTTTTGGGCGATGATGCTGTTTCTTGCCATCCTCACGGTCGGTTTTGTCTACGAATGGAAAAAGGGCGCTCTCGACTGGGAATGACGGCGGCGAGCGACGGATTTGCAACGGCTACGTACGGGTTGACAGCGTGGGCATCGAAGGAAAACTGAATCAGGGTTTTGTAACGACCAGCGTCGACGCGGTGCTCAACTGGTCGAAAACCGGGTCGCTTTGGCCGATGACATTTGGGCTGGCCTGCTGCGCCGTCGAGATGATGCATGCGGGCGCGGCGCGCTACGATCTGGACCGCTTCGGCGTGGTGTTTCGCCCCAGTCCGCGTCAGTCGGACCTGATGATCGTCGCCGGGACGCTGTGCAACAAGATGGCGCCGGCGCTGCGCAAGGTCTACGACCAGATGCCCGAGCCGCGCTGGGTCATCTCGATGGGATCGTGCGCCAATGGCGGCGGCTACTACCACTATTCGTACTCGGTGGTCCGCGGCTGCGATCGCATTGTTCCGGTCGATATCTACGTACCGGGCTGTCCGCCCACCGCGGAGGCGCTGATCTACGGGATCGTGCAGCTGCAAAGCAAGATCCGCCACACCAATACCATCGCCCGCTGATCCTGTGGAAAATCGACTTCCCGACCGGGCGATGAACGACGTCGAAGAGCTGGCGCGACGTCTGCGCGCGCACGTGGGCGCGCGCGCGCTGGCGCTCGACCTTGATCGCGGCGAGCTCACGCTTCGGGTCGGTCCCGGCGACTGGCTCGGGGTTGCGGCGCAGCTGCGGGACGATCCGCAGTTCGGCTTCGAGCAGCTCGTCGACCTTTGCGGCGTGGACTACCTGGAATACGGCAATGGGGCCTGGGACGGACGCCGCTTTGCGGTGGTCGTGCACCTGCTCTCGCTGGTCAACAACTGGCGTCTGCGTCTGCGCGTTTTTTGCGACGACGATGAGCTTCCCATCGTCTCGTCCCTGCTTGCGGTATGGCCGTCGGCCGGTTGGTACGAGCGCGAGGCCTTCGACTTGTATGGCATCTTGTTCGAGGGCCATCCGGACCTGCGCCGCATCCTTACCGACTACGGCTTTGTCGGGTACCCCTTCCGCCGAGATTTCCCGATCTCCGGCAACGTCGAGGTGCGATACGACCCGGAGCTGCGGCGCGTGATCTACCAGCCGGTTTCCATCGAACCACGCGAGGTCACGCCCCGCGTGATCCGCGAGGAAAGCTACGCCCGCGGTGCCGTCGACCGCTGACTGCTTGCTCATGGCCGACATCCGCAATTACACCCTTAACTTCGGTCCCCAGCACCCGGCCGCGCACGGCGTGCTGCGCCTGGTGCTGGAGTTAGATGGCGAGGTGATCCGCCGCGCCGATCCGCATATCGGACTGCTGCACCGGGCGACCGAAAAA
>OMSW01000312.1:0-14576 GCA_900290295.1 Burkholderiales bacterium
ACCAGAAGGCCCGGCCATGCGAATGCAAGTAAGCGAACAAGGTAACGAGGTCCTTATCGAGCTTTTCGGCGTCGCCGGGCGTCATCAGCACGTCCTGCAGGCCCTGACCGATGGCCATATCGCGCTCGCCTCCGGCCACAACCAAGCTAGCCTTACGGCCACCGACATCTCGGTGCGTGCCGGGGCGGACGAGATGCACATACGCCTGAAGGGCCGGGCGGGTAATCATTTCGAGGCTCTCTCCATCTACCACTACCTGCGCCACGTCCTGATCGAGCGCAACATGCGCGAACGCCTGCACCGTGAGCGCCGGATCCTTGCGCACGACGAAGAGCTTGACCGCTTCTCCGGAGTGCTCGTTCGGCACGCCGATCGCAGCACACTCGAGCACGCCCGGATGCGCCGCCACAAGCTCCTCGACCTCGTTCGGATAGACGTTGAATCCTGACACAAGGATCATGTCCTTCTTGCGATCGACGATGCGGGTGTAGCCGCTTTCATCCATCACACCGATGTCGCCCGTGCGCAGGAAGCCGTCGGCGGTCATCACCTTGGCGGTTTCGTCTGGACGCTTCCAGTAGCCGGCCATGACCTGCGGTCCGCGGACCCCGATCTCACCGGCCGTGCCGATCGGCAGCTGCGCGCCCTGGTCGTCAAGAATTACCAGTTCGGTCGATGGTAACGGCAGCCCGATGGTCCCGCTGTAGCGATCGGTATTGGTCGGGTTGCAGGACACCACGGGAGAAGTCTCCGACAGACCGTAGCCTTCGCAGATCGGACACCCGGTAAGCGCAAGCCAACGATCGGCCACCGCACGCTGCACCGCCATGCCGCCACCACTGGAGAGCGCGAGACCGGAAAAATCGAGCGTGCGGAACGCCTCGTTGTGCGCCAGGGCGTTGAACAGGGTGTTGACGGCTGGGAAGACGTTGAAACGGTGGCCGTGCAGTGCCTCGACGACGGCGGGGAAGTCACGGGGATTGGGAATCAGCAGACAGCGCGCGCCGGTGCGCATCGCGAACAGGCCACAGCAGGTAAGCGCGAATATGTGGTACAGCGGAAGCGCGGTGACGATCTCCATCTGCTCGCCAGCCCCAATTTTTGCCATCGCCGGCTGGTACCAGGCTTCGCATTGCAAAATATTGGCCACGAGATTTCGATGCAGCAGCATCGCGCCCTTGGCAACACCGGTCGTGCCGCCCGTGTATTGCAGCACCGCGATGTCCTCCGGGCCCACCGGTACCGGCCGGGCAACTTGCCCCATGCCCTGCGCGAGCACCTGGCGCAAGCGAAAGCAATTCTGGCGCGGCAGTCGATAGGGGCGAACCAGCTTTTTTACGTGGCGCACGACAAAATCGACCACCCAGGACTTGGGGCCGGCAAACATCTCCCCCATCGTGCACACCACGATGCGCTTCGTGGGGACCTTGTCCAGCACGGCCTGAACGGTGTGCGCAAAGTTCTCCAGGACGAACAGGGTTCCGGCCCCGCTGTCCTTGAGCTGGAATTCGAGTTCGTGCGGCGTATAGAGCGGATTGATGTTCACCACGGTGGCGCCGGAGCGCAAGGCACCGGCAAATATGATGGGAAAGTGCAGCACGTTAGGAAGCATGATCGCCACGCGCTCGCCTGCCACCACGCCCTGCGACTGCAGCCAGGCGGCGACCGCGGCGCTGCGTCGATCGAGTTCGGCATAGCGCAGGTCGGCGCCCATGCAGGTGTAGGCGATCCGGGAGCCGTAGCGTGCGAATGACTCCTCGAGCAATGCAACCACGGAGGGGTAGCGCGCCGGATCAATCTCGGGTGGCACTCCCACCGGGTAGCTCTTGAGCCAGAATCGCTCCGACAGGTCCATGCCAAATGCTCCTTGGCGCGCCAATGTCGGGATTCGGTGATCCCGCATTCGACGGCGTGCAAGGCCGGCGGCGCTGTTGCCAAATGATAGCGTGGCGCTAGCCTGTCTCGGGAACGCGGCGCACTTGGACCAGGCAATCGTAAAAGGTCGCCGCGCGGCCCAGGTCGGTGAGCCGCTGGTGCGTGACTTCGTTGGCATTCTTGCCGTCAGCTGCGAGCTTCTTCCACCAGATCGACAGCGCCACGACGACGCCCTGGCGCGGGCGATCGCTCACGCGTGCGCGCAGCCGGAATGCGCCGCGATCGTTGAAGACCTCCACATGATCGCCGTCTGCAATGCCCCGCACGAGCGCATCCTGCGGATGGATATCGAGCCGCGGTTCGCCTTCGGTTTGACGCAGACTCTGCACGTTGACAAAGGTGGAGTTGAGAAAGTTGCGCGCCGGCGGTGAGATGATCGCCAGGGGAAAGCGCCGCGCCAGCTCGGGCGCGCTCCCGGGTCCCTCGTACGGCGCGAGGTAATCCGGAACCGGATCCATTCCCATCTGCGCAAGCCGAGCGGAGGAAAACTCACAGCGCCCGCTTGGGGTGGGGAAATTGCCGGTGGCAAAGGGCGCGTAGGAGGCCGGCAGATCAAGGCGCTGCCAGCCGTTTCGGCGCACACGCTCCCAGTCATACGGCGACGCGCCGCAGCGTACGAAGGCCTTGGCGGCGATCTGATCGTCGGTTTCGCGAAAGCATTCGTCGACAAATCCCATGCGCCGGGCAATCCGGCGGAAGATCTCGCTGTTGGGCAATGACTGGCCCAGCGGATCGATTGCCGGGTTGTTGGCCACCATGTACAGGTGCCCGTAGGCGTAGTGCACGTCCAGGTGCTCGAGCTGCGTCGTGGCCGGCAGGACGATGTCGGCATAGTCTGCGGTATCGGTTAGAAAGTGCTCCAGCACCACGGTGAACAAGTCCTCACGCGCAAAACCCTCCGCCACCTGTCTCGACTGCGGAGCAACCGCGACCGGATTGCTGTTGTAGACAATCAGCGCCTCGATCGGCGGCTGCGCGTGCAGCAATGCATCGCCGATCGCACTCATGTTGATCGTGCGCGGTGTCCGGCCGGCCAAGAGCTCGGGACGGGTCAGCGCAGCATGATCGACCTCGAAGGCACCGCTGCTCGACAGCAGCAGGCCCCCGGCGGCGTGCCGCCAGTGGCCGGCCAAGGCCGGCAGGCAGGCGATGGCGCGCACCGCGTTGCCGCCGCCACGCGCCCGCTGCATGCCGTAGTTCAGGCGGATCGCAGTGGGCCGCACGTGCCAGTAGGCGTGTGCCAGTCGCTCTACCGTTCCGGCCCCGATGCCGCAGATGGCCCCGACCCGCTGCGGGTCGTAGCCCAAGGCACGTTCTGCCAAGGCCGCGAACCCCAGGGTGTAGCGCTCGATGTAATCCCGGTCCAACCAGCCCTCGCGGATCAAGACATGCATGATGCCCAAGGCCAGTGCACCGTCGGTGCCAGGCAGCAGCGCAATGTGTTCGTGGCAGTGTTCGGCCGTTAGCGAGCGGTACGGATCGATCGCGATCAGACGCGCACCCCGGCGCTTGGCCTCCTGCGCTCGACTCCAGAGGTGGAGGTTGGAAACCACGGCGTTCGTGCCCCAGAAAATGATCTGGCGGCTGTTCTCGAATTGCTCCAAGTCGGTACCGATGCGCGCACCGAGCGTGTAGTGCAAGGCCTCGCCGCCGGCGCTGGCGCAGATCGTACGATCCAGGCGGCTGGCGCCGAGCTTGTTGAAAAAGCGCTGTGCCATCGCCTCGCCCTGCACCAGGCCCATGGTTCCGGCATAGCTGTAGGGCACGATGGCCTGCGGATCGCGCTCGGCGATCGCGCCGAGTCGCCGCGCGATCTCCTCTAGTGCCTCATCCCAGGAGAACGGCTCGAAGTCTCCGGAGCCCTTCTTGCCGATGCGGCGCATCGGCGTAAGCAGCCGATCCGGGTGATAGGTGCGTTCAAGATAGCGGCTGACCTTCGTGCAAAGCGAGCCGCGCGTGGGCGGATGGCTGGGGTCGCCCGCCACGCGTACCGCGACACGACGGCCGACCTGATGCTCGACCGTCACGTGCATGGCACAGGTATCGGGGCAATCGTGCGGACAGGCTGCCTGCACGATCTGGCGCTCGGAAGAAGGGGCGCCAGCCGGCAGAGCCGATCTCGGGTCATCCGGACTCATCGTCTTCGCCTGCGGTGGCTCCAGGAACCCTCCCAGCTTACCCGGGTAGCGGCGGTTTGGCTGCGCATGCTGCGACTTGCCGCGGCGGCCAAGCCGTTTCGTAACCCCCCGTGGGAATGTTTCCACGCTAACAGCGATGAAGCCAGCACTGATGAAACCGAGAACCAAAAGATTGATTATGGTCGTTGTTGGACTGGCCACGGCTGGTCTTGCGGCAACATTGATCCTCAACGCCTTCCGCAGCAACCTGGTGTTTTTCTTCACGCCGTCGCAGATCGCGGCCGACGAGGCTCCCAGAAACCGGGCATTTCGCATTGGTGGCCTGGTCGAGACCGGAAGCGTCCATCGCGACGGCACCACGGTCCATTTTCTGGTTACCGATACCGCCAAATCGGTTGCGGTTTCCTACGTGGGCATCCTTCCCGACCTGTTTCGCGAAGGCAAGGGGGTCGTCGCGCAAGGGCACCTGGAGGCCGATGGGGTGTTCCACGCTTCCGAAGTGCTCGCCAAGCACGATGAAAATTACATGCCGCCGGAAGCGGCCGAGGCCCTCAAGCGCGCGCGCGGCGGGCAACCCGATTCCACCGCGACCTTGGTTGTCGCACAGCCCGGGCCAAACACGACCGGCAAGTCGACGGGAGGCAAGCCGCAATGATTCCCGAAATCGGTAACTTCGCCTTGATGGTGGCCACTGCCGTGGCCCTGGTATTGGGCACGCTGCCGATCATCGGTGCCGCCCGCGGCAACGCGCGCTGGATGGCCCTGGCCCGGCCGGCCGCACGGGTGCTATTCCTCTTGGTGCTCGTGGCCGCATCGTGCCTGGTATCGAGCTTCCTGCACGACGACTTTTCGGTCCGGTACGTCGCAATCAATTCCACGCACGCGCTGCCGGTGCAGTACAAGCTGGCGGCATTCTGGGGCGGTCACGAGGGATCGATGCTCTTGTGGCTGGTGATCCTGAGCTTCTGGATGTTCGCCGTGAGCATTTTCAGCGCCCACCTGCCGCGCGAAATGGTGGCGCGCATCCTTGGCGTCATGGGACTCATAGCCCTGGGGTTCCTGCTCTTCATCGTGCTCACATCCGATCCTTTCGACCGCCTGCTGCCGGCCGTTGCCGAAGGCAATGACCTCAATCCCCTGCTGCAGGACCCTGGCATGGTCGTGCACCCGCCGATGCTGTACATGGGGTACGTGGGGTTCTCGGTGGCCTTCGCCTTTGCCATTGCCGCACTCCTGGGAGGCAATCTGGACGCGACCTGGGCGCGCTGGTCGCGTCCGTGGACCACGGTGGCCTGGACCTTCCTGACGGTCGGTATCTGCATGGGCAGCGCCTGGGCGTACTACACGCTGGGCTGGGGCGGGTGGTGGTTCTGGGATCCGGTGGAAAACGCCTCCTTCATGCCCTGGCTTGCCGGGACCGCGCTGATGCATTCGCTCGCCGTGACCGAAAAGCGCAGCGGCTTCAAGGTCTGGACGGTGCTGCTCGCCATCTTCGCGTTCTCGTTGTCGCTGCTGGGCACCTTCCTGGTCCGATCCGGCGTGCTCACCTCGGTGCACGCGTTTGCCTCGGATCCGCGGCGCGGCGTCTTCATCCTGCTGTTCCTGGCTACCGTGATCGGCGGCTCACTGGCCCTTTTTGCCTGGCGCGCGCCCAAGGTCGGGCTGGGGGAGCGATTTGAAATCATCTCGCGCGAATCCATGCTGCTCACCAACAACGTGCTGTTTCTGGGCGCGGCGGCCTGCGTGCTGCTGGGCACGCTCTACCCCCTGATGCTCGACTCCTTGGGCCTGGGCAAGATCTCCGTGGGCCCGCCGTATTTCGATACCGTGTTCGTGCCGCTGATGGCGCCAGCCTTGTTCCTGATGGGAATCGGGCCGCTGGCGCGTTGGCGCAAGGCGAACCTGCCGGAAATCGCCGCCCGTTTGAAATGGGCTGCGGCTGTCAGCGTGATCTGCGCGGTTCTCGTTCCGCTGATCGAGGGCCGATGGTCCTTCCTGGTCAGCGCCGGCATTCTGCTGGCATGCTGGATCTTTAGCACCAGCCTGGTCAACCTCTGGTCACGCGTGCGCCCGGCCGAAGGCGGTCAGATCGGCGCAAAGTTCGCTGCGCTGCCGCGCGGCTACCTGGGCATGCTCACCGCGCACATCGGCGTGGCCGTATTCATCGTCGGCGTCACCCTAGTCAAGGGTTACGAGGTCGAAAAAGACGTGCGCATGGACGTCGGCGATACGACGGCCCTGGGTCCGTATAAGGCCAAGTTTGTCGGCACCAGCGAGGGTTCCGGGCCGAACTACCAGTATTTGCGCGGGCAGTTTGAAATCCTGCGCGGCGACAAAGCGGTACGCACGATGTACCCGGAAAAGCGGGGATTTGGCTCCAATCAGAGCGAACCCATGACCGACGCCGCGATCGCACCGAGCATAACCGGTGACCTGTATATCTCTATGGGCGAACCGGTCAGCGATACCGCATGGGTCGTGCGGGTGTACTACAAGCCCTTCATCGACTGGATCTGGGGCGGATGCCTGTTGATGGCAGTCGGTGGCGTGCTGGCGCTGAGCGATCGACGCTATCGCCTGGCCCAGCGTCGCGCAACGGATCCGGAACTCACCGCGACCGGTGCGGCTTCCCCTGCATAAGAGAGCAGATTCATGTCCTCAATGAGAAAATCCCTGGCCTTCCTGTTGCCGCTGGCCGTGTTCCTGGCGATCGCCGTATTCCTGTTCAAGGGCCTGTGGCTGGACCCGCGCGAGATTCCGTCCCCGCTGATCGACAAGCCGGCACCAGACTTTCGACTGGAATCGCTGGAGAAGCCCGGGCGCCTGGTCGACCGCAAGGACATGCTCGGCAAGGTCTGGCTGCTCAACGCCTGGGCGTCCTGGTGCGTCGCCTGCCGTGAGGAACATCCGGTGCTGATCGAATTTGCGCGCAGCGCCACGATTCCGATCATCGGCCTCAATTACAAGGACACGCGCGTCGACGGCATGCGCTGGCTGGCGCAGTTCGGCAATCCGTACACCACATCGGCGTATGACGAAGCCGGTCGCGTCGGAATCGATTATGGTGTGTACGCGGTGCCGGAGACCTTCCTGATTGACAAGCAGGGCGTGGTGCGCTTCAAACAGATCGGGCCGGTGACGCCCGAACTTCTGCGCGAGAAGATCCTGCCGCTGATCCAGCGTCTGAACGCCTAGGGAGGGGACCGACCTGATGGAAAACTTCGCGCATGGCGTGTGCTTTCGCGGCGCCGCCCTGCGGGCCGCGACGCGCGCCGTCACGGCTTCGTTGCTGTTGGCCCTGGCGATGACCGCGGCCATGCTCGTCCCTGTTGCCGCCAAGGAAGCCCCCGAGGTTGGTGCTGACCCTGCGGCCGAGCGGCACATGATGCAACTCGCCTCGGAGTTGCGCTGCCTGCAGTGCCAGAACCAGACACTCGCCGACTCCAACGCACCGCTGGCCGTGGACCTGCGCCAGCAGATCCGCGAACTGCTTGCCAAGGGTCAGACCGATGAGCAGGTCAAGTCGTACCTGGTTGCGCGCTACGGTGATTTCGTCTTGTACCGGCCGCCGCTAAAGAGCAATACCCTGGTTCTCTGGTTCGGACCGGCATTGGTGCTGCTTGTCGGCCTGGCGGCGCTGTTCCTGACCCTCAAACGGCGCCTTGCGCGCCTGGAATCCATGGCATCGAAAACGCAACTGAGCGAGGCCGAGTCGCAGCGCGCACAACATTTGCTCGAAGACGAGGCCGAAGAGGGCGGCCTGTCATGACCGGCTTTTTTCTTGCGGCCGCGATCTTGCTCGCGACCGGCGTGGGCGTCCTGCTCTGGCCCCTGCTGCGCAGCGCTCAGGACTCCCAGGAGAAGCGGGCCAGCGCCATCGTCGACCTGTATCGAGACCAGTTGCGCGAGCTCGAGGCCGAACGCAAATCGGGAACGGTCGAGGAAGCGCAGTACCAGCAGGGCCGGCGCGATATCGAGCGCCACCTGCTCGACGAGGTCGCGGGCGTCGATATCCAGGCCGCCGGTCCGCGGCGCGCGCGCTGGAGCGCGGCCCTCATCGGGACGTTTCTTCTGCTTACCCCGATCGCGCTTTACGTCGTGCTGGGCACCCCCGAGGCATTGATTCCGGGAATGGAAACCAGCGGGCAGCCGCAAGGCAACACGCAAGCCGACGGCAAGGGCGCAGCACGGCCGCTTACCAGCGCCCAGGTGCAAAAGATGATTGACGCCATGCTTGCAAATCTCAAGCAGTCCCCTGCAGACGTGGAAGGCTGGTCCATGCTTGCGCGCGCCTACGCCTACCAGCACCAGTATCCCGATGCAGTGCGTGCCTACACCAGGGCCGTTGCACTGAACCCGAAAGATGCGCATTTGCTCGCCGACCTGGCCGATGCCATGGCGATGACCAACGGCCAGCGACTGGACGGGGAGCCGATGAAACTGATCGAACGCGCGTTGCAAATCGATCCCAAGGAGATCAAGGCCCTGGCACTGGCGGGAACCGCGGCATTCGACCATCAGCAGTACGCCAAGGCGGTCGATTACTGGGAGCGAGCCTTGCAGGCCGCCCCCAACGATGCGCCGTTTTCGCAAAACCTGCGCAACAGCCTGGCGGAGGCGCGCCAGCTTGCAGCCGGCAATGCCTCGCCCGATGCTGTCCCGGGCGGTGGCGCAGGCACGGGCGGCCAAGCCGGCAGCGCAAGCAATGCGACTGCGGCCGCCAGCGGCGCTGCCGGTGCGGGCGCTTCCGCCGGGGTGCGCGGGAAAGTGGCGCTCGCCGCGAACCTGGCTGCTAAGGCCGCGCCGGGCGACACGGTGTTCGTATTCGCGCGGGCGGCGCAGGGCCCGCGTGTGCCGCTGGCGCTGGTGCGTCGCCAGGTAAAGGACCTGCCGTTCGAATTTTCCCTCGATGATTCGATGGCAATGATGCCCGACTTCACCCTTTCGAAGTACTCCCCGGTGATCATTGGCGCGCGGATTTCGCACTCCGGCGAAGCCATCGCGGCGCCGGGCGATCTGCAGGGCTTCAGCAAACCCGTGACAGTCGGTGCCAGCGCTGTCAGCGTTACCATCAATGAGGTCGTGCAGTAAGCCCCAGCGCTTGCACGGCGGCACGACAACGGTACCCGGCGGTTCGGAGCACGACAACAAGGGAATCGGACATGCGCCTCCTCGATGACATCGTTGCAGCGAAGCCGCAGATTCAGGCAATCCGCCGCGACATCCACGCGCACCCGGAACTGCGCTTTGCCGAGCACCGCACCAGCGAACTCGTGGCCAGCGCGCTCAAGGGTTGGGGCATCGAGGTCCATAGGGCGATCGGCGGCACGGGTGTGGTCGGCGTCATCGGCGCCAGCAGGGCTGGTTCGACGATCGCCGGTCGCATGATCGGCCTGCGCGCGGACATGGACGCGCTGCCGATCCAAGAGCTCAACGAGTTTGCGCACCGCTCGACCCACCCCGGGCGCATGCATGCCTGTGGGCACGATGGCCATACGGCGATGTTGCTGGCGGCCGCACGACACCTGGCACAAGCGCCCAGTTTCTCCGGTACGGTCGTCCTGATCTTTCAACCGGCCGAAGAAGGCGGCGCCGGGGCAAAGAAGATGATCGAGGACGGACTCTTTGAGCGCTTCCCGTGCGACGCCGTGTTCGCCATCCACAACTGGCCTGGACTCGCGCTCGGCCAGCTCGGCATCGCCAACGGGCCGGTGATGGCATCGACGAGCGAGTTCGAAATCCGCGTACTCGGGCGCGGCGCACACGCCGCGATGCCAGACCTGGGCATCGATCCGGTCTTCGTCGCTGTCCAAATCGTCCAAGGTCTGCAGGGATTGGTCACCCGCGTCAAGCGGCCGATCGACAACGCCGTGCTGTCCGTCACGATGATCCACGCCGGGGACGCGACCAACGTGATTCCCGATACGGCGACCGTCTGCGGCACGGTACGCACCTTCAAAGACAGCGTGACCGATCTCATCGAGGACGGGATGCGCCGCATTGCGCAATCCACCGCGCAGGCACACCAGGCCTATGCGCAGGTCATGTTCGAGCGCAACTATCCGCCGACCGTGAATCACGCGCGCGAGGCGCAGTTCGCCGCGACCGTGGGCGACGAGGTGCTGGGGCCGGAAAACGTGATCCGGGATATCGAACCGACCATGGGCGCCGAGGATTTTGCCTTCATGCTGCAACATCGCCCAGGGGCCTACTTGTTCCTGGGCAATGGCACGAGCGGCATACACCGCAGCGCCGGGCACGGCGCCGGTCCGTGCACCCTGCACAATGCAAGCTACGACTTCAACGACGAACTGATCCCGATCGGCGCGAGCTACTGGGTGCGCCTGGTCGAGCGGTTTCTGAGCAACGCGTGAGCCAGTGCCGCTGGCGCGCATTGCCGTCGGCGCCAGCACCGGGCTGTAGCGGGACGGTAGGCTTGGGCCTGGGTCTCCGGTGTCAGGTCAAGAGAGCGAAATTGACGCGCCCATCGGCGCTATCACTTCGACACGTCTCGACCTGACCCGAAGCCGACGCTCTGCGCTGTCCTCTTCTCCCAATCGAACATCGCCTCATTGAAAATGGCTGCTGTCCACATGGCGCGCCCGACCCCCGGCTGCTGGCCTCGGGCCTACCGGGCAAATCCCGATTCGTGGCAGCGAACTCTGGTCGGGTGCTTGGTCCGCCCCGCTCTGAAACGGCGCTTCGCCGCAAGTATTGAGGAAAAATTTGAATTACCGTGTCTTTCCGCGGCAATTCGCTTGGTTTCGCAGCGCATCATCACCGGCTCTCCATAGCACGCCATGTCCGAACGTCATACCTGGATCCGCATCCGCGGCGCCCGTCAGAACAACCTGCGCAATCTCGACATCGACCTGCCCACGGGCGAGCTGATCGTCGTCACAGGCGTTTCCGGTTCTGGCAAGAGCTCCCTGGTCTTCGATACGCTCTACGCCGAGGGCCAGCGTCGCTACGTCGAGACGTTTTCGCCGTACGCGCGCCAGTTTCTCGATCGCATGGACCGCCCTGCCGTCGACCGTATCGACGGCGTCCCACCGGCAATTGCCATCGATCAGACCAATCCGGTGCGGACCTCGCGCAGCACCGTCGGCACGATGACCGAGATCAACGACCACCTGAAGTTGCTGTATGCGCGCGCCAGCCGCCTGTACTGCCGCGCTTGCGCGCGTCCGGTGCGACGCGACACGCCCGGCACCATCGTCGAAGAGCTGTTCCGGCGCAGCGAAGCGCAGAACCGGCCGCGCCTGGTGCTTACCTTCCCGGTGCGCGTTCCCCGCAATTTTCCACCCGAGGAGATCCGCGAACACCTGCGCGCCCAGGGCTACAGCCGGGTGCATGCGCAGCGCACCGACCCGGCGCAAGGCGACCTGCTCGTGCTCGACGTCGTGCGCGATCGCCTGCGCCTGGATCGGCTCGACCGCCAGCGTTTGAGCGAGTCGGTCGAAGAGGCGCTGCGGCTCGGTGGCGGACGCGTCGATGTCTGGATCGAGGCGGCGCCGGAGCCGGCCAGCGCCAGCCAAGCCGACGCCGACGCCGACGCAGCTGCCGAGCAGCCGTGGATCCGGTTTTCCTCCGATCTGCATTGCGCCCACTGCGATATTCATTACAGCGATCCGACGCCGAGCACGTTCTCGTTTAATTCGCCGCTGGGCGCATGTGATACCTGTCGGGGATTCGGCCGCGTGATCGGCATCGACCATGCGCTGGTCATTCCCGATCCGAACAAGACGCTGCGAGACGGTGCCGTCAAGCCCTGGCAGACCGCAAGCTTTCGCGAATGCCAGCAAGACATGGAGAAATATGCGCTGGCCGCGGGGGTGGACCTGGACACCCCATGGCAGCATCTCGATGAGCGGTCCCAGCGCTGGGTACTCGCCGGCGACCCCAAGTGGACCGGCAAGTGGAAGACCCAGTGGTACGGGCTCGACCACTTCTTCCAGTGGCTCGAATCGCGCGCGTACAAGATGCATATCCGCGTGCTGCTGTCGCGCTACCGTTCCTACACGACCTGTCCGGCCTGCGCGGGCACGCGACTGAAACCGGACGCCTTGCTATGGCGTCTGGATCTGGGAGGCGGGCAACCGGGCTACACGCTGCACGAGCTTATGCTGGTTCCGGTGGAGCGCCTGCGCGGGCTACTTGGTGCCCTCGCTAGCGACAGCCCTGGAGCCGGTGAGCGGGCGGGCTCGCGTACGGGCGGCGAAGATGCCGCGACCCAAATCCTGGCGGCGGAAATCGGTTCGCGACTGCGCTTCCTGTGCGAAGTCGGCCTGGGCTATCTCACCCTCGATCGACAAAGCCGCACACTGTCCGGCGGCGAGGTGCAGCGCATCAACCTCACGACGGCGCTCGGCACTTCCCTGGTCAATACGCTGTTCGTTCTCGACGAACCATCGATCGGCCTGCACCCGCGCGACATGCAGCGCGTCATCGGCGTCATGCAGCGCCTGCGCGATAGCGGCAATTCCCTCGTCGTCGTTGAGCATGACCCGCAGATCATGCTGGCCGCCGATCGCATCCTGGACATGGGGCCCGGGCCCGGCGATCGCGGTGGTGAAATCGTCTTCCACGGCACGCCCGCCGAGCTGCAGCGTGCCGGCACCGCCACTGGCATGTACCTTGGCGGCGCTCGGCGAATCGAGACGCCCGGCGGACTGGCCGTTGATGCCGGCACCCCGCGCATCGTGCTCGAAGGCGTGCGCGAGCACAACCTTCAGGGCATTTGCGTCGAGTTCCCGCTGCAGCGGCTCGTAACCGTCACGGGCGTTTCCGGCTCGGGAAAATCGACCCTGGTTCAGGATGTGCTCTACCCGGCGCTGCGCAAGGCCAAGCGCCGGCCCGGTTCCGGCGCCGGTGCGTACGATCGCTGCCTGGGCGCCGACTGGATCGAGGACGTGTCGCTCGTGGACCAGTCGCCGATCGGCAAGACCACGCGATCGAACCCGGCCAGCGTGGTCGGCGCCTTCGACCCGATCCGCCGTCTGTTCGCCCAGGCTCCGCTGGCCAAGGAGCGTGGCTACACGCCCGGCACCTTCAGCTTCAATACCGGCGACGGCCGCTGTCCGACCTGCGGCGGCAATGGCTTCGAGCACGTGGAGATGCAATTTCTCTCCGACGTGTACCTGCGCTGCCCCGACTGCAACGGCCGGCGCTTTCGACCGGAGGTGCTCGAAGTGCAGGTGCAGCGCAAGGATCGCGCGCTGTCGATCGCCGACGCATTGGAGTTGACCGTAACCGAGGCAGTGAACCTGTTCGCTGCCGATCCCGAGGTGATCCGCGCGCTCAGCCCCCTGGCAGATGTCGGCCTGGACTATTTGCGCCTGGGTCAGCCGGTGCCCACGCTCTCCGGCGGAGAGGCGCAGCGCCTGAAGATCGCCGCCTTTCTTGCCGAAGCGATCAAGACCGGGCCGGCTGCCTCCGCAAAGATGCGGCGCGGCTCGCTGTTGCTGTTTGACGAGCCCACCACGGGACTGCATTTCGAGGACATCGCGCGCCTGATGCGCGCCCTGCGCAAGCTGCTCGCCGCAGGCCATTCGCTGATCGTGATCGAGCACAATCTGGACGTGATCCGTGCCTCGGACTGGATCATCGACCTGGGCCCCGAGGGCGGCGAAGCCGGCGGCACGGTCGTGGTCGCCGGCAGCCCGCAGGCGGTCGCGTGCCATCCGACCTCGCATACCGCGCGCGCCCTGCGTGAATACGAAGCGGCCTTGCCGGCCGGCCGCGTGCCGGCACCGGCCCTTGCCACGCCGGCCATCGCGGCCGAGCCGGTCGCCCGATCCAGCCTGCCCGCGCCGTATGCGCGCCCGCACGGCGCCGATTCCGGAGCGATCGAATTGCGCAACGCGCGCGAGCACAATCTCAAGGGAATCGATGTGGCGATTCCGCGCGACACCTTCACCGTGATCACCGGGGTATCGGGTAGCGGCAAATCGACGCTGGCCTTCGACATCTTGTTCAACGAGGGGCAGCGCCGCTACCTGGAGTCGCTCAACGCATATGCCCGGTCGATGGTGCAGCCGGCGGCTCGACCCAACGTCGACGCCATCCATGGCATCCCCCCAACTGTATCGATCGAACAGCGCGTAAGCCGTGGCGGGCGCAAGAGCACGGTGGCCACGCAAACCGAGCTGCACCACTTCCTGCGCCTGCTGTTCGTCAAGCTCGGCGTCCAGTACTGCCCGGACTGCAATATTGCGGTGCAGCCCCAGTCCTTTGACGCCATTGTCGCCGCCATCCTGCGCGAATGGCGTGGCCGCGAGATCGGAATTCTCGCGCCGTTGATCGTCCATCGCAAAGGGCTGTACACGGAATTGGCGCGCTGGGCGGCAAACAAGGGGTTCACGCATCTGCGCGTGGACGGGCGCTTCGTCCCCACCCGACCATGGGAGCGGCTCGACCGATTTCGGGAGCACTCGATCGATCTGCCGGTCGGCAGCCTCGTGGTGCATCCAGAACACGAGGAGGACCTGCGCTCGCTGGTGC
>OMSW01000312.1:14586-16542 GCA_900290295.1 Burkholderiales bacterium
TGTTCGGGTTGCGGCAAGTCGTTCCCGGAACCCGATCCGCGCATGTTCTCGTACAACTCCAAGCACGGCTGGTGCACAAGCTGCTACGGCACCGGGCTGCAGCTTTCCGGATTCGCGGCGGAGCATACCGGCGAGGAAATCTGGTGGAACGAATGGTACGAAGGCGAGGAGGCGCCCTGCCCCGTCTGCGCCGGTCGCCGCCTCAATCCGATCTCCCTTGCGGTACGGTTCGATCAGCGCTCGATCGCCGACCTGGGAGCGATGACGGTCGAGCAGGCCCAGCAGTGGGTCAGCGGGCTGGAGCTGAGTGGACGCGCTGCGCAAATCGCCCGGGACGTCGTCGCGGAAATTCGCGCTCGCCTGGACTTTCTCATGGAGGTCGGCTTGCCGTATCTGGCACTGGACCGCGCTGCGCCGACGCTCTCCGGCGGCGAAGCCCAGCGCATCCGGCTCGCGGCGCAGCTGGGTTCGAATCTCCAGGGCGTGTGTTACGTACTGGACGAACCTACCATCGGCCTGCACCCACGCGACAACGGCATCCTGCTGCGGGCCCTGCACAAGCTCGAGTCGCGCGGCAATACCCTGGTGGTGGTCGAGCACGACGAGGACACGATACGTGCAGCGCAGCACCTCATCGACATCGGACCGGGTGCCGGATCACGCGGCGGCCGGGTGGTTGCCCAGGGCAGCGTTCAGGACCTGATCGATTGCCCGGAATCGATCACCGGCCTTTTCCTGCGACCCGGCGCCACACGACAGGCAACTACGCCGCGCCCGGTCGACGCCCAGTCACCAGTGCTCGGACTGCACGGGGCGGGGCTGCACAACCTGCGCAACGTGGACGTGGATTTTCCGCTCGGGCGCCTGATTGTGGTGACGGGAGTTTCGGGCAGCGGCAAATCGACTCTCGCGCGCGATGTGCTGCTAAGCAACCTTCGCCGTACGCTCGCCGATGCTGGCGCCCGCGGCAAGCGCCGGGCGGATTCGGCCGCTCGCGGACTGACACCACGTTGGCACGGGTGCGGTGCCATCACCGGCTGGGAACGGGTCGCGCGGGTGTTGGAAGTCGACCAAACCCCGATCGGCAAAACCCCGCGATCGTGCACGGCGACCTATGTCGGCATATGGGATGCGATTCGCAAACGCTACGCCGAGACCACGGAGGCCAAGGTCCGCGGGTTCAGCGCCAGCCGGTTTTCCTTCAACACGGCGGGGGGACGCTGCCCGGTCTGCGAAGGACAAGGGCTGCAGACGATCGAGATGAGCTTCTTGCCGGACGTCAAGGTCGTCTGTGACAGCTGCGGCGGCCAGCGCTTCGAGAAGACGACGCTGGAGATCCTGTGGCGCGGCAAGAGCATCGGCGACGTGCTGAAAATGGAGATCGACGAGGCGGCGGCGTTCTTTGCCACCAGCGCACCAATCGCACACACGTTGCGCCTGCTGCAGGAGGTGGGCCTGGGATACCTGACGCTAGGCCAAGCCTCGCCGACACTCTCCGGCGGCGAGGCGCAGCGCATCAAACTCGTCACCGAATTGGCCAAGGCACGCGCGGACCGGACATCGGCGCTGCCGCGGCGTGGGGCCGGTGCCGGCAGTCCCGCTGGAACCGCCGCCGGTGGCACGCTCTACGTCCTCGACGAACCCACGGTAGGACTGTCGATGGCGGACGTGCAGATGCTGCTGCAAGCGCTGCACCGCCTGGTCGATGCCGGACACACGGTCCTCATCGTCGAACACAATCTCGACATGATCGCGCAGGCCGACTGGATCATCGATCTGGGCCCGGATGGAGGCGATGCGGGCGGACGCATCGTCGGTCATGGGACACCGGCCGCGATCGCGGCCTGCAATACCCCTACGGGACAGGCCTTGCGGACATGGCGGGGTAGCAGATAGTCAGCTTTTACGCCGCCTTGCCGGGCGCACGTGCAAACGCGACGACGCTCTCGCCTATCC
>OMSW01000312.1:16552-18975 GCA_900290295.1 Burkholderiales bacterium
GATCCCACCGGCCAGCGATTCTGCAACAACGGCGTGGCATTGCGCTTCATTCCCGACGCAAAGGATTGAGGCGCAGTGCCATGTCTTGCGTTGCGTCGCAACATCGGCCAAAGGACCTTCCGGCCCCGGCCGAAAGCGTAGGTCAGAGGTGCTGCCTGCAGACCTCGTTATTCCCCCTTTCGACGGCACGCAACGGGCGCATATTCAACCCTTGACGCACTGCAGGACGGTACTGCGAAACACCGTGCGCCAGGAAGCCAAGACGTGCGCTCGCTTTTCGCAAATTCCAATTCCACCCGTACGGAATCGCACCCGGCGGCTGCGCTTTGCCCCGTCGGATTGGATGCGCAGGCATCCTCGCTGATTAACGAAGCCCAGACTGGGCTACTTATCGTCCAGCACGGCGTTCTTCGGTACACAAATGCCTACTTCGCGGAACTGGTCGGCTATTCGATCGATGAATTGATCGGCAGCCGTGCAATCGAGGTGGTTGCGCCGGAGGATCGGCCGCGGGTTGAAGAGCAGGTCCGGCTACGCCTGCAGGGCCAGCCCGGCAGGCCCTACGACATCGGCTGCCGGCGCAAGAACGGTACGACATTTGATGCGCGAGTCTGCGGCCGAAAAATCGAGTTCGACGGCGCCCCTGCGAATCTGGTCACCCTGTACGACATCAGCGAGCACAAGCAAGCGCTGCAGATGGGCGAATGGAATGCGCGCATGTTGGCCCGGACCGAATCGCTCAGCCGGTCCGGATCGTTCGAGATCGAGCTCCCCGAAGGAAAAATCGTCGCCACCGGCGGCCTTTGTGGTCTGCTCGGCCTGTCCGCGAAATCCCTGATCGCGGATCGGCTGGATGCGTGTGCCTGGATCCCGCCGGAGGACCGCGTATTCGTGTCCGCCTTCTGGCGCAATGCCCAGAGCGACGAACCGTTCGAATTCCAACACAGGATCGTCTGCGCCGATGGCAAGCACCTGATTGTTCGCCACCGCGGCGTACTGGGTCTCGACGGCGACATGAACCGCGGCATCGCCTTCCTGCAGGACATCACCGCGCAGCGGGATGCGGAGCATCGGATCCAGGAACTCGCGTACTACGACGAGGTCACCGGCCTGCCCAACCGCGCTTCGCTCCTGGACGAAATCGGCTTCGCGATCCAGGCAGCGCGTTCGGACGCGAAGGGATTTAGCATCCTAGCCATCGACGTGACCAGGATCGAAGAAGTCAAAGACACCATGGGATTCGGGGCCAGCGATACCCTGGCCATGACGATCGCCGCTCGACTGCACGGTGCGTGCACGGGCCGCGACCTTGCCGCCCGGCTCGGCGGCGGCGAATTCGCGGTCCTGCTCGACCCGGAGAACTCCGGCGACGCAGAGGCGGTCATCGCCCGCGCGCAAATCATCCGCTCCGCGCTGCAATCGCCGGCAACGATCGGCACAACCGAGGTGATACCCCAATGCATTATCGGGATCGCCATGTTTCCCGGCGATGGCGACGACGCGCGTACCCTTCTGGAGCACGCCCAGACGGCCCGCATCAGCAACGGCGCTGGCCAGGGAAGCGAGATTTCCTTTTTCGGCCCCCAAAAGAGCGCACGCGCGATGCGTGAGCTCGGTCTGGAATCGGCCCTGTGCCGCGCGCTCGAGCTCGGTGAACTGGAGCTCGCATATCAGCCCGAGGTGGAGCTGCGCACGGGGGAAATCGTCGCGGTCGAGGCCCTGCTGCGGTGGAATTCGCACCAGTTCGGCGCGGTGCCGCCTGCGGAGTTCATCCCGCTGGCGGAGCGCACCGACCTCATCGTATCGATCGGCGAGTGGGTCCTGCACCAGGCTTGCCGCCAGGCCGCGGCCTCGCGGCCTGGCGGCAAGCCAAGCTACGGGCGCCGCGCATCGCCGTCAACCTGTCGCTGCGCCAGCTTAGCCAACCCGATATCGCCGCGCGCATCCAGGCGATTGCCTTCGATTGCGCTTGCGATCCGTCGTGGCTGGGACTGGAAATCACGGAAAGCATGCTCATGGAGGATTCGCAGCACGCGGCCCAGGTCTTGCACGAGCTCAAGGCGATAGGGTTCGAAATCGCGCTCGACGATTTCGGCACGGGCTATTCGAGTCTGAACCGTCTGCACCAGATGCCGATCGATGTCGTCAAGATCGACCGTTCCTTCGTGTCCGACGTCACGGCCGCGACCGAGGACGTATCGGTCACGCGCGCCATCATCACGATGGCGCACAGCCTGCAATTGCGTGTGCTCGCGGAGGGCGTGGAAAACGAGGTTCAGCTGGGTCTGCTGGCGGCCAATGGCTGCGATCTTATTCAGGGGTACTACTTCAGCCGGCCCGTGCCGGCGGATGCGCTCGAAGCAATGCTGCGCGAGAATCGCCGCCTGCCCGAACAGTTCATGACTCGATCAAACCGCGTCCGC
>OMSW01000312.1:18985-19544 GCA_900290295.1 Burkholderiales bacterium
GCCGAGGGGCTGCAACGACTGGCCGAAACGCCGGTCGACGTGATCGTTTCCGATTACCGCATGCCCGGCATGACCGGTGTGGAGTTCCTGCGGCGTGCCAAGGACTTGTATCCGGCCACGGTACGGATGGTCCTGGCCGGTCTTACTGACCTGCAGTCGATCATCGATGCGCTCAACGATGGGGCCATCTACCGATTTCTGACCAAGCCCTGGGACGACCAGCGCCTGCGCGCACACCTTGCCGCGGCCTTCCAGCAAAAGGAGACGGCCGAGGAGAACTGGCGCTTGGCGCGGGAAGTCCAAAATGCCAATGCCAGTCTCGTAAGTCGGAACAAGCATCTGCAACGCAGCCTGGCACAACAAGGCGACCACGCGCATGTCCTTGAGCGTAGCGCAGACAGCGCCCGGGAAATCCTCGACAGCGTTCCGGCCACGCTCGTCGGCGTCGACCCCGACGGCTTGATCGCGTTCGTCAAGGGCGACTGCGACGGGATCCTTCCGCAGCTGGCCTGCGCCATCGGCTGCCCCGCGCATACCGCCCTGCCGGCACCGCTACTTC
>OMSW01000298.1 GCA_900290295.1 Burkholderiales bacterium
CGGCTGCGAGTGTGCGAGGGCGTGCTTTTCATTACGTACGCCGAGCGGCCGCTGGACTTCGAGCATGTCGAGGAGTCATTCGGCCGTTCGGCCCGAATCTACGGCTGGGCCAAGGCCAAGGTGGCCGCGCGCAGGATGTACCTGATCGATGCCAACTGGAAGCTGGTGACCGAAAACTACCAGGAGTGCTACCACTGCGGGCCGGCACACCAGGAGTATTCGCGGCGGCACGTTTTCGCGCGGCCGCAGGTCCAGCGCGAGGGCCCGGACCAGGCGATGTACGACCGCGACGCCGCGCTGGGCATTGCGCTGCGGGAAGTCGATTGCTACGCGGGCGATTCCGATCCGGGGCAGGAGTCCGCCGACTGCTGCCGCTCGGCCATGCTGGATGGCTTTTTGACCGGCAGCCGCGACGGCCGGCCGGTAGCGCCACTCATGGGTGATTTCAAAGGCAAGGACTTCGACGGCGGCTTTTCCTTTCTCGACGTTGGCCCGACGTCCAACTTTGTTGCCTACCCCGACTACGGGCTGATCTACCGCACCATTCCCGTCACGGTCGACAAGACCGCCTTCGAGTTGATCTGGTTGGTTGATGAGCATGCGGTCGAAGGCAAGGATTACCGGGAGCAGGAACTGGTTTGGATGTGGGACTACACCAGCGCCGAGGACAAGAAGATCATCGAGTTGAATCAGGCCGGCGTGAACTCGGCCTTCTTCGAACCGGGACCTTACACGCCGATGGAGGCCGATGCCGCCCGCTATGTCAGCTGGTATCTGGAGTCCATGAAACGGGTCTGAGGCCAGAGTCGCCAGGCCGCGCCGCGCATTGCGGCAAAACCCGCACCCTGCATCGCGCACGCTGCCAGTGCTGCCAACCGGCGCAGCTGCCCTGCCCCCGCCTTCCGGTGAGGCGCCGCCCGACTATCGGTCCGGCGCCGGCGTTGCCTTGCGTCGTTCGGGCGCGAAGAACGGCCGCTCTACCGGCCAGGCGCGCTCCATGCGCCGCTCCCACAGCAGCTCGCGATGCACGTAGATGTCCACCCAGAACTCCTTGAGGGTACTGAAGTACGGCGCCTCGATCATGGCAAGGGCGATGTTGCGCTTGCAGGTCGGCGACCAGAGCGCGGACTTGATTTCCCCGACTTGGCGCAGCCCCTTTTCACCGTCGTAGAGCAAGGAGCCGTGCGCGGGCTTTTTGCCGGCAATCTCGATGCCGAGGAGTCGGCGCCGGGATCCGCGCGCCTTCTCTTCGACCAGGGCGCGGCGCCCGTTGAAATGGCCTTTTTCCAATGCCACGAGCCATTCGAGGCCCAGCTCGAAGGGCGTGGTCTCGCGATTTAAACGGATGGTGCGCGCGGCCGAAATGAAGTCGACATTGGGCAAGACGAATCCGGCCTCGATGCGCGCCATCTCCAGCGCCTGGTAACCGATGGCACGGATTCCCCGCGTATGCCCGGCGGCCATCAGCCGGTCCCAAAGGTCCAGGGCGCCCTCGGTAGCAATCCACAACTCGTAGCCCAGGTCGCCGGTAAAACCGGTGCGCGACACCATCAGCGGCAGCTCGCCGAGCCGGTAGTGGCCCATTTCGAACAACTTGAGGTTCTCGATGCCGCTCAGGCCCATGGCCTTTAAGACCGCGCACGAGGTCGGTCCCTGCAATGACAGCGCGGCGATCTGGTCGGTCACTTCGCGAATCTCGACTTCGAACCCTATGGCCGAATCGAGGAACCAGTCGAGCTGGCGCTCCGCGGTGCACAGATGGAACTCGTTTGGTCCAAAGCGAAACACGGTGCCGTCATCGATCAGGTGGCCAAACTCGTTGCACCACACGGTGTAGGCCACGCGATTGACCTTGAGCTTGCTGACGTCGCGCGTGATCAGGCGATTGAGGTAGCGCTGGGCATCGGGCCCGACGATGCGGTACTTGACCATCGGTGTCAGGTCAAAGACCGAGGCCGAGTTGCGGATCGCGAAGTATTCCTGCTCGACGGACGAGAAAACGTCCGGAGTCGTATAACCCGACCAGGGGACATAGGTGTCGGTCTCGACCAGGTACTGGCTGCGTTCGAAGAACGGCGTGGTCAGCAAGGGCCGCCGATAGTGCGGGCGCAGATTGCTTTGGGCGAGCATCTTAGTTCCCCTCGTGGATGATTTTGCGTGCCGCATTGCGGCCGGCAATACCCATTACGCCGCCTCCCGGATGGCTGCCGGCGCCGCACAGGTACAGGCCCGGCATCGGCGTCGAATATCCGGCCGCGCCGGGTACGGGGCGGGTAACAAAGAACTGGTCAAATGCCAGCGCGCCGTGATGCCAGTGACCGCCGGCCATGCCGAATTCGCGCTCCAGGTCCCGTGGCGTGAGCACTTCGCTGGCTGTGATCCGGTCCCGCACCCCGGGGGCGTAGCGCTCCAGCGTAGCGAGCACATTGCTCAGCAGCTGAGCGCGCGCGCCGGCGGCGTCGGCGCCGAGCTCGTAGGGCACGAACATCACATTGATCGACATCACGTGCTTTCCGGCAGGCGCCAGGCTCGGATCCTTGATGCTGGGAACCGTTATCTCCAGTACCGGATTGGCCGGCACCTCCCGGTACTTGGATGGGTTGAACGCGAGCTCCAGGTACTCCAGCGAGGGAGATACGAGCAAGCGGCCAGCCAGGCCCGCCGCGTCGACCCCGTTGAATCTCGGCGCCGCATCCAGCGCAAGGTGCACCTTGGCGACGAGTCCTTTGGAGCGGAAGTGATCGATCCGGCGCACGAAGTCGGTATCCAGATACTCCGGCCCGAGCAATGCAAGGAAGGTCGTCTTGGGGTCGGCGTTGGATATGACCGATTCGGCCGGGATCGTCTCGCCGGACTCGAGCAGCACGCCGCGGACATGGTCGCCTTCGACCAGGATGCGCTTGACGCGCGCAGCCGTGCGGATCTGCACGCCCGCCTCGCGGGCCGCCCGTGCCATCGCCTGGGTCACCGCGCCCATGCCCCCTGCCGGCTGCGCGGCTCCGAAGGCACCGGCGCGCGACTGGCTTGCCCAGCGATAGAGCAGCGTCAACACCGTGCCTGGCGCACGGGCGCCGTGCTCGGCGCCGAGCGTTGCGTCCAATCCTAGCGCGCCCTTGAGCAGGCTCGAACGGAAATTCTCGGTCAGCAGATCGTAGGCGTTCATCGCCGCGATACGCAGCAGCTCGCGCATGTCGCGCGCTCCCAGGGCCCGGATCTTCCAGGCCAGTTTCAGGCCATCGAGACGCTCGCGCCA
>OMSW01000073.1 GCA_900290295.1 Burkholderiales bacterium
CATGGACGTGATCGAGAGCAACGAGGCTTTTGCAGCCCAGGCCATCGCGGTGTCACGCGGTCTCGAACTCGACATGAAAAAAACCAATCCGAACGGCGGGGCGATCGCCCTGGGGCACCCGATCGGCTGTTCGGGCGCGGCCCTCGCAACCAAGGCGGTGTATGAACTGCACCGCACCGGGGGCCGCTATGCGCTGGTGACGATGTGCATTGGCGGCGGTCAAGGCATCGCGGCCGTATTCGAACGAATTTGAGGCCTCACGCCGGCGCGCAGATCCGACATTTGCGGCGGCGTCGGCGCCACCCTCTGCCAGGCGGACGCGCACTGCTGCACGTACGGGTAGTACGTACTTGAGTCTGGACAGTAGTACCAGTACGAGGAGGCAGGCTCTAGGTATTGGCCGGCCGTCAGCATCGGTGCAACGGGCGGTGCCGCATACACGTAGGGGTAGTCGAAGCCATCGTCGTACCAGGGAGATGTGTCCCAAAACGGGTAGTAAAAGCCGACGCCCCAACCGCAGCAGCCATAGCCATAACCATAATGGCGATAGCCATATCCGCCCCAGCCACCGCCGTATCCAGCCCAGTCTCCTTCTCTTACGACCCCGACATTGCGTCCTTCGACCCAATATCCGGGGGCACCGCCAACATGACCTGCGCCATGACCAACGCCATGACCACCGCCAGGAGCACCGCCAGGAGCACCGCCAGGACCGCCGCCAGCGGCCCCATGGGCCGATGCAGTTGCGAACCCGCACAGGAGTGCCAACGTCAGCCCGACCGCGCCGGCAAATTCGGCTACAACCTCGCGCACGCTTTTCATTTCGACACCCCCCTGCGTCGCTAGCAACTGCCCGGTAGCGATAGCGAGTGTCTTACCCAATTTGCCGGGCATTTGAACCACCCGCTACGCAACAGTGCGCGGTTCTGGCCAAGGCGTCAAGGGCGCTGTCCGTTCCTTCTTGTCCAGCGGCAGTAATCAGGTCGATGCCGAATCGGCGACAACTTCCTTCAGTCGAGTGGGCTGCAACTCACCCGCCCGTTCGAGCACCGGATAGGCGGCCGAGCAGATATGCGAGTGGATGCGCTTCAGATCGCGCAGAATGTCCAGGTGCAGCGAACTGGACTCGATGCTTTCCGGGCGGCCTTCGCGCAAGCGCGCCAAGTGACTCTCCGCTGCGGCAATTTCGGCCGCGCGCAGTTTGGCCTTCTCGGCAATCAAGTGCCGCGCCATCTTCACGTCGCTGGACATGAAGACGCTGAAAGCGACTTTGAGATTATCGATAACCTCCTGATGGAATGCTTCCAACTCTGCCGCGCCCTCCTTGGAGAAGACAAGCTTGCGCTTGATCTTCTTCATTGCGAGTTCCATTAGATTCTTGTCGATAATATCGCCTACATGCTCCAGATTGATGGAAAAAGAGATGATCTCCATTGCTCGCTGTCCGTCGCCTTCGTCCAGGCTCTCGCGAGTGAGCTTTGTCACATACAGTTTCACTGCTTCGTCGAGCCGATCCACGGCGTTATCCATGCGGCAAATTTCCGCCACTAGCTTGCGATCATCGGTCATGAGGGCCGTCATGGTCCGACGCAGCATCACCTCGACGATATCGCCAATATGGAGGGTCTCGCGCGAAGCGCAGACCAGGGCTACCGAGGGCGTTGTCAGGGCTGTTTCGTCCAGATAGAGCGGCGTTGACGGATCCCTCGGTTGTACACGGTCCGGCAACAGGCGCCTCAGCAACGATGCCACGGCGCCCAGCGGCAAGATGAAAACGAGCGCCATCGCTACGTTGAAGGCCGTGTGGAAATCGGCAGTCATGCGCGAGGGATTGGGTTCAATACGGGCGAATTCCTGGCAGATTGGTTGCAGCAACGGAAGCACGAGGCAGCAGCCGACCAGGCGGTTGAGAAGATTGCCAAAAGGCAGGCGGCGGCTGGCGGGATCTTCGCCGTGGCTGCCCTCGATAAGGGGATTAATCGCGCTTCCGAGATTGGCACCGAGGACCAGTGCCAGCGCTGCGACCGGCGTGATGAAATGGGAGTATGCGAGGGACATCACTAGTAGGACCACCGTCACGCTCGAATGGGCGGCCCAAGTCAGCGCCGCGGCAACCAGGAGGCACAGCAAAGGCTCGCCGGTTATGGCGCCAAGCAGGGTGCGGACGGTTGGAGCATCTTCTGCGGGTGCGAGCGTGTCGAGCAGTATATGCAGCGAGAGCAGCATAAGGCCGGCGCCGATCGCAGCGCGCCCAAGGTCGCGCGAGCGTGTCCGCCCGCCACGCTTAAAGACAAACAGGCCGATCAAGAGCAGGACGGGAGCGGCGGCCGAAATATTGAAAGACAGCAGTTGGACGATCAAGGTCGTCCCAACGTTGGCGCCGAGCATGATCGCAAGCGCGGGGACCAGATCAACCGCTCCGCCGTTGACAAAGGAGGCCGTCATCAGGCCCGTCGCGGTACTGCTTTGCAAAAGCGTAGTGACAAGAAGTCCGGCCGCGAATGCCAGGAACCGATTGCGCAGCGCCACCCCGAGAAAGCGCCGCAGGTCAGAACCAAAGGCGCGCACGATCCCGCTGTGGACCATGTGTATGCCCCATAACAGCAAGGCGATGCCGCCCATCAGATCCAGAAGGACCATGCTTACCAAGGCTTCGACCCTCCTTCCAGGTCAGATTGCAAAGGCACGGATCTCGTTCGGCTCCTGCATAAGGATCTTCGCATTAACGGACGATGCCCGCAGAATCGGGGAGTTCCATTCCGAGGCCACGCAAGGAGCCGGTGCCGACGGGCTCAGAGTTTGATCTCGAGTCGCACCGACACGGCCAGGTAGGTGCGCGCCACCGCGTCGGCCGTCTGCGTGGTACAGAACTGATCCAAAGTGCTCAATCTTCGGCCGGCGTCGGCGCCAAGATCGCAGCCGCAGGCAAGCGAAGCTCGGATGCTTCATGGACCTCGACCGATGGCGCATGCGCTTTATGGCGCGTTTTTGGCGGCCGGACACGATCGAGATTTCTTTAATTTGCTCTAGTCGCGCCAGATGAGTAGCGCGCCGCACAGAGCTGTGCCGACCGCGTAGAGCAGCCAGGTTTCGGAAACGAAGTACGGGAACACCATCAATGCGAGCCCAATGGCCATGGCCCGCCACAGGGCATTTTTCTTCCCGAAGGTGAAAACGGCCAATCCGATCAGGCTGAAGAGCAGCCCTGCAAAGAGCACTGCCGGTGCGGGCATCAAGGATTCCCCGGCTTGTGGGAGGGCATGTGGAATAAACCACTGAGGC
>OMSW01000059.1 GCA_900290295.1 Burkholderiales bacterium
AACTACTGGTCGAGCCTATGACGCGCTCCTGCGGCGGGTGCCGACATTTTCTTGTGGCCGCCAAGGCGCTCGAAAGCGCAGTCCCAGGGCTAAAGATCCTGAGCTCGGCCTTCGGGTCGGTCCGCGCCGATACCGGGCTGTGCCAGTTGCGGGATTTTTTTTGCGTGCCGGACCATCGCTGCCCGCATTGGCAGGAACGGTCCTCGAGTCCTGGGCACGCGCGCCCATTCAATCCATCTATGGGCGCATAGCCAATATCCGGTGTCCTGCCGCCCTGCGCGTGCCGCGTGCCGCTTAGAATGCCCTGAGCACAGCAGAACAGAACGGCAAAAAGTCGATGACGCAAATGATCGCTACCGGCGAAACGATTCTCGTGGTTGGCGGCGGCATCAGCGGCATGACGTCGGCACTCGAGGCCGCGGAATGCGGCAAACAGGTCGTGCTGGTCGAGAAGTCGCCGACGCTTGGCGGTCGCACCGCGCTGCTGTACCGCTATTTCCCGAAGCTCTGTCACCCGGCCTGTGGACTGGAGATCAATCTGCGGCGGCTCAAGGGCAACCGCAAGGTGCGCGTGCTGACGCTCGCCGAGGTGACCAAGATCGAGGGACGGCGCGGCGACTACCGCGTGACGCTGCGGATCGCGCCGCGCTACGTGAACGAAAACTGCACCGCGTGCGGAGCCTGCGCCGACGCGGTGAGCACGGAGATCCCGAATCCCTGGAACTACGGCCTGAACCGAATGAAGGCCGCATATCTGCCGCACGCGATGGCCTATCCACAGCGCTACGTGCTGGACCCCTCCATCCTGGGCACGCCGGAATCCGAGAAGGCAAGAGCCGCGTGCCGGTATGGCGCGATCGACCTCGAAATGAACGAGGAGACCATCAGGCTCAATGCCGCCGCGGTCATCTGGGCCACCGGCTGGAAGCCCTACGACGCGGCCAAGATCCAGCCGTACGGCTACGGCCGTTTCGCCAACGTGATCACCAGCGTCGAATTCGAGCGGCTCGCCGACCCGCACGGTCCGACCGGCGGCCGGATCGTTCGCCCCTCCGATGGCAAGGAAGCGAACAACATCGCCTTCATCCAGTGCGCCGGTTCGCGTGACGAGAATCACCTGCGGCACTGCTCGCGAATCTGCTGCATGGCCTCGCTCAAGCAGACCCAGTACGTGCGCGAAGCATACGGCGATGCCGCGCGCTCCACGATCTACTACATCGACATCCGTGCGATCGACCGTTTCGAGGACTTTTACCGCAAGGTCCAGGCCGACAAGATGGTGACCTTCGTGAAATCCAAACCGGCGCGCATCGACGAGGACCGCGCCACGGGAGAACTCACCGTGCACGGCGTCGACACCGAGGGGTATCACCGCTACGCGACGGCGCACGATCTGGCGGTGCTGGCAATTGGCATGGAGCCCTCGGTGCGCGGCGCCGACATCCCGGCCGAAGTGCTCGAAGATTCGAGCGGTTTCCTGCAACCCTTGCCCGCTGGCGCCGTCTTCGGTGCCGGATGCGCAACCAACGCGCTGGACGTGAACCGCTCGGTGCAAAGCGCCACGGCCGCCGCGCTGCGCGCCATCCAGGTAGTCAACCGCATGGCAAGGGCCGAGTCGTGAAGACCGCAGCATATATATGCGGCGGTTGCGGCATCGCCGAACGGCTGGATACTGGCCGGCTCGCGAAGCTCGCCGAGCGCGAGGGCAAAATCAACATGGTGCGGCAGCATCCGTTCCTGTGCTCGACCGAAGGCGTGCAGGCGATCCGCGACGACATAGAGAAGGAAGGCGCGACGCACGTGGTGCTCGCTGCCTGCTCACGGCGCGCCAAGACCGAGGCATTCCATTTTCCCGGGGTGGCGCTCACCCGTGCCAACCTGCGCGAAGGCGTGATCTGGGTGCAGCCGGCGACCGACGATGCGCGCGAACTCGCGCAGCAGATGGCCGACGACTACGTGCGCATGGGTTGCGCCGAAGTCACGCGGATGATGGTTCCGGCGGGCAATCCGCAGACCGGCAAGAACAAGCGGATCCTGGTGGTTGGCGGCGGCATCTCTGGCCTGACGGCGGCGCTAGCAGCGGCCAACGCCGGATACGAGACGCTCATCGTCGAGCGGACGCCGCAGCTTGGCGGCTGGGCGGGCGCGCTTTACCGCCGCATTCCCGACCGGGAGCCGTTCCGGGACCCCGCTGATACGGACGTGGCAGCGCTCGTCGATGCCGTCGCGAGCCATCCGCGCATCGGAATCCACGTGGGTGCCACGGTCGCCAAGACGTCCGGTGCCCCGGGCCGATTCACGGCAACCATTGCTTCTGCAAAGGGCGAAATCATCGAAGAAGTCGGGGCCATCGTGCAAGCGACCGGCTTCACGCCGTACGACGCCACGCGCCTCGCCGAGTTCTCGTACGGGAAATCCCCCGACATCGTCGACCAGGCGGGCCTGGAGAGACTTGCGAAGAGTGCTGACGGAAGGGCAATTGCCAGGCCCAGCAATGGTGCGCCCGTGAAAACGGTGGTGTTCGTCCAATGTGCGGGACAGCGGGACGATTCCGGCAGGCATCTGCCCTACTGCTCCGGATTTTGCTGCGCCGCCTCGATCAAGCAGGCGATGTACTTCAAGGATGCGAGCCCGGCCATCAACACGGTGGTGATCTATACGGACCTGCGCGTGCCAGGCAACGGCGAGGACTTCTACCGCTCGGCGCAGGCCAAGGGCATAACGTTCACCAAGGGCAAGGTGTCCGCCGTCGAGCCGGACGGTACGGTGCGGTTCCGGGATCTGATTCTCGACGAAGAATCGGCGATCGAGGCCGATCTGGTCGTGCTCGCGACCGGGCAGGTGCCGAACTCGGGCGTGAACATCGAGGCGCCGGACCAGGAAAATGCCAACGGCCTGAAACCCATATCGGTCCTGAACCTCGACTACCGTCAGGGCAGGGACCTGCCGCAGTTGCGCCATGGCTTTTCGGATTCGCACTTCATCTGCTTTCCCTATGAGACGCGCCGCACCGGCATCTACACCGCGGGGCCGGTGCGCCGGCCGATGGACATCGCCCAGGCCGCCGAGGATGCGACCGGCGCGGCGCTGAAGGCGATCCAGGCGGTGGAGAACGCCCAGCTCGGGCGCGCCGCTCATCCGCGCTCGGGCGACCTGTCGTTCCCGATCGTCCGGCTCGACGGCTGCACCCAGTGCAAGCGATGCACCGTCGAGTGCCCGTTCGGCGCCATCGAAGAGGAGGCCAGGGGCTTCCCGGTATTCAACGAGAGCCGCTGCCGGCGCTGCGGCACCTGCATGGGGGCCTGTCCGGTGCGCGTAATCTCCTTCGAGAACTACTCGGTGGACAGCGTCGCGGCGCAGATCCGGGCCGTCGAGGTCCCGGACGAGACCGAGGAAAAGCCCCGCATCCTGATCCTGGCCTGCGAAAACGACGCCTTGCCGGCGCTCGACATGGCAGGCATGCAGCGTCTGTCCTACAGTGCCTTCGCCCGCGTCGTGCCCGTGCGATGCCTGGGCTCGGTGAACGTGAGCTGGATTACCGACGCGATCAATGCCGGTTACGACGGCATCATGCTGATGGGGTGCAAGCACGGGGATGACTACCAATGTCACTTCGTCAAGGGTTCGGAGCTCGCCGCCTACCGGATGAGCAAAGTGGAGGACACCCTGAAGCAAATGGCGCTGGAGCGCGAACGCGTCGCGACCTACGAGGTCGCAATCACCGACATCGAGCGGCTGCCCAGGCTCATCGATGAGTATGCGAAGACCATCGAGCGGATCGGGCTGTCGCCGATGAAGGGGTTTGCATGAGCGATTATGCAGGCGATTTTCTCAGGGAGGTCGAGGCGCGCGTCGAGGAAGGCGAATGGGTCAAGATGTGCATGCAGTGCGGCGTATGCGCCGGCTCTTGTCCCTTCGGGGAGCACTGGGAGCACTCGCCGCAGAAGATATTCATGATGATCCGCGCCGGCAAGCGCGAGGAGGTGCTGACCTCAGACTCGATGTGGATGTGCACATCCTGCTACAACTGCGTGGTGCGCTGCCCTCGTGAGCTGCCGATCACGCAGATCATGCACGGCCTGGCCACCTATGCCGAACGCCTCGGACTGGCGCCGAAAATGCAACCGACGCGCCGCTTTTCGCTGGTGTTCTGGAACAACTGCACCAAGACCGGGCGCGTGAACGAGCTCAAGCTCGTCATGCAGGTGTACTTCCGCAACGGCTTCATCGCCGGGCTGAAGGAGGCCTGGAACATGCGCCGGGTCGGGCTCGGCCTGCTCCTGGCCAAGCGCATGAATCCCTTCGAGCTCTTCTTGCCGCACAGATGCAAGGACCAAAAAGGCATCCAGGCGATGCTCAAGAAGGCCTACGAGATCGAGGACCGCAAGCGGGGGTTCGACTCATGAAGAAGGAATACGCGTTCTATCCCGGCTGCTCGTCGCAGCTGCGCGGTTCGGCTTCCAATTACCTGACCAGCGTCAACTCGATGTGCGAGACGCTCGACATCAAGATGACGCCGATTCCGGACTGGAACTGCTGCGGCGCCTCGATCAGTTACGCGGGCAGCGGCGAACTCGCCCGCCACGTCATGAATGCGCGCAACTTCGCGCTCGCCGAGACGCATTTGCCCGGCCAGGACGTGGTCGCCACCTGCGCCGCCTGCTGGCTTGGCGCCAAGGAAACGCAGGAAAAGCTCGACGCCAGCAGCCAGCTCCTGGCCGAGACCAACGAAGCGCTGAAGCAAGCGGGCCTGAAGTACGAGGCCAAGGCCCAGGTTCGCCACATGGTCGAGGTACTGATCGAGGATATCGGTTACGAGTCGATCGCCAAGCCCGTTGTCAAGCCGCTGGAGGGTGTCAAGTTCGCCGGCTACGTCGGCTGCCAGACGAATCGCCCCTTCGGCATCGCCGGCGAGTCGTTCGAGAACCCGATGTACCTCGACAAGATGGTCGAGACCGTAGGTGGCGAGCCGCTGACCAAGTACGAACAGAAGGTGTCCTGCTGCGGTGGTGCGCTGGCCTTCTCCGAGCCGGACAAGAGCCAGAAGCAGATCAAGCAGATCGTCGAGTCGGCCTATGACCACGGCGCCGACATGATCGTGACGCCCTGCCCGCTTTGCCAGGCCAACGTAGAGATCTACCAGTCCGAAATCAACCGCAAGCACGGCACGAAGCTCGCCATGCCGGTCGCTTACTATTCGCAGCTGCTTGCCGTTGCCTACGGCGCTACGCCCAAGCAGGCCGGCCTCGACGGGCACGTGATCCAGCCAAAGAAGCTGCAGGACATCGCTATCAAGGTAGTTCCACTGAAGAAGGCGTAATTGCCACCTGGAACTTGCCGCCAATTCCAGCGTGCCGGTGGCACGGCGCTCGCCGTGACAAAGACCTCGCATTAGAACGGGTTACTTCCCTCGGCGGCCATTTCGCTGCCCCGGGCGCCACTTTATGGGCGATCGGCTTTATGCTGGAATTAGCATTTGCTAATAACGCATCGTTGTATCCATGGACCGGCGCCTTCAGGTCTTCCACGCTGTCGCAAAACACCTCTCGTTCACCAAGGCGGGGGATGCATTGTTCATGTCGCAACCCGCGGTGACCTTCCAGATCAAGCAGCTGGAGGAGCATTTCAACACGCACCTGTTCGAGCGCGGCCGCGGCCAGATTTCGCTCACCGAGGCCGGAAAAATTGTATTTGACTACGCCGAACGTATCCTCGGGCTGTCCTACGAGCTCGATGCCAAGCTCAAGGATCTGACCGCGCAGATCGCCGGACCGTTGTTGATCGGCGCAAGCATGACCATCGCCGAGTACCTGCTGCCCCAGGTGCTCGGTGAATACAGCGTGCGCTATCCGAGCATCGTGCCGAGATTGCTGGTGGCCAATTCCGAGCAGGTGCAGTTCCAGCTCGCGGAGCACAACCTCGACGTCGGCTTTATCGAGGGCGATTCGCTGCTGCCGTCACTGGTCACCGAGTTCGTATGCGAAGACGAGCTGCTGGTTGTATGCGCGCCCCTGCACCCACTGGCGAAGCAGAAATCCGTTGTGCCGATTGAGCTCGCGCAGCATGCCTACATCAGCCGCGAACCCGGCTCGGGCACGCGCGAGGTCACGGACCACTACCTGCAGAAAATCGGCATCGCTCCGGACTCGCTGCAGCCGGCGATGGAACTCGGCAGCCCCGAGGCGCTTAAGGGGCTGGTTGCGACCGGGCGCGGCTTTGCGATCATGTCGCGGGCCACGGTGATCAAGGAGACGCGCCTGTGCTTGCTGGTCGGGATCCCGCTCGCGCCGCGCCTGGTGAGGAACCTCTCAGTCGTGTATTTCCGCCAGAAGTTCTACTCGAAGGCAGTCAGCGATTTCGTCACCTTCGCCAAGGAGCGGCTCGCCGCACGGCAGCCGTCGAAGGAGGCCGCAACACATGCCTAGCGCCACTTGGGCGTGCTCACGAGTAGCGCCCTGCGCGCCGTCCTAGCCGGCCAGCCGGCCATCGAAGGTGGCCCCGGGCTGGAACCCGAAAATCCGCTCGAGTTCGAGCTCCCGGATAAGTCCGTCTACCGCCTCCTGCCCGTGCTCGCGGCTCACCTCGGCAAGGATCAGCTTCGCGCCGTTGGCGTTGTAAAAACCGCCGAAGTCGGCCTGCACCTTCAGGAGCTGCCGCGCCTTTTCGAGCGTCATGCCTGCGCTCCGTCCGGACCGCCGTCGTCCAGATCGAGCTCGCCGAAACCCTGCAAGTCCTGCGCAGTCTTGCCGCTGCAGACGCCGTGACGCTCCTTCTCGTGGTCCGCCTGCAGGCGCAGCACCGTGGTCACGCATTCGATCAGGTCGTCGTATTCCGGGCGGCCGGTTCCGTATTGCTCGGGATTGAAATCAGCCAAGTAGTAGAACATCGTGCGATAGCGGCCCTCGGCCACCTTGGAGATGACAAAAGCAGCGCCACGCGCCTCCCAGTACAGCGTCGGACAGGCGGTGAGGTATCCGTCCTGCGGCGCGAGCTTGAGCTCGACTTCGGCGAGTTCGGTGTCGACGCGCCGGCCGTAGCGTGCGCGCAGGGCGCTTTCCACGGCCCAGCGCTCGGCGTCGTCGATCGCGGGGATGGCATTCATTCTTCGCGGGCGCCGAAGCGATCCTCGTCGAGCAGCGACTCGTACAACGCGTCCTGCTGCTTCGCGCGCTCCTCGGCGGAGGCTTGCGCATTCTTGGCGAGCTTTTCCATGACACGCTGGCCACGCTCGCCAACGGCTTGTGCACGAACCGGAATCGTCGCCTCGCCGTAGAGCGCCTGGCGCAGGAAGCGGAAGGCAAATTGCAGCAGTGCCTCGTCATCGGAAAGAAGCTTCCGATGCTCGTCGGGGTCCAGCTCGAAGACCTTCCGGAACCCCTCGGAGGCGACAAACGCGCGGAAACCATCGATGTCGTAACTCGCGAAGAAGAAGAGTTCGAAGCTCCTTTGCGAAGGCCGGCCTACGGTCGGACCGGCGCTGCGCTTTTTCAGGATGATTCGGCGCCATTCGCGGTTGGCATCATCGTAGCGGCCCACTTCCTGCCCCGCGCGGTACTCGCCCACGGTCTGTTCCTGCGGCTCGATGTGTCCCAGGCAGTGGTCCTCCTTCACCACGAAGTAGCTGTCCTCATCCACGGGCGAGCCCTTCCTGCGCAGGGACATCATGCCCAGGGCGTAATAGCGGCAGGCCGCGGGCCGGTCCTGGTACACACCGCAACCGTCCGGCTCGAGAAAGATGCAAGCCTGCGAGCCGGGCTTGTGCCCGAGCTTGAGGCCGGGCGTGCCGTGCGCGTCGAGCTCGCAGTCGCGGGTGTAGCGGTCGATGAACTCGCGGCTCGATAGATCGAGCCGGTTCTTCAAGCGCAGCACGTCGTAGGGTGTGAGCAGGATGTCGGTGTTCTCGCAGCACTTGTTAAAGCAGGCGATGCCCTTGTGGCAGCGGAACTGGAAGCGGTCCTGCAGGCCGAGGGAGACCGGCTGGACCGGCGAAAGCGGCTTGGGCTCCGTGAACGGCTTGCTCATGGCGCTCGATAATACGTCCGCTAGGCGCCCGGCGGCTCAGTCCTTGATCAGATGCTTGTGCGCCACCTTCTTTAGCTCCCAGCTCCCGGTATTGCGGTCGTAGCGGGAGTTGACGAAGCACTTCCAGTTCTCGTCGTCGATGTAGTTGTGGTCGGTACGGTAGTAGTAGCCAGGGTAGCGCGTCTCCTGGCGGAATTGAATGTGGCGCATGTGCGCCTCGGCAGTCAGAATGCGGTGGTAGTTCTCCCAGGCGCGCAGCAGCTCGTGCAGATCCTTGGCACGCATCTTGAGCGAGTCCTCGCGTAGCATCACCAGCTTCTTCTCCGCCATCTCGAGCATCTTGGCGTTCGTCTGGTAAAAGGTGGCCACGCCGGCGACGTACTCGTCCATGATCTTTTGCAGGCGGAACTGCAGCATCTTGGGCGTTATGTAGTGCGGGTTGATGTCAATCGCGGTGGTGTAGTCCTTGTACTGCACAAAGGTCTTCACCGGACGGTAGATTTCCGCGACCAGCTCATCGCGCGTGCGCTCCATCTCGGGCTTCCAGCCCTTGTTGTCGATGGCGAACTTGACCATCGCCTTGGCGGCGATGCGTCCCTCGGTGAAGGAGCCCGAAGAGAACTTGTGGCCCGAGGCGCCGACGCCGTCGCCTGCGCTAAACAGGCCCTTCACCGTGCTCATGCGGTTGTAGCCCCAGTTCCATTCCTTGGGCGTGCCCGGCAGATCGGTCGGCCCCGATACCCAGATTCCGGCACAACCCGCATGCGAACCCAGCAGGTACGGCTCGGTCGGCATGATCTCGGAGGGCGTCTTGTCGGGTTCGATGTTCTCGCCTGCCCAGATGCCGCACTGGGAGATGGTCATGTCGAGGAAATCCTCCCACGCCTCGGCTTCCAGGTGCTTGACCTCCTTGGGCGTCATTTTCTCGGCGAACGTCTTCATCGCCGTCGCCGTGTCCATGATGATCGGGCCGCGCCCTTCCTTCATCTCGTTGAGCATCAGGTGGTTGCGCAGGCAGGTACCCGGCACGCCCTGTCCGTACTTGCCAAAGCGCTTGGTGTCCTTGAGCTCGGCGCCGTGAATAGCGTTGTAGTCCTCGCCCATGCCGTTAGCTACCTTGGCCTTGAAGAGCAGAAACCATGCCCCCACCGGGCCATAGCCGTCCTTGAAACGCGCCGGCACGAAACGGTTTTCCATCATCGTGAGCTCCGCGCCGCACTCGGCGGCCATCGCGTAGGTGGATCCGGCGTTCCACACCGGGTACCACGCGCGCCCCGTGCCCTCGCCCACGGAGCGCGGGCGAAACACGTTTACGGCTCCGCCGCAGACGAGCAGGCAGCACTTGAACCGGTAGATATAGACCTTGTGCTCGCGCACCGAGAAGCCCGCGGCTCCGGCAACGCGCGTCGGGTCGTTCTTGTCAGTGACCAGGCGCACGATGAACACCCGCTCCTGGATACGGTCCTGGCCGAGGGATTTCTTGGCCGCCTCGGCGACGATCCACTTGTAGGATTCGCCGTTGATCATGATCTGCCAATGCCCCGAGCGCACCGGCTTGCCGCCGTCGCGCAGAGGTTTGCCCTCATCGCCGGGCTGCTTCCATATCGGCAAACCCCATTCCTCGAAGTTATGCACCGAGTCATCGACGTGACGGCCAACGTCGTACACCAGGTCCTCGCGCACGATGCCCATGAGGTCGTTGCGCACGTAGCGCACGTAGTCCGCAGGGTCGTTCTCGCCGACGTAGGTGTTGATGGCCGAAAGGCCCATCGCCACCGCACCGGAGCGGCTCAACGCGGCCTTGTCGACCAGCTTGATCCGCAGGCCGGTGCCTTCGGCCCAGCGCGTGATCTCGAAGGCCGCGCCGCAGGCGGCCATGCCGCCGCCGATGATGAGGATGTCGAGCTCCTCCTCGACGATCTCGGGATCGTCCAGTCCGTGACTCTCGCTCATAGGTACGTCACTCCAGGAACTGGCTGGGGTCGGCCTTGTGGGTCTGCCGCGTAAACAGCAGGTCATGGCGTTCGATCTCCGCCATGTCGGCGGTCGGTTTGCCGCGGTACGGGTCGATCGACCCTTCCGCGGTGGTCCGGATCGGGAATTTGAAGCGCTTGACGTTGCCGTTCCGGAATTTGATCGTCCACATGATCGCGTCGGTGCCGCGCAAGGGCTGGACCTGGGCGCCCAGCGGCACGACGTCCGCGTAGTGGCGCACCTCGATGGCGTTTTGCGGACAGATCTTGACGCAGGAGTAACACTCCCAGCACTGCTCGGGCTCCTGGTTGTAGGCCTTCATCGGATGGCCGGTCTTCGAACCGTCCAGGTCGAGCAACATCAGGTCGTGCGGGCATATGTACATGCAGGCGGTCTTTTCCTGCCCCTTACAGCCGTCGCACTTATCGGTCCGCACATACGTCGGCATAGCACTTCTCCTGGACTAGCGGATGGGTTCGCAACCGGTAATTGTTCTCATTTCGCCTTCGGGCGACAAGACCATTGTGCTGATCTGGCGATAAGCAGATTCGATCCAGAAATGCTTCACGCCTGCGTCCGATGCTTCAATAATGCGGAACCGCTCGTCCG
>OMSW01000178.1 GCA_900290295.1 Burkholderiales bacterium
GAAGCCCATTTTCGTCAACTGAACGACCGCGTCGATTTTCGTTCCGTTGACCGTCAGCGTAACGAGATTGGGCGGAGAAGCGAGGTCATAATCCCACAACCCGTGGTGCACCAGCTGTTGATACCACCTTAGCTTTCCCGTACTCGCATCCAGACAGACAATGGATTCGGCGAAAAGATTTTTGCCGGGCCGCGCTCCGCCGTAAAAATCATTGCTCGGCGTGCTCACCGGGAGGTAAACTAGGCCACGTACTGAGTCGACCGTAAAGGGCGCCCACACGTTGGTGTGTCCCGTGAATTTTTCGGAGCCGCCGCCCCACGTCTCCGAGCCTGGCTCGCCGCTTTCGGGCACCGTGTGAAACGTCCACGCGAGCTTGCCAGTGTGCGCATTGAAAGCTCTTACATCGCCCGGCGGGTCCTTCTTATACACCATGTAATCGTTGACGTTGCTGCCCACGATCACCAGGTCCTTATAAATGACAGGCGGCGAGGAATTGGAGTAATGTTTCGGGTTTACCTCCCACCGCATGTCTCGGATCAGGCTGATCACGCCGTTATCGCCGAAACCGGCTACAGGTTTGCCGGTGGCAGCATCCAGGCAGATCAGCTTCTGGTGGACGTTGAGAAAAATCCGGAGCTTCGCGCCGTCCCGCCAGGCCGCGACTCCGCGATGCGAATAACGGGTGTTCGGATCGGGACCGTCTTCGTACGCTTTCGGATCGTAAGTCCACAATTCATGTCCGGTGACGGCATCGAGCGCGATGACCCGGTAATAGGACGAGGGAAAATACAGCACGCCGTCGATCATGATTGGCGTCCCTTCGAACGGCCCCGGCGTCGAGCCGAACTGGGGCATCGGCACCTCGCCGCTTTTCCATTCCCACGCCACCTTCAGCTTCGAAACGTTGGATCGGTTGATCTGCTCGAGCCGAGAATATTTTGAGCCGCCGTCATCGGCGCCGTAAACCGGCCATTGCTGCGCCGCCAATGGCATCACGACCAGCAGTGCCCAGACACAGCGCATCATAAACCGCGCGCCACGTTCTTATAGACTTTCCCGTCCTTCATTACGAACACTACCCGACGCAGCGCGGTGACGTCCTTAAGAGGATCGCCCTCGACTGCGATGATATCGGCTCCCATGCCGGGGGCGATAGCGCCTATTCTGTCGCCCATCTTGAGCGACTCCGCGGCGACGGACGTCGCGGAAAGAATCGCTGCGCCTGCATCCTGCCCTCCCTTTTGAACACGATAAATCAGTTCTTCAATGTTGTGACCATGCGCGCCGGCAACGGCGTCGGTGCCAAAAACGATCTTTAGACCCGAAATCGCGAGGGCTCGTTTGAATGTAGCGAGCGTGATAGGAATCGCTTTCTCCATCTCGGCCATTTCATCTTCGGTGTAGTTGCCGATCCCGAGAAACTTGGGTCGGTTGTTGAGATAGTTCTGCATCACTAATCCGATGTTCGGATCGTAATACGTGCCCCGCGAGGCCAGTTCACGCAATGTTTCATCACTCGCAAAGAAGCCGTGCTCGACCGACGTGCAACCGGCTACTGACACCGCTCGAATGGTATCGTCTCCGTAGGCGTGGACCAGGATTCTCAGTCCTGCTTTTCTGGCTTCATCGCACACCGCCGCAATCTGTTCGTTGCTAAGCGTCTGGTGCCCACCGTTCTTGACGCTGCCCGCTGAGGCGAACATTTTGATCAAATCCGCGCCGTCGGCGGCATTCTTACGGACGGCCTCGCGAAGTTCCTCGACGCTTAACCTGGCGTTATTCACGCCGCGGACCGACGTCAGCAATCTCGGTCCAGGCTGAACGCCGCGATTGATTGCGTCGCGAACATCGCGGTCGAGCGGGCTACCCACGCTCTGAATCGTCGTGAACCCGGCCAGTCGTGAACCCGGCCATTAGCGTGACATAGGCGTTCTCCATCGCATACCCCATCGCCTGGGCTGCTGAGGCATCCCTGGGCATGTACCGGCCATCGGGCCCGAAATGCCAGGTGATGTGCACGTGAGTATCGATTAAACCGGGAAGTATCGTCAGATTGTGCAGATCGTAGGTTACTGGACTGGCGGACGATTTGACTTCTTGGATCTTCGAACCTTGAACAACAATCGACGTATCGTGAAGGACCCGGCCTCTTCCGTCAAGGATCGTTCCCGCTCTGATCACGATCGGCCGATCCTGCGCGGCCAGGAGAACGGGCAGGAACAGGAATGTACTACAGTGTTTCATCGCGTTTCTTCACATCAATTTGGGCGGACGGCGCTGGTGCCAGTCGGTGGCTTGTTGAAAGGCGTCGGCGGCGGCGATCAAAGTTTGTTCGGTCCATGCTGCACCCAGGAAATGAAGGCCTGTCGGGATATTGTTTTGACCGAAGCCGTTCGGCA